>JAYSQA010000130.1:0-11727 GCA_043721775.1 Rhodobacterales bacterium
CAACGACGGCCGGGGCTTGACGGTTCTGGTGATCGGGTGATCGCAGTCGGCCAGGGTGGGGTTTCTCCTCGAAGAGGTAGAGCCCTTGCCTGGCCGCCATGTAACCGATCATCAGATGCGGCTTTTCATGAAGTATCGATCAACCGACACGACGCCCGTCGCGGCTGCCAAAGCCGGTTTCAGCACGGCTACGGGCTACCGGCTTGGGGAGGACCCGCAGCCGCCTTCGCTCAAGCGGGCACCACGGGACCGGCGACGGCCCGATCCCTTGGCGGGGATCTTTGACGCAGAGGTCGTGCCCATGCCGGAAGCGGCGCCGGGATTGCGATCTGTGGCAGTTCCCGGGGAGATTATGCGCCGCCACCCGGAACTGGGCGAAGGGATCCGGCGGACCCTGGAACACCGCATCAGCCAGTGGCGTGCCCTGCACGGCGCCCGTCTTGAGCAAATCGGAGCGGGAGGTCATCTTCCGCCAGCTTCAAGAGCCCGGCCGCATGGGGCTGTCAGATTTCACCGACATGGCCGATCTGGGCGTTACCGTCGCGGGCCAGCCGCTGATCCATCGGCTTTATCACTTCCGGCTGGCCTGCAGCGGCTTCGAACATGTCCATGTCGTTCTCGGCGGCGAGAGCTTTGTGGCATTGGCCGAAGGCTTGTGAGACATGCCCTTTGGGTATTGGGCGGGGCCCCGCGCGAACATCGCAGTGACAGCCTGTCGTTCGGCGGGCGAAAGGTCCCCCGGACCTTTCGCTGATCCACCTCACCTTTCCGCAACCTGGAACGCGAAGCTGACACCGACTGGCCCGCCTTTTGGAAAAACTGGGCGCTACGAAGCCCTGTGCACCCATGACGCCATGACGCCGAGCCGCAACAACTGCGGGGTCGCGCATGAAAACGGAGCGATTGAGGGGCCGCATGGGCACCTGAAGCGGGCTATCGCGGATGCGCTTTTGCTGCGCGGAACGCCCGACTTCGGCGATCTTGCCGCTTATCGCCGGTTCCTTGATCAGTTCTGTGGTCGTAAGCGGCGCCCACAATCGCAAGCGTATTGATGCCGAGCGGGCTGTGCTTCAGCCGCCAAAGTCGTTTGGGCCAACCCGCCGCACCACGGCCCATAGTCTTTTGGCGCCGAAGAAACCCATGTCACCGTCACCTCGTCGGGCGGCTTCATTCTCAGGCGGGTCTTCTACACCGTCCAGCCTTGCCAGAACGGGCCCGCCTGATCGGTCATCGCCTGCGGGTCAGGCTGCATGACGACAGGCTCGACCTCTACCTCGGGGCCACACATCTGCTGACCCTGCCGCGTGGCCGGGATATGGTGACCAAAGGCGCGGCCATGTCGTGGATTACCGCCATGTGATCCACGCCCTGCGGCGCAAACCCCCGACTTGAAATTGGCGGCGCTGCCCGGTCTGGTCTACCGTGATCAACTCTTTCCACGCGATGCCTACCGCCAGCTTTACGAAGCCGCCATGGCTGCCCTTCCCGAGAAAGCAGCCTGCAAGCTCACTGTCGACATTCTTGCCTTGGCCCACGACAGAGGGTGCGTGGCCGAATTGGCCACGCTGATCGCCGGGCTTCTGGCGATCGGTGCATTGCCGGATATGGCAGCCTTGCGTGAACGCTTCTCACCCGATCCCGCGACTCTGCCCCACCCCGATATGCTGGTCGGTGCAGGCACGGTCCTGACCGAGGCCCAGGCCGACGCCGCCCGTGCCGCGGGCGCGATGTTTGCACTGTCGCCCGGCATAGACCGCGCAGTTCTGGACCACGCGGCCAAGATCTCGCTGCCCTTTGCCCCCGGCATCATGACGCCGTCAGATCTGCAGGTTGCCTTGCGGGCCGATTGCAAGCTGGTCAAGTTCTTTCCGGCCGTTGCCGCTGGCGGGCTGAGCATGCTGAAAAACATTGTGGGCCCCTACCTGCACACCGGTATCGGCTTTAACCCCACCGGCGGGGTGACGCGGGACAACCTGACCGATTGGCTGGGCTATGCCCCGGTTCGCGCGGTGGGTGGCACATGGATTGCAACCAGCGCCGATATCGCGGCGGAAAACTGGGGCCAAATCCGCCGCAACGCCGCCGAAGCCTCGGGGTTAGTGCGCCAGTTGCGCGGCGGGTAAGACCCTTCAGGCCAAGGGCAGGACGGCAGCTTTTTGCAAACGCGCGCCGAGATGCCGGATCACCTCGCCCGCGAAACGCTGCCCGGCGGAAACGGCCATTTCGGGCGTCTGTCCCAAAAGGCGCGCCGAAAGATAGCCCGCGTTGAACGCATCCCCTGCCCCTGTCGTATCGCGGATGCCCTGAACCGGCGGAGTGGCAAGCGTCTTGATCGCCCCGTCTGACAACACCGCCACCGGCCCTGCCCCATCCTTGACCGCGACCTCGGCCACGCCCGCCGCTGCGAGGCGCGCAATCGTCGCCTGCGGGTCTGCATCCCCCCAGACGGTCGTTTCGTCGTCGAAGCTGGGCAGCGCGATATCGGTCAAGGCCAGCGCTTGCGGGATGTCGTGCCGCACCTCGTCCAAGGATGCCCAAAAGCACAGACGAATGTTCGGATCAAACGACACCCACGCGCCATTGGCCCGTGCCTTGGCCAGTGCCGCGAACAGCTTGCCACGGTCGGCAGCCGGAAGGATGGCCAGAGTGATGCCAGACAAATGGATCAGCCCCGCCCCGGACTATGCCCGCGTAAAAGCGTCCTCGTCCGCCGCCAACCCGCGCGCGGCAGATCCGTCGCGCCAATAGTGAAAGCTGCGTTCAACCCCGTCCAACTTGATCAGATACAGCCCCATGCTGCGCACAGGGTCGCGCCCGATCACCGATACATCCAAACCATCCGCCGCTGCTTCGGCCATGAATGCATCGGAAATCCGGTCCTGCCCGACCCGCGTGATAAAGCCAACCTTGACGCGGTCCTGCAGGGCCTGCGCCATGTGCCAGACGGTGTTGAAGGTGTCGCCGACAAAGCCACGGCGGAACTGGCCGTCCCCCAGCGGGGCCATCTCGACCAACGCCTCGCCCGCCGCAACCGTGTTCAGGCTTTTGAAATCAAGCATTCCGCCCCCGGTCCAGATCAAAGACCTCGCCGGTCAGCCATGCCGGCCAATCGCGTTCGAAGAACGGCTTGGCGACCTCGTCAAGGCGGCGGTTGGGCCGGGAGCAGATCTGCAGCCCCCCGTCCTGCAGCCGAACCAGAATTTGTTCCTCCCGGTCAATGGCACGTTCCTTGCGGAAACGCACATCTTGCAGAGGGCCGGATTTGGCCATCGGGGTCGCCTCACGGGCCGGATCGCAGATCGCCCGCGCGCCCCGGCTGCCGCCGCCTTTGGCGATGCAGTGATGCAGTGCGGCCAACACGGCCTCAGAAGCCAGTGCCATCTGCTGCCATTGCAGGACCCGGGCAATCTCGCCGCCGCGCACGAAGGAAATGCCGTTCTCGCGGATCCTGCGGTTCAGTATCACTGCCGCTTGCAAGGCCGAGGCGACATTTTCGGGCGTGCAAAGGATACCGGCATGATCGCTTATGCGCGCCTGCACCTCGTCCTTGATGGCGCGGATTTTCATCGGGCTGCCCGCACGCAGCGCCTGTTCAATCCGGATCGCGGCCTGCTCAAGCCCGGCCTCGATGGCCCCTTGCGGCGCGGACTGCGCCCGCCCCCCTGCCGCGAAATGTTCGGCGACCCGGGTTCCCAGAACCTGCCCGGCGTTCAGCGCCGCGCCACCCGGCCGGGTCACGCCGTGGGTACCCGCCGCCTCGCCAATGGCATAAAGGCCAGCCAGGCTGCTGCGACCCCAGGTATCCACGGCGATGCCGCCATTCATGTGCTGGTTGTTCACCGCAAATTCCAACGGGTCGCGCCGGATATCGATCTTGTAGTGCAGGTAAAGCTCGATCGAGAGCGGATTCATATAGTGCAGCCGGTCGATCGGCAGGTCCTGAGCCGCCCCTGCCTTGGCCAGATAGCCGGCGACATCCGGGTCCAGCCGATCAAGGCTGAAGGGCAGGTCGCCGGGCACGGGTTGCGGATTTCGGTTGAAATCCATGAACACCCGCCGCTCGGCCTGATTTTCCCGGGTGATCGCAAGATCGACAAGGCTGGACCCGAAATCCAGCATCCGGGTGGCGTGGAACGGCCATTGATAGCCCTTGCGGAAGATGTTCGAGGTCAGTTCCTGCGTCGTCCGGTAGTATTCGGCCAGAAAATTGTGTTCGACCCCTGCCGCATCGACCGCGTAAACATAGGGCATGGCCTGCACATAGGTGCCCGACAGGTTCCACGGGAACCCCTCGCGCCGGGTTCCGATGCCGAACTGGCTTTCGGTAAGGTTGGCTAGATCAACGCCCGCTTCCAGCGCCAGGCCCAGCGATCCGAAACAACCGTTCGGAAAGACGGAATCGCGATAAAGCGCCCGGGCCGCCCGCAGCGATAACCAGCGCGGCACAGCGAAACAGGGTCAGGCCATAGGGATTGTCCGGCGTCTGAGCCTTTGGCCGCACCGCAAGGATGCCCGCAACGACCCGACCATCGCCTTGCTCTTCCGTCAGAATTCGCACGCCCGTCGTCTGGTTGAAAAACGGAATGCCCAGCCGGATCGCCTCACTCGCCAGCGCCTTGACCATCAAGCGCGAGGTGCGGGGCCCACAGCTGGTGGCGCGGCCAACTTCATCATGATCGGTCTGATAGCGGAGCGTGCCGCGAAAGTTGTCCTGCGGCAGTGGCAACCCCAGATATTGCAGCGAAGCCATCGCCCGCACCGACCCGATTGCCTCGACATAGGCCGTGTCTTCGTCCATGGCACCGCCCGCCAGGATCGCGCGTGCAATCTCCTTGAAATCGTCGCCCCGGTTCGAGGTATTGGCGGTGTGCAACGTCTGCTTGTCCGACCCCGAACAGGCCGAGGTGCCGCCCCACGCGCTTTGGCTGATCACAACCACATCGGTCCCGCGCCTCTTCACCTCGACCGCAGCGCGCAAGCCGGCGGCCCCGCTGCCCACAATCACCGTGCCACAGGCGTTAACCGGCACCCGGTGGTCCTTCACCATGACCGAGATTGCAATCTCGGGCTCGGGCAGAAGGCGGGGCATGTCGACATCCGTCAATGCGTTCAGGATGTCTTGCGGAATGGTCTGGGCCATGGCGTTGCTCCCTCGACTTCAGGCGATCGAAACCCAGCGACCAAGGCGCGAGGATTCCATGCAGGCATCAACGATCTGGCAGATGTGGGGCCAGCCTCGAAGGTCGGCCACATCGCCTGGCCGGTGGTGATCGACCGGATCACCTCAGCCGCCTCGATGATCTTGCTTTCATTGTAGCCAAGCGCAAAGTTGGGCAGCGGCAGGAAAGCGCGGAAGGTTTCGTTTTCCGGGCCCACGTCGATCTCGCGGAAACCGCGGCGACCGTTGGCGGCGTCATTGGTGTAAAACCGCAGGCGGTTCACCTCGTCATAGGTATAGGACAGGCTGCCCTTGGTGCCGTACACCTCATAGGTCTGCATGACCTTGCGCCCCGTCGCCACACGGCTGAAGTCGATCAGGCCGCGCGCACCATTGGCGAATTTGCACAGGATATTGGTGCCGTCGGGGTTGATCACATCCGACCAGGTCTCATGGCCGGTCAACACCGCCTGTTCGCCATAGCCTAGACCCGAAACCACCGGGCGGCGCGGCGTGACGTTGTAGTTGTCGGCGATCAGTTCGCTGCCCCGACCCACCAGAAAGTCCATAAAGCTGAACACATGCGTGCCGGTGTCGCCCACGATACCGGTCGGCGCAAGCTTGCCATCGGCGCGCCACATATAGGGGGCCAGCGGGTCGCCATACATGTCGACATGCTGGCAGGCCTTGAACATCTTGATCTCGCCAATCTCGCCCTTCGTGATGATCTCGCGCGGCAGATCATGCACCGATCGCTGGGGAAAGCGTGACCGACGCGGGTAATCAGACCCTTGGCCTTGGCGATGTCGGCCAATTCGCGAGCCTGCGCCGCCGTATCGGCCAGCGGCTTTTCGCAGTAAACATGCTTGCCCGCCAGAAGAACAGCCTTGGCCACCTCGTAATGCAGGCTGTCAGGCAGCCAGATGTCAATCAGGTCAACATCCGGGTCCTGCACCGCATCGCGCCACGATTGCAGGATCTTCGCCCCCGGCGCGCGAAAGGCCAGATCGGCCGCGGCCCTGGGGTTATCTTCGACCAAAGCGACAACCTTCGCCGTGCCGCCAGAGGTGCCCATGAGTGCGGGAAAGTCTGATAGGCCATGGTGTGAACCTTGCCCATCCAGCCCGACGCGCCCAGAACGGAAACCCTGACTTCAGCCGTGTCACATCCTCCAAATTGAAATGCGCGCCAAGGGAGGCGCCTCGCAACTTTCTGAAGGCTCGGTTGGAAGCGCTTATGGAACGTTCCATATCCGGTGATGTTACGTTCCGATCTTGTCAATGACGTCAACCGTGCCACACGGATCGGGATTTCGGCGATCGGGTTCGCGTGCAGCGAGGCGTTCACCGAGGGCCCCGGGGGCGGGCGCCCTTGCTTCAAGAGAGTGCTGCGCTTCAAGCGAGTGCGGCACGGGCATCTATGCCGCGAGCCGGGTTCGGGCGTGGTATCCGGTGCGGCGCTTCCCGAACGCCCGGCCCTGGTGCCGGGCTTCGCTCCGGGCCCACGCTGCCGGGAAGGCTTCTTGCCAGGGCCGACAGTTCTTGCGGATGGGAATGAGCCCGCTGCGCCCAAGGACGGTCCGGTTGCGGGATCTGGTTTGCCGTCATGGAGGTTCAAAGGGGCGGCACACCACTTGTGCGTGCCATTGCCTAGCCCAACCTCTCCAGCAGCCGGCAATAGGCGGTTTGTCCGGTGCGGAAGTTCGACAGCCGGAAGAATTCGTTGGGCGCGTGCAGATTTTCGTCGTTCATCCCGAAGGCAAAAACGGTGGCGTGGATGCCCAGTTCGTTCAGCAGCATCGTCATGACCGGGATCGAACCGCCGGTGCGGGTGATGTAAGGGGCCTTGCCGTAAACCTCGGTCAATACCTCGGCGGCGGCGGTGCTGGAATTGTGGCCGGGCGGAACCAGGAAGGGGTCGGCGCTGCCGGCAAGGCGTTCGACGTTCACGCGCAGGCCGGGGGGGCAATTCCCCTCGATATGGGCCTTGAGCAAGGCAAAGATCGCGTCGGGCTTCTGGTTGGCGACAAGCCGGCAGGTGATCTTGGCAAAGGCCTGGGCGGGCAGAACCGTTTTGATGCCGTTGCCCTGCCAGCCGCCCCAGATGCCGTTCAACTCGAAGGTGGGGCGCGCCCAGAGCCGTTCGCGGGTGGAGTAGCCTTCTTCGCCAAAGACATCCGGCACGCCCAGGTCGGCGATGTACTGCGCCTCGTCAAAGGGGACACGGGCGATGGCGGCGCGGTCCTCGACGGTCAGATCGATCACGTCGTCGTAAAAGCCGGCGACCCTGATCTTGCCATCCAGCCCCTTCATCGCGGCGATGATGTGGGACAGGCCGTGGATGGGGTTGGCAATGCCACCACCCTGTTGGCCAGAGTGTTGATCGCCCTTGGCGCCGCTGACCGTGATCTGCGCGGCCACCAGACCCTTGAGACCGGTGATCATGTTCGGCTGATCTTCGCCCCACTGGCTGCCATCGGCGGAAAAGATCATGTCGGCCCTCAAAAGCGCGCCGTTGGCGGCAATGAAGGGCGGCAGATGGGGAGAGCCTATTTCCTCTTGCCCCTCGAAGAAGAACTTGACGTTGACGGGCAGTTTGCCGGTGGTTTTCAACAAAGCCTCGGCAGACAGGATCGGGATGAACATGCCGCCCTTGTCATCCGATGCGCCGCGACCCCAGACCTTGTTGTCGCGGATTTCAGGCGCGAAGGGCGGGGTTTGCCACAAGTCGAAGGGTTCTGCGGGCTGCACATCGAAATGGCCGTAAATCAGCACGGTGGGCTTGCCCGGCGCGTGCAGCCAGTCGCCATAGACGACCGGGTGGCCGTCGGTCGGCATCATGCGGACGTTTTCGATGCCGGCCGTCTTCAGCCGGTCAACCACCCAGTTTCCCGCCGTGACCACATCAGCCACATGGGCGGTCGAGGCTGACACCGACGGAATGCGAACGAAATCAAGAAGTTCGTCCACAAAGCGTGCTTGATTCGCGTCAAGATAATCTGACCAGTTCATTCCGTATCCTTTCACGCGGCGGGCATGCGGGTTTCGACCAATTCCGCCCAGTAAGACGCACCAAAAGGGATGGCGTCGTCGTTGAAATTGTATTCGGGGTGGTGGACCTCGGCGGTATTGCCATTGCCGACCTGGATATAGGCGCCAGGACACGCTTGCAGCATATAGGCGAAATCCTCGCCCCCCATGATGGCGGGGCAGTTGGTGTCGACCGCACCCACCCCCGCGATCTTGGCGGCAACTTCGGCGGCAAAGCCGGTTTCGCGTTCGGAATTGACCATGGAGGGATAGCCGGGCTTCCAGACAAGGTCGACCGTGCCGCCAAAGGCCTGAACGGTGCTGGTCACGATGGTCTTCAGCCGGTCCTCGGCCATTTTGCGCATGGCGGGGTCAAAGGTGCGGACGGTGCCGCGGATTTCGACGCGCTCGGGGATGACGTTCCACGCCTCGGATTCGGTGCGGAACGAAGTGACCGAGACGACGACGGATTCCAGCGGGTCGATGTTGCGCGACACAATGGTTTGCAGGGTGGTGACGACCTGACAGGCCATGACGGTTGTATCGACGGTGCGGTGCGGATAGGCGGCATGGCCGCCCTTGCCCGACAGATGCAGGGTGAAGTTGTCGGTCGCGGCATAGAACGGGCCGGGCTTGATCGAGAAATGCCCCACCGCCATGCCCGGCGAATTGTGCATGCCGTAGATTTCCTTGATGCCGAAGCGGGGGATCAGCCCGTCTTTCACCATCGCTTCGCCCCCTGCGCCACCCTCTTCGGCCGGCTGGAAGATGACGGCGACCGCGCCATCGAAATTCCGCGTTTCGGCAAGGTATTTGGCGGCGCCCAGCAGCATCGCCGTGTGGCCGTCATGACCGCAGGCATGCATCTTGCCGGGGGTCTTGCTGGCATAGGGCAGGCCCGTCGCCTCGAGGATCGGCAGGGCGTCCATATCGGCGCGCAGGCCGACGACATGGCCCCGGCTGTCGGTCTTGCCCTTGATCACACCGACGACGCCGGTGCGGCCAATGCCCTCTACCACCTCGTCACAGCCAAACGCGCGCAGGCGGGCAGCGACGGTGGCGGCGGTGCGGTGGACCTCGTACAGAAGTTCGGGGTTTTCGTGCAGGTCGCGCCGCCATTCGGTGATTTCGGCCTGCATCTCGGACAGACGGTTCTTGATCGGCATGGTTCCCCCTTCAGGCCTGCAGGACGTAATGTCCCGGCGTTACCTGTGTGTATGTGGATGGTGCAGGCTGGTGGCCCAGCGGAAAGATCGGTGACGAGATCGGCTTGAAGTTCAGGTCACTTTCAAAGCGGCGTTTGGACGGATCGGCGATCGGCACGGCGGACAGCAGCGAGCGGGTGTAAGGGTGGCTGGGGTTTTCGAAGATCGCGGCGCGGGGGCCGATTTCGACGATGCGGCCCAGATACATGACGCCCACTTGATGGGCCACGCGTTCGACCACGGCCATGTCGTGACTGATGAAAAGGTAGGACAGGCCCAGATCCTCTTGCAACTCCATCATCAGGTTCAGGACCTGCGCCTGCACCGAGACGTCAAGGGCCGAAACCGCCTCGTCCGCGACGATCAGCTTGGGGTTAAGCGCAAGGGCGCGGGCGATGGCGACACGTTGGCGCTGCCCGCCTGAAAGTTCGTGGGGGAAGCGGTTCATGAAATCGCGCGGCAGGTGGACACGGTCAAAAAGCTCCAGCACGCGGTTTTCCAGCGCAGCCCCCGAGGCGAGGCCGAAGTTCTGCAACGGTTCTGCAACCTGTGCCTTCAGGCGGCGGTAAGGGTTGAGACTGGCGAAAGGATCCTGAAAGACCATCTGCATATCGGCACGGGCACGGCGCAGATCTGCGCGCGGCAGGGCGCGGATGTCGCGGCCGTTGATGTTGATCTGACCCGAGGCGGGTTCGATCAGGCGCAGGATCGACCGCCCGCACGAGGATTTTCCGCAGCCGGATTCGCCCACAAGGGCAAGGGTTTCAGCGACATTGATGGTAAAGGATACATCCTCGACCGCATGGACCTGCGCCACGGTGCGGCGCAGGATGCCGCCCTTAACGGGAAAGCGAGTGGTCAGGTTCTTGACCTCGAGCAGCACTTCAGGCGTGCGGGCCTTCGGGGCAGCCTGTGCGGCGCGGGCGGCTTCATCGCCGATCAGGCGCATCCGTTCGGGGGCGGCCTTGCCCTTCATCTCGCCCAGTTTCGGCACGGCGGCGAGCAGCGCCTTGGTATAATCCTCGCGCGGGTTGTCGAAGATTTGCTGGACGGTCCCTGTCTCGACGATCCGGCCGCGGTACATCACGACCACACGGTCGGCCATCTGCGCGACCACCGCCATGTCGTGGGTGATGAACAGCACAGCCATGCCATTTTCACGCTTGAGGCGGTTGATCAACGCCAGAATCTCGGCCTGAATGGTGACGTCCAGCGCGGTCGTCGGTTCATCGGCGATCAGCAGTTTGGGCTCGCAGGCCATCGCCATGGCAATGACGACGCGCTGGCGCATGCCACCCGACAGTTCGTGCGGGTATTGCTTCAGACGGCGTTCGGGTTCGGGGATGCGGACGCTTTTCAAAAGGTCCAGGGCACGGGAGGTGGCGGCCCTCTGGCTCAGACCCTTGTGCAGCATCAGGCCATCGGTCAACTGCCGCTCGATGGTGAAGACCGGGTTCAGCGCCGTCATCGGTTCCTGAAAGATCATCCCGATTTCATTGCCGCGCACTTCACCCATCACCTGCGCCGAGGCGGCGGCGACGTCCAGTGTCGTGCCATCGGCACGGACGAAGTTCAGCGCCCCTTTGGTGATGGTGCCGCCGCCAAATTCGACCAGCCGCATGAGCGACAGCGAGGTGACCGATTTGCCCGAACCGCTTTCGCCGACCACACACAGGGTTTCACCGGGCGCGATGGTGAAGGACACATCCTGCACCCCCACCACGGTGCCGCCATCGGTGGCAAACTCGACGCGCAGATGATCGACCGAGACTATGTCCTTCATTTCATTTCGCCCTCGGGTCAAGGATGTCGCGCAGAACATCGCCGAACATGTTCAGGCCCAGCACGGTCAGGGCCACCGCAAGGCCGGGGACGATGGCGGTCCAGGGTGCGATGTCCAACTGATCACGCGAAGCCTGTATCATCAGGCCCCAGCTTGCCGCCGGGGGCTGGGTGCCAAGGCCAAGGAACGACAGGCCCGCCTCGGCCAGAATGGCGAAGGCCAGGCTGATGGTGCCCTGCACGATGACCGCGGGCAGGATATTTGGCAGAACGTGCCGCCACATGATCATGCCATCAGTCGTGCCCGAGGCGCGGGCGGCTTCGACATAGGGCATCTGGGCCACCCGCAGCGCCTCGCCCCTGATGATGCGGGCGAGGTAGGGGGTGAAGGCGACACCGATGGCGATGATGGTGTTCTGGATGTTGGGGCCCAGGACGGCGCTGATCGTCAGGGCCAGCAGCAGGGCGGGAAAGGCCAGCAGGGTATCGACCAGCCGCATCAGCACATTGTCGATCCAGCCGCCGAAATAACCCGAGATCAGGCCAAGCGGCA
>JAYSQA010000131.1:0-9619 GCA_043721775.1 Rhodobacterales bacterium
CATGTCGATCACCGAGTCGGGGAACGAGACTTCCACGGAGGGGTCTTCGACCTGGGCGCGGTTCAGGCCTTGTGCCACCATCATCAGGGCCATGTCGCCGACGACTTTTGACGATGGCGTCACCTTGACGATGTCGCCGAACATCTGGTTGGCATCGGCATAGGCCTGCGCCACCTCGTGCCAACGCTCTTCCAACCCGAGGCTGCGGGCCTGCGCCTTTAAGTTGGTGAATTGGCCGCCGGGCATTTCGTGCAGGTAGACTTCGGAGGCCGGGGCGGGCAGGCCGGATTCGAAGGCGGCGTATTGGCCGCGCACGGCTTCCCAGTAGTTTGAAATCTCGCGGATGGCCGCGATATCAAGGCCGGTTTCGCGGTCCGTGTGGCGCAGGGCTTCGACAATCGAGCCGAGGCAGGGTTGTGAGGTCCCGCCGCTGAACGCGTCCATCGCGGCATCCACCGCATCCACTCCGGCGTCGCAAGCCGCCAGTATTGTGGCGGCGGCGGCTCCGGAGGTGTCGTGGGTGTGGAAGTGGACGGGGAGGCCTACTTCCTGTTTCAGGGTCTTGACCAGCAGGCGGGCGGCTGCGGGTTTCAGAAGGCCTGCCATGTCTTTCAGGCCCAGGATGTGGGCACCCGCCGCCTTGAGTTCCTTGGCCAGATCGACATAGTATTTCAGGTTATACTTGGCCCGGTTGGGGTCAAGCATGTCGCCTGTATAGCAGAAGGTGCCCTCGCAGACCTTGTTCGCCTCCAGCACCGCGTCCATCGCGACACGCATGTTTTCGACCCAGTTGAGCGAGTCGAAGACGCGGAAGACGTCAACGCCTGACGCTGCCGCTTGTTGCACGAAGCCTTGCACGACATTATCGGGGTAGTTTGTATAGCCGACGCCATTCGAGGCGCGCAGCAGCATCTGCGTCATCAGGTTGGGCATGTGGCTGCGCAGGTCGCGCAGGCGTTGCCATGGGCATTCTTGCAGGAAGCGGTAGGCGACGTCGAAGGTGGCGCCGCCCCAGCATTCGACGGAGAACAGTTGCGACAAGTTGGCGGCATAGGCCGGAGCGACCTTGATCATGTCGAACGACCGCATTCTTGTGGCCAGCAGGGACTGGTGGCCGTCGCGCATGGTGGTGTCGGTGATCAGGACTTTCTTCTGCTTGAGCATCCAGTCGGCGACGGCTTGCGGGCCCTTTTGTTCGAGGAGGTTGCGGGTGCCCATCAGGGCCTCGGCCCCGACCTTCGGCTTGGGGGCGCGGGCCTTGCGGGCCTCGGCATGGGGTTTGGGGCGGCCTGCGGTTTCTGGGTGACCGTTGACGGTGATGTCGGCGATGTAGGTCAGGATTTTGGTGGCGCGGTCCTGGCGTTTCTTGAAGGTGAACAGCTCCGGCGTCGTGTCGATGAATTTGGTGGTGTAGGAGTAGTCGAGGAAGGTCGGGTGTTTCAGCAGGTTGATGACGAACTCGATGTTGGTGGAGACGCCACGGATGCGGAATTCGGACAAGGCGCGGTCCATGCGGGTGATGGCGGCTTGTGGGGTTTGCGCCCAGGCGGTGACCTTGACCAGCAGCGAGTCGTAGTAGCGGGTGATGACCGAGCCCGCGTAGGCGGTGCCGCCGTCAAGGCGGATGCCGTTGCCGGTGGCGCTGCGGTAGGCGGTCAGGCGGCCGTAGTCGGGGATGAAGTTGTTCTGCGGGTCCTCGGTCGTAACCCGGCATTGCAGGGCGTGGCCGTTGAGGCGGACCTCGGACTGAGAGGCGACGCCGGTGGCTTTGGCGAGGGTTTTGCCTTCGGCGATCAGGATTTGGGCCTGAACGATGTCGATGCCGGTGACTTGCTCTGTCACGGTGTGTTCGACCTGAACACGGGGGTTGACCTCGATGAAGTAGAACTTGTCGGTGTTCATATCCATCAGGAATTCGACGGTGCCGGCGCATTCGTAGCCGACAAAGGCGCAGATGCGGCGGCCGAGGTCGCAGACTTCGGTGCGCTGGGCTTCGGTCAGGTAGGGTGCGGGGGCGCGTTCGACGACCTTTTGGTTGCGGCGCTGCACGGTGCAATCGCGTTCGTAGAGGTGGTAGATTTCGCCGTGCTTGTCGCCGAGGATTTGCACCTCGACGTGGCGGGCGCGGATGATCATCTTTTCAAGATAACCCTCGTCATTGCCGAAGGCGGCTGCGGCCTCACGGCGACCCTCCAGCACCTTGGCTTCGAGTTCTTCGGGGTTGTTGATCGGGCGCATGCCGCGACCGCCGCCGCCCCAACTGGCTTTCAGCATCAGGGGGTAGCCGACGGCAGCAGCCTCAAGCTTGATGGCGGTGAAGTCGTTACCCAGAACCTCGGTGGCGGGGATCACCGGCACGCCAGCGGCCATGGCGACCCGACGGGCCGAAGCCTTGTCACCCAAAGCGCGCATGGTGTCGGCTTTCGGGCCGATGAAGGTGATGCCGTTCTGGTCGCAGGCATCGACCAGATCGGGGTTTTCCGACAGCAGGCCGTAACCGGGGTGGATCGCATCGGCACCGGAGTCTTTCGCCACGCGGATGATCTCGGCAATCGAGAGGTAGGCGCCGACAGGGGACAGGCCGTCGCCGATCATATAGGCCTCATCGGCCTTGAAGCGGTGCAAACTGAGCTTATCTTCTTCGGCATAGACGGCGACCGTCTTCTTGCCCAACTCGTTTGCGGCGCGCATCACGCGGATGGCGATCTCGCCCCGGTTGGCGATCAGGATTTTCTTGAATTCGGTCATGGCAGCCCCTGCGTTCAACCTTGCGGTCCCTGCGGGCGTTTGTCGCAGGTTTGGCCTAAGTCTAAGTATGCATCCTAGGAGTGCTGCGGTGCGGCGCAAGGGGGGCTTGGAGCCTTTCGCGCAAGATTTCCGCAATGCCGCCGCAGTTGCCTGCCGTTTGGGCAGGAATGATGTGGCGGATGGGCGGGCATCGGGTCAGGCGAAGATGAAATCGGCAGCAGTCAGCACCAGTGTTCCGTGCAACAGGATCGTGAACTCTGCCGCTGCCGTGGCATTGGTGTTGAACTGCACGCTGGTATCGCCATGGTCATAGACATAGCGCACGGTTCCGATGCCAGAGCTTGCAACCTGACCCGCGAAGGTGAAGACTTGGCTTCCGGCGGTCACGCTGTTGGCGTCGATGCCCACGACCGAAATCCGGTCGCTGCCGGGCTGGAAATCAAGAATTGCATCGCGGGTGGCGCGGCTGATGCCCGTATCGGTCGCGAACAGGAACTGAAAGACATCTGCCCCGGCGCCGCCAGTCATCACATCGCGCCCGCCCCCGCCCAACAGCGTGTCGTTCCCGGTGCCACCGCGCAGGGTGTCATCGCCGCCGCCAAGGTCGTAATTGTCATCGCCAGTGCCGTTCATCACACGCTCGGCCCCGTCGCCGCCGATCAGCGTGTCGTTGCCGCCCTTCAGGTCGATGAAGCCGGTGATCCGGCCGCCCGACATATCCAGAACATCCGCGCCGCTGCCGGCCAGAAAGCCGCCGCTGATCGAGCCGGAATGAAAGTCGATGGAATGGTCGCCGTCGCCTATGGAAAAACCCTGCTTGACCGTGGCGCCGGTCAGGTCAGGTCAGGTCAGGTCAGGTCAGGTCAGGTCAGGTCAGGTCAGGTCAGCCGACGGCAGACTAAGACCGCCCTGAAATTTCGCATCGGCAAAGCCAAAGATCCAGCCAAAGGTGCCCACGGCCAAGACGTTGCCGATGAAGGTGGCTTCGGTGAAATTCACATAGCTTGAACCGCCCGCTTTCAGGCCGGTCGAGCTGAAAACGGTGCCGTGGCTCAGGTTCGCCTGCAAAGCGGTTCCGATCGGTTCGGATACCAAGACGTCGCCATGTGCGGTTCCGTGTTGATCCGGCAACGCGAAGCCGCTGGTGGCAGAGCCGAGGCTTATGAAGCCGTTGATGATACCGTCGTTGTAAACGCTGGCGTTAGCGGACGCCGCAACGAAGATGTTGCCGGCAATCGTGCCATTGTTGCGAATTACCGCCGTTACTATCGAGCTTTCGGCATAGATTGCGTTGCCGCAACAATACGACGAAATGCTGGCGTTGTTTGTCAGATGGATACCGGCATTCGACAGGCTGATCGCGGTGGCGCCACCGGTGTGAATTTCTCCGTCATTGACAATGTAAGCCACCGGCCCCTTGGGCGACCTGTTGATGGCTATGGCGGCAGCGGTGCCGGAATAGACTGATCCGGCAGACCCGATGTTCAGGTCAGTTTCAAACGAAACAGATGTTGACATGTATATGCCAGCGCCGTCGCCCGACACGTCGCCATTGACGTAAAGCCCGGTGATGCTGTTGATACTGCCTGACAACGTTATGCCGCTGCCGAATGGGTCAATCGTACCGAGATAAGCCTCGGCGATGACATTGATTGTGTCGCCGCCTGCAATGATTTTGCCACTGCCGGTTATGGTAATGAAGGAATTGGCCGGGGTAACGTAAATCACAGCCATGAATGATCCTCCCTATTGCGGAAGGGCTTAGCGGCTGTGGATCGTTCTGTCACCTTTTTGCGAAAACGGATCGCAGGCAGTTTTGCTGCGATCCGCTGTATTCTGGGCGGCGGTGCGCGCGGTCTATTCGCCCTTGGGAACCATGCGGTTGACCAGCGGGATCTCTTGCAGGACGAAAGAGAAAGCCAGCGCGATCAGCGCCCCACCGGCCGCAATCCAGTAGATCGGGTGAATGGCGTTGATGACGGCGGCGGCGACGGTGGCCTGCATCTCGGGCGACAGGGCCGCCATGGTCTGCGGACCCAACTGGGCCGCCCCCCCGGGCAGGGCCGTGGCATCGCCAAGGCCGGTCATCAGGCGGGCCGAGAACAATGCTCCGAACGCCGCCACGCCCAAGGCGCCGCCGCATTGGCGCAGAAGGATGCCTGCGGCGGTGGCGGTGCCAAGGGTCTGGCGCGGCACGGCATTCTGCACGGCGGTGGTAACGACCGGAAAGATGCACCCCATGCCAAGCCCAACCATGATCAGCACCAGCGAGAAGGGCCAAATCCCGGTGTCGCGCTGCAACTGGGTCAGGGCCAGCATCCCAAGGGATAAAAGGCTGGCTCCGATGATCGGCAATATCTTGTATTTGCCGGTCTTTCCCATGTAGCGCCCTGCAAGGGTTGATGCGGTAACGATTCCCATGGTCAGCGGGATCAGTTGCAGGCCCGATCCGGTGGGTGAAGCCCCCTTGGCGATTTGCAGAAACAAGGGCAGGAAAGTGATCGCCCCGAACAGGGCCGCCCCCACGACAAAGCCAAGGATGGCGGTGACCCAGAACACATTCATCCCAAACAGCCACATCGGCAGTATAGGCTCTGCTGCCCGCCGCTCGATCATCACGAAGGCAATCAGCGAGATGATTGTAAGGGCGGCCAGACCAAGGGCGCTGGCCGAGGTCCAGTCAAAACTGCGGCCGCCAAGGCTGGTCAGCAGGGTCAGCGCGCCAAGGCCTGCCGTCAGGGTCAGGGCACCCCACCAGTCAATCTGGTGATCGGTGCGCGCGGGGTGGGCCTTGAAGCTGTAGGCGAAGCCCACCAATGCAATCAGACCCAGCGGAATGTTGATGAAGAAAATCCAGTGCCAGTTGGCATTCTCTGACAACCAGCCGCCAGCCAAGGGGCCAAGCACCGAGGAGGTGGAAAACACGGCGGCGAAGACGCCCTGGATCTTGCCACGCTCTCTCGGCGGCACCACGTCGCCCACCACCGACAGCGCCAGCACGAACAATCCGCCGCCGCCAAGGCCCTGAATGGCGCGGGCGATGATCAGAAACGTCATCGACGTAGCCACACCGCACAGCGTCGAGCCTGCGATGAAGATCGCGACACAGGCAAACACCGTAACGCGGCGTCCGTACAGGTCGCCAAGCTTGCCATAAAGCGGTGCCACGATTGTCGAGGTCAGAATATAGGCCGTCACCACCCACGACAGGTGATCAAGCCCGCCAAGGTCTGACACGATGGTCGGCAGCGCGGTCGAGACGATGCTTTGGTCAAGTGCCGCCAGCAGCAGCAAAAGCCCGATCGACAGAATGACCAGCCGCAGCGAGCCCGTCTCGTGCGGGGCGTGGGCGGTTGGGGAATGAAGCGGTGGGGCAGCCGGTGCTGCGCTTGTTGCTACACCATCTGGGGCTTGGCTCATGCTCGTCTCCTGTTCGCAGGCGCAAAGAAATAGGGGAGGTGCGATTATATGTCAACAGCACATCATTGCTAAGCTCACATACTTGACAGAAGCAGGTAACGGCATTTAGTCAAGGCCATGACCAAAAAACCGCCCATGACCCAGAAACAGGCCGACACGCTGCACCTGCGCCCGCATGAACGGGTCAAAGCCTCGCTTGAGGCGGCGGGCTTTGCCGAGGATGCGGTGGTTGCCCTCTTGTCGCTGGATGCCGACCATTTTCATTATGTCCGCCGGGTGATGAAGGGCGATGTGCCGCAAAGCCTGATGAATGAACTGGACGCGGGTCTTGAGGCGACGCAGTTTCACGCGCTATCGGCGATCTTGCGGATCAAGGGCGGCTATGGGCGGCCTGCGGCAGAGGCGACGGTGGGGCTTTTGGCCGAAGAGATGGCGCTGGACCCGTCCCGCGCCAGCCGGATTGCCGCCGACCTGGTGGAGCGGGGCTTGCTGACGCGGGCGGTCAGTCAGCAAGACGGGCGGCGGTCGGTGCTGGTGCCGACGGATGCCGCCTGGGCGCTGATGGACGGCTTTCTTCGGGCCAAGTGGGCGCGGACGATGAAGCTGTTCTCGACCTGGTCGGAAGAAGATATCGTGACCCTCGCCCGGCTTTTTGGCCGCTATACCGATGGAATGCGCGAACAATATCCGGGACCCGGTACTTGTTAGCGGCGGGATGTCTTCTGCCGCGTCAGAAACCTATGCCTTCCGACTTGCGGGCGTTGCGGTTCTGCCATGGATATCATTCGGAAATTTTGAAATTTGCTCTCTCGCCGGGGTGGATTGCGCACGCCTGAGATTGAATTTCTTCGCAATCAACAGTCATTGGCAGGTTAAGATTAAAGAGAACAAAGAGAAAACTTACCCCTTCCTATCGCCCGCCGTTCGGTCTAACCATGCAAGCATGAATATGTGGGATGAAAGTGCAGCAGTCGAGGCAGCGATGCCCTTGTCGCGCCGTGCGCTGGCCGCCCGGCCTGCGCCCTATCTTGACGACCTGAACCCGGCGCAGCGCGAGGCGGTGGAGGCGTTGGATGGGCCGGTGCTGATGCTGGCAGGTGCTGGCACGGGCAAGACCAAAGCGCTGATCGCGCGGATCGTGCATCTACTGGCGATGGGCAAGGCCCGCCCGAATGAGATTTTGTCGGTGACCTTCACGAACAAAGCCGCGCGCGAGATGAAGCTGCGGGTGGGCCGGATTCTGGGAGAGACGGCAGAAGGCATCGCCTGGATGGGCACCTTCCACTCGCTTTCGGTCAAGATTCTGCGGCGGCATGCAGAACTGGTGGGGCTTAAGTCGAATTTCACGATTCTGGATACAGATGACCAGATCCGGTTGATGAAGCAACTGATCGAGGCGGCGAATATTGATGAAAAGCGCTGGCCGGCGCGGATGCTGGCGGGGCTGATTGACAGTTGGAAGAACAGGGCCTTGTTGCCGGACCGGGTGCCTGCGGCGGAAGCCTCGGCCTATAACAACCGTGGAACGGAGATGTATGAGGCCTATCAGAATCGTCTGAAGACGCTGAATGCGACGGACTTTGGCGATCTGTTGATGCATTGCGTGACGATCTTCCAGAACCATCCCGATGTGTTGGAACAGTATCAGCGCTGGTTCAAGTATATCCTTGTTGACGAGTATCAGGACACCAACGTGGCCCAGTATCTGTGGCTGCGGCTTTTGGCGCAGGGGCATCGGAACATTTGTTGCGTCGGCGATGACGACCAGTCGATCTATGGCTGGCGCGGGGCGGAAGTTGGCAACATCCTGCGGTTTGAAAAGGATTTTCCGGGCGCGAAGGTTGTCAGGCTAGAGCAGAATTACCGCTCGACCCCGCATATTCTGGCGGCGGCCTCGGGGGTGATTGCGGCCAATGCCGGGCGTTTGGGCAAGACCTTGTGGACCGAGGAAACCAAGGGCGAGAAGGTCCGGCTGATTGGCCATTGGGATGGCGAAGAGGAAGCGCGCTGGATTGGCGAAGAGATTGAGGCTTTGCAGCGCGGCGGGCGCGGGATTGGCCTGTTGTCTTTGGACGACATGGCTATCCTGGTGCGCGCCAGCCACCAGATGCGGGCGTTTGAAGACCGGTTTCTGACGATAGGCATGCCGTACCGGGTGATCGGCGGGCCTCGGTTCTATGAACGGCAGGAAATTCGCGATGCGATGGCGTATTTCCGGCTTGCCGTCAGCCCCGAGGATGATCTGGCGTTTGAGCGGATCATCAACACGCCGAAACGCGGGCTTGGGGACAAGGCGCAGGCGGATATTCAGCGGGCAGCGCGGTTTGTCGGGGTGCCCTTGCTGGATGGCGCGCGGGAGGTGCTGGCCAAGGGGGCGATTGGTGGAAAAGGCGGCAGTCATCTGCGCGCTTTTGTGGGCAATGTCGACCGCTGGCATCAGGTTATCCAGGGGACGCACAGCCATATCGCCTTGGCCGAACAGATTCTGGAGGAGTCGGGCTATACCGACATGTGGCAGAACGACAAGACGCCGGAAGCGCCGGGGCGGCTGGAGAATTTGAAGGAACTGGTCAAGGCGCTGGAACAGTTCGAGAATTTGCAGGGTTTTCTGGAACACGTATCCCTGATCATGGATAATGAGACGGAAGAGGCCTTGGAGAAGGTCTCTATCATGACGCTGCATGCGGCCAAGGGGCTGGAATTTCCCGCCGTGTTCCTGCCCGGCTGGGAGGAAGGGTTGTTCCCCAGCCAGCGGTCGATGGACGAAAGCGGGTTGAAGGGGTTGGAGGAGGAGCGGCGGCTGGCTTATGTGGGGATCACACGGGCCGAGCGGGTGTGCACGATTTCTTTCGCGTCGAACCGGCGGGTTTATGGGCAGTGGCAAAGCCAGTTGCCCAGCCGCTTCATTGACGAGTTACCGCCTGAGCATGTGACGGTGCTGACGCCGCCGGGGCTTTATGGTGGCGGGTTCGGGGCGGCGGCGGTAAGTTTTGGCTCGACGGTGGAAGACCGGGCGACCAAGGCGGATGTTTATAACTCGCCGGGGTGGAGGCGGATGACAGAGCGGGCCAATGCGGGGCCTTCGGGGCGAACGTTGAGCCAGCCGCGTGAGGCGCGCGGGATTACCATAGATGCGGAAGCGGTGTCGGGGTATAGCATCGGCGACCGGGTGTTTCACCAGAAGTTCGGCTATGGCGAGGTGATGGCGATGGAAGGCGACAAGCTGGACATCGAGTTTGATCATGCCGGGTCGAAGAAGATCGTGGCGCGTTGGGTTATTCCGGCGCATCAGGTGTCGGACGTGCCGTTCTGAGACGGGGGCAGGCCCCTTTCCGACAGAGGCGGGGTGAGGCCCCCGCCCGGTGGCGCGCTAGGCGATTCACGCATTTCCGAGCTTCCATCCGTGGGCGAGGGATTTGAAGGATTGGAGACCGTGGCGGAAGGTGATCGG
>JAYSQA010000132.1:0-8607 GCA_043721775.1 Rhodobacterales bacterium
TCCCAGACATCGTAGCCTCCCATGTTGGAAGCACATAGAATCAGAGTTCTCGACGCTTGGGAATCCCCAGAGTCAGATCACCGGGCCGTTGGTATGAGATCAGTCAGGCCGCCATGTGCGCAACCGCAGCGCAACGCGGGTTTGACCACTTCGACCGCACTGACTTTGCCACAAGCCTAACCCTCATGCCCGGTCCGCTGCGCGGCAACATTCACGCCAAAGCGCAATCCGGAGGGCAAACGCTGGGCTGGACCTACAGCACGATGGACTGGGTCGTGCTGCCGCCGTCAACAGCACAAAGCGTGACGGCTGACGCGCCGTTCACCTGCCCGCCGCAGTCAAACCCCGCCGCAGTCAAACCCCGCCGCAGTGAAACCCCACCGCAGTCAAAGCCCGCAGCGTCCTGATCCGGGCGCGTCCTGAACCGGGCGCTTAAAGCTTGCGCAACTGGTCCTGCACGTCTTTGCTGAAGGCGTCAAAATGGTCGGTCAGGCCATGCAGGTCATCGACGATCGCCTCAATCTCGGCCACTTCCACGGGTGTATGCGCCCGCCCGTTCAGCGTCAGCCCCGCGATGGTGCGTGAATTGGCCGGGCCCACGGCATAGGTCCAGCCATGGTTCAGCCCGAACGATACCGCTGCGGCAATCACCCCATCAGGGTCAATGTCCGTCAATGTATCCCAGACCACGCGCCCGGTATGGGACAGGCCCCAATGTACCACCGGGTCCGACAGCATGTACCCCTTGACGGAGTAATGCTCTGCCCACTTCCGCGCATAGGTCTGATACAAGAGCGTCGGCGCTGTCAGCCGGATGTGTATCGCCAGCGCGAAGCCCGTGTCGCACAGGGCCGCAAGCCTGCTTAAATGGCGTGCGATCGCCTCTGCTTTGCCGTGATCATTTGTCAACTGTTCACCCTAAAGATGGTATCTGTTGCGAAAGGTACTCGAACCGGGCATTGGTTAACCAATGAACGCTATGGCTGAGCGCCGGGGACAGCAACCTGTTTAAAAGTAGATGGTAGTCTTAGAGACGATGCGAAATCAAATCGGTCCCTTGTCGCCCGCAGGCTTTTACGTCGCGTTGCGGGTTGGCTTTTCGTTTCCCGAGGAAGAGCTGAACGAACTGCCAGAAAACTGGGTTGAATTCTATACGACCCGGGGCTTGGTGGTGCACGATCCGGTGATGAAATGGGTCTACGGTAATCTTGGGGCCGTGCGCATGTCGGACATCACCCTGCCTGACCCGCATCAGATTCGCGCCAAGGCCATGGCTTTCGGCCTGAACTTTGGTGCTGTCATTTCGGTGATGACGCCCGCTGACCGGGGGCGTCGCAGCTATGGTCTTTTCTTCCGCGAGGATCGTGATTTTGTTGACCCCGACCTGGCGACCCTGCACGGCATCGTCAAACAGTTGCACAGCGGCAATGCCGAGGAACGAAGCTTGACCGTCGCCGAAATAGAGGCGTTGAAAATGCAGGCGTCCGGCTTGCGGTTGAAGCAGATCGCCGGAGAGTTGAACATATCGGAAAGTGCCGTGAAGGCGCGGCTCAACAACGCCAAGCGGAAACTGGGGGCCAGGACCCTGACGCAGGCCTCATCAATCGCCTCCAGCCGCCGCCTGATCTGAAATCTGCATGGCTTGCGGCGAAGGACCGAATTTTTCCACCCCAAGTGTTGTTTAACCTGTATCGCGCAACCACAGGCCGTCTAAAGCTGGTCCCACTGCACTTTTGCAGCGCTTGGGGGACTCACATGGACTGCGTTAATTTCGACTTTTCCGACCTGCACTGCCACGGTTTGGCGTTTTACCAGTTTCTTGCTTTGCGCAAACAGGTGTTCGTTGACGAGTTGAAATGGGATGTGCCGCACAATGACACGGTCGAGATGGACCAGTACGATACGCCGATGGCGCATTATTCGGTGGTTTGGCATCAGGGCAGGGTGATCGGCGGTGCGCGGGCGATGGCCACGACCTCGACCTGGGGGGACCATACTTACATGCTGCGCGACGCCTACTCTGGCAAATTGAAGCACATCCCGCCGCATATCATGTCGGTCGACATCGCCTCGCCACTGGTCTGGGAATGTACGCGGCTGGTGATCGCCTCTGACATTGCCACCCAAGCCGAACGCGCCGAATGTCTGCGCCTGATCGTTGATGGTCTGGTTGATACCGTGCGCAAACATGGTGCCGAAGAGATGATCTGCCTTTCCTCGCTGCACCTGATGCGGGCACTGCGGCAGATGGGCTATCAGGTGGACCGTCTGGGTGCGACCTATCAGAATGCCGAGGATGGCCGCACTTACGGTGTTTTGCGGATGCCAGCGGATCATTCGAACGCCCGCAAGGCGCTGATGCAGACCCAAGTCGCCGTGCATCGTCGGTCCGATGCAAGGCCGCGCCCCGGGTTTACCGCCCCTGCGCCGCAGGAATGTGCGACTGCCGTTTGATCCACAGGGTCTGACGGCAAGATTTGGCACCAGACTTGGCCTGACCGCTTGTGGTCGTGGCCGGATTTCGTTCATCCTCGGTCAAAAGGTTACCAAAAGGTTAACGGCCCAGATGAAATCCGACACTCCCAGCCACGCCGCCCCCACCGACGCCGCCGCCCGCAAATCCGTGGCCCCGGTCATCTGCTATCCGGTCGAGGGCTTGCCGCGCCCCAACCTCGCGCCCTACCACTCCGCACGCGCTGGCTGGACCCGCCTTTCGCAAACCCTGGTCCCCGCCCGCGATGCCCGCAGCTTTGACGTCCCCGCCGGTCATTTTTTCCGCATCACTTGCGCAGAGGGGCCGCAGGTTGGCGACCTGAACCTGTGGTCGGCTGCCGATGTCACTGAACGCTTCTTTTCGGGTAAAACCCGTGCCCTGCACGGCACGCATCTGTCAGCGGGCGACCACATGTGGTCTTGCCTGCCCTACCTGCGCCCGATTGCGCTGATCACCGACGACTCGCTTGATTGGTACGGCTTCGACGCCTTCGGAGGTGCAGTCCATGACGTGATCGGCACCCGCTGCGATCCCTACACCCACAACCTGCTGTCGGGTGGCCAGTACCACCACTGCTGCCATTCGAATCTGACCCGCGCCATTTCCGACCGTCTTGGCCTGCCGCTGCATCTGGCGGAATTCGCCGTGCATGACGTCCTGAACGTCTTCATGTGTACAGGCTTCACCCATGACACCGGCCAGTATTTCATGAAGGCCAGCCCGGTCCGCCCCAGAGACTACCTTGAATTCTTTGCTGAAATTGACCTGATCGGCGCGCTTTCAGCTTGCCCCGGCGGTGACTGCTCGTCTGAACACTCATCTGACCAGGCAGCCTGCCACCCCCTGCTGGTCGAGGTGTTCCGGCCAGAAAGAACCCCGGCAGGCTGGACGCCTCCCGGGGCCAATGGCTATGACCGCTCACACGGCCGCTAAAGCTGCCCCAACCGTCACGGCCATCGGGGTCGTCGGGCGGCCAATCAGCTTGGACAGCGCCTTGCCGTCATCAAACAGCGCCCCGCGTGAGGCGTGGTCGTCGCTGTCCGCCAGCACAAAGGCAAACCCCGCAGGCAGCCCGAAGCCTTCCAGAACCTTGGCATACTCCGCCACCGGCAACGAGACGTAGGGAACCAACTTGCCCACTTTGGCCGATACCACTGCCGCCAGATCGGGCAGCGTAAACGCCTCGTCGCCCGCCAGTTCATAGACCTGACCCAGCTTTGCCGGATTCACCAGCACCGCCGCAATCGCTTCGGCATAGTCCTTGCGGGCGGCAGCCGACACGCGGCCCGTGCCCGCAGACCCCACAATCGCTCCATGCGCCACAGCGCCACCCAGCGACCCGGTGTAGTTTTCTGTATACCAGCCATTTCGCAGCACCGTGTGCGCCACGCCGGACGCCGCAAGGTAAGCCTCCGTCCCCTTGTGATCCTCAGCCAGCACCATCGGCGAGGCTTCGCCCTTCAGGATCGAGGTGTAAACGATATGCCCGACGCCCGCCGCCTTGGCCGCATCAATCACCGCCTTGTGCTGGCCCACCCGGTCATTGAAATCATTCGAGGAAATCAGAACCAGCACCGTCACGCCCTGCAAAGCGCCATAGGTTTCGGGCTTGGTATAGTCAAAAGCCCGGGCCTCAGCCCCCAGATCGCCCGCCTTGGCAGGGTCGCGCACAAGGGCAACAGCGCTGCCGCCCCGGGTTTTGAGGGCTTCAATCGCAAGGCGGCCAAGGTGGCCGGTGGCTCCGGTGATGGCGTTGGTCATTTGGGGACTCCTGATGTTGACGAGCGGAACTTACTCCGATACTTACGAAACGGAAGTACACACACTAAGGTAAGTAGACTGCAATGGCGCACAATGATCTGTCCGTGGCTGCACGAATTAACGAAAAGGCCCAACAGATTGCCAATCACAAGGGCAATGTCCTCGCCGCCGATTGTCCCTCGCGCGCAATACTGCAACATGTGACCAGCCGCTGGGGCACCTTGGTGCTGATCGCGTTGTCGGATGGCACGCTGCGGTTTTCTCAAGTGCGCCGCCGGGTCGAAGGGGTTAGCGAACGGATGCTTGCCCAGACGCTGCAAGTGCTGGAATCTGATCGTCTGGTGCAGCGGCAAGCGCATGATGTGGTGCCACCCCATGTCGACTACACTCTGACCCCTTTGGGACATGACGTCACCACCCGCGTGCTGTCACTGGCTGCCTGGATCGAAGACAACCTGCCCGCGCTGGTTCACGGCGGCTGATCAGCGGGTATTGGTTAACGGGCGTGTGGCCCCCTGCAACGTCAAAAGAATGACGCAGAAACTACGGGAAAATGCGCTGGTCCCGAACGGAATCTACCACGTTAACCCAGCGTTCCCATAGGCTTGGCGCAAAGCTTACACCACCTGCTCTGGCGGCCCGAACCGCGCGGTCATCCGCTCGCGGATCTGGTCACGCGCTTGCCGGTACGCCGACAGCTTGGCCTCACGGCTTTCGCCAAGGCCCGTTGGGTCCAGGATCGGCCAGTATTCCACCGTCAGATGATAATGCGGCGTCAGGTCCAGCACCATGCGCTGACTGGCAGGCGACAGGGCAATGATCAGGTCATACTGCCCCAGATCGTCGCCCCATTGCTGCATATCCTCAAAGCTGCGCGAGCGGTGGCGAGCCAGTTCCACGCCAATCTCGGCACAGACGGAAATTGAAAAGCCGTCAATCTCCATATCGTTCTTCACACCGGCCGACTGCACGTAAACTCTTTGCCCGTAATACTTTTTCATGATCCCTTCGGCCATCGGGGAACGGACCGCGTTGTGATCACAGCAAAACAGCACGGCTGAGGGAAGGGTGCCCATCCCGGTCAGCCCCAGTGCATCACGCAAATCAGGGTGAAAAGCCTGCGTGCCGTAGCGCCATCGACCACCGCCTTGCCCTGCAACCGCTCCTGCAAAACCCGCGCCCCTTCGTTGTGAATGCCGCGCCGGGCCATGTCGATTGCTTCAATCTGGGACGGAGGCAGGCGTTTCACGGCTTCGAAATAGCTTTCGCAAATCTGGAAATAGTCCTTCACCACCTGGCGGAACGGCCCCATTGACAGATGAAACTCCGCCACCAACCGTTCAGACCGGTCGGATATGCCAAACACCAACCGCCCCTCACGAATGCCCAAAGCCAGCCTGTAAGGCCCGGGAAATTCCGCAGCGCGTGGGATGGAAAAGCTATTCTCTTCAATAAGATCATAGACCGCAACCTTGCGTTCCTGATCCACTTCCGGGGTGGGGGCGGCCAGTCCATTGTCGTCGATATCAATGGCGAAAAGCTGGTTCGTCATCCCCGCCCCGCGTTCAAAGCGTCCAATCTGGCGCGCACCGAAAGCCCATGCGCTTCCAGGCTTTCCGAATAGGCAAGCCGTTCGGCAGCGGGCCCGATGGCGGCCAAAGCCTGCGGAGTCATCTTCGCAATCGTGGTCCGCTTCAGAAAATCCATCACCGACAACCCGCTGGAAAACCGTGCCGAGCGCGCCGTGGGCAGCACATGGTTCGGCCCGCCAACGTAGTCGCCAATCGCCTCCGGAGTCCATGCCCCAAGGAAAATCGCCCCCGCATGGGTAATCTGCCGCGAAAGCCCCTCTGGATCGGCCACGCACAGTTCCAGATGCTCGGGTGCCACCCGGTTCGACAAAGCCGCAGCCTCCGCCAGATTGCGCACTGTGATCACAGCGCCATTGTGCCGCCACGAGGCCCCGGCAATCGCCCGCCTTTGCAACGTTTCCAGGCGTTTATCTATCGCCCCAGCCACCGCATGGCCAAAGCCCGCGTCATCCGTCACCAGAATGGCCTGCGCGCTTTCGTCATGCTCGGCTTGGGAAAGCAGGTCCAAAGCCACCCAATCCGAGTTGTTGTCCCTGTCGGCAATCACCAGAATCTCGGACGGTCCGGCGATCATGTCAATGCCCACCCGCCCGAACACCCGCCGCTTTGCCGCCGCCACATAGGCATTGCCCGGCCCGGTAATCTTGTCGACTGCGGCAATGGTCTGCGTCCCATAAGCCAGGGCCGCAATCGCCTGCGCCCCGCCAATCCGGTAGATCACATCCACTCCGGCAATCTTGGCCGCCAGCAAAACCAAGGGGTTAACCACGCCGCCCGGCGTCGGGCACGCAATCACCAACCGCTCCACTCCCGCCACCTTGGCCGGAATGGCGTTCATCAGAACGGATGACGGATAAGACGCCAGCCCCCCCGGCACATAAAGCCCGGCAGCCGTTACCGGCGTCCAGCGCCACCCCAGCGTCGCGCCCGAAGTATCGATCCATTCCGCATCCGCAGGCATCTGCCGCGCGTGATAAGCCCGGATCCGCTCTGCTGCCAGTTCCAGCGCCGCCCGGTCCTCAACCGATACCTTCGCACATTCCGAAGCCATCTCCGCCGCCGAAAACGCCAGCGTCTCTGCCGAAAGCTCCAGCCGGTCAAACCGCGCCGTCAGGTCCAGCACCGCCTGGTCGCCCCGCGCCCGCACATCGGCAATGATCGCCGCCACCGCCTGATCGACATCCTCCGCCTCTTCGCGCTTCATCCCCAGCAGGGCCGCGAATTGCGCTTCGAAATCAACATCCGTGGTCGAGAAAAACAGGGTCATGACAGCACCTTTCGCTGGATGCCTGCATAACCGCACCACCCCCCTCAAGCAAGCCAAAGCCCCCATTTGCTCTTTGCCCAAATACTCCCGCGCGGCGCGCCCGCCCAAGCCGGTTGGCG
The DNA here is from genome assembly GCA_043721775.1 of Rhodobacterales bacterium. Classification (GTDB taxonomy): domain Bacteria; phylum Pseudomonadota; class Alphaproteobacteria; order Rhodobacterales; family Rhodobacteraceae; genus Stagnihabitans. Next base: position 7,234 of record JAYSQA010000132.1, read on the forward strand.
GCACGCCAGAGGCGAGACCAAAGCAATGCGCGTCAGCGCTCCATCAAACTACGGTGCCGAAATGCGAGAACCTGTAAGGAGATAGACCGTACTTCTTCTTGAAACTCTTGGAAAAATGCGAGGCCGAGGCAAAGCCACACGCCACCGCCACCTCTGTCACCTTCATGTCGGTTTCGGCTAACAAGGCCCACCCGCGCGCCAGCCGCAGGTCGTTCATGTAGCGAACCGGGGAAATTCCCAGATGGGCTGCAAACAGCCGCTCGATCTGCCGACGCGACAGCGCCAGATGGGCGGCGCTGGCGTCAAGATCGAACTCTTCCTCGACCCGCGCATCCAGAAATGCCGCTGCCTGCAACAGCTTTTCGTGCCTTGTGCCTGGGCGGGCGGCCAAAGACGCCGTCTGCTGATCCTGCCCATCGCGGCGCTGGGTCAGCAGGCACATGTTCATTACCTCTTGTGCAAGGGCGGTCCGATGTCGGTCGGCGATCAGTTTCAGCATCAGGTCGGCGGCTGCATTTCCGCCCGCACAGGTCATCACCCGATCGTCGATGCAAAACACCTGTCGCGCCGGGGCCATGTCAGGGTGCAACTCGGCAAAGGCCGGGATATTGTCTCAGTGCAGGGTAAAGCGCCGCCCCTTCAGGATGCCCGCCGCCGCCAGTGCATAGGCGCCGGTACACAAGCCCCCCCACAATTCGCCCGCGCCGCCACAGCGCGCGAAGCCAGTCGCCCAAGGCCGCATTCGCCTTGCCCTCGGCCTCAACCCCTGAGACTACAAAGATAATTCCGTCTGGCTGCGCACCCGTCCAGCGCCGCTCCGCGACCACCGGCACCCCGTTCGAGCACGCAACCGGCAGCCCGTCATCCGAAAGCACATGCCAGCGGAACAGAACCTGCCCGGTCAACTGGTTGACCATGCGCAAAGGCTCGATCGCGGCCGAAAAGGCCAGCATGGTGAATTTAGGCAGCAAAACAAAGGTCACCGTCAAAGCCCTCGTCCCTGCCGCCACGCTGACATGGGCGGCCCCTTTAGAGACGAATTTATCGGTATCGCTCATGCTGGCTCCTACGCTGTTACTTTAGCAGATGCCGCAGCTGCGTGCATCTGCCCAAACAGCCATCCGTCGCACCGGAAACTGGGTGCCAAACCGGATCATGGTCGAAATCCACATAATATCACCCAGGCTCAGAACTCATTGATCCGCCTGTTTCCGGCCTGTTCCACTGTTTCACTTGCGACATCTGGGGGCAGTCGCATGGGTGATCTGTTGTGGCGGACCGACGCACAAATGGAGCGGTTGAAGCCGTTCTTTCCGCTGTCTCACGGGGTTCCACGAGTGGACGACAGACGGGTGTTGAGCGGCATTATTTTCT
>JAYSQA010000133.1:0-2023 GCA_043721775.1 Rhodobacterales bacterium
GTCGCCGGAGGCTTAGACTGATATACCGGTTGCGCCCTTGCTGGTTGAAGTCCGGTTGCAGAATGGGCGGTCCGTTCAGTTTGACGGCGCCATGGATGCTTCATAAGCGGTGCGTCGGTCCCGTGGTTTCGGGCTGCGACCATTTCGGGCATGCCGCCCTGCAACTGAGTTTGCGGGAGTTTGGCAATGGAGAACCAAAATGAGCACCGGATGGAGGATCCCAGTCGCAAGGAAGTTTCACGCATTGTGGTTCTGGATGGGCCGACCTGACGGCGTCGCTGGCCGGATGAGGTCACGGCGCGGATTGTGGCCGAGAGCGTGGCTCCCGGGGCGCGGGTCTGTGATGTTGTCCAGAAGTATGGGCTGATCGCTCGTCATGTTTCGCTGTGGCGCGGCCTTGCCCGGAAGGGGAGGCTTGTTCTGCCGGTCGATTGCGCCCCCAGTTTTGTGCCGCTTGTGGTCGAGCCGGTGACGGCACCCGGGCCGGCTATTGCGAAGACCGACACCGGAGCGGTCAGGGTCGAGATCGCCGGGGCGGTGCTGCTTGTCGCGCCAGACTGCAACCCGGATCGCGCTGCGGCATTGGCGGTTGCGCTGAAGAGGGCCTTGTGATCTTTCCGCATCAGACAGTTCTGATCATGATTGTGACCAAGCCGGTGGAATTCCGCAATGGCGAGGGACCGTGGCCTCTGATGGGGCCGCGTAAGCCCGAGGAACACGATGGGTTGGTGGCGATGGCGCAGGCCGAGTTGGGCTTTGCGCCAAAGGCGGGGGCAATGGCTGTGTTCCGGTTGAAGCGTGGGGACAGGGTCAAGGTCCGCTTTTGGGACGGCAGCGGCATCGTGATGATCTACAAGCGGCTGGAACAGGGTGGCTTTGCCTGGCCGAAGGTCGGCGATGGTGTCATGCGGCTGTCGCCGGTGCTGTTCGAGGCACTGTTTGCTGGCCTCGACTGGCGCCGCATCCATGCACCGCGCCCCTCCATTCCAGCCGCAACGGAATGACTCGGATCACCTTGTAAATATGGGCTTTTGTGAGGGACTGCTGTATGAACCGGCATGTCAACGTCCCCCCCTTAACCCCTTGATCTGGATAGCCTTGAGCCTGCGGTACGGGAAGCGTTTCCGGCAATCCAGGCCGAAGTGGCGGGCTTGCGCGCCCAGACCGGGCGTCAGGACTACCTGATCGCGGAACTGCGCCAGGCTCTTTATGGCAAGCGGTCCGAGCAGTTGGACCCCGATGCCCGTCAGCTGGCTTTCGAAGACCCGGAGACGGCCGAGGCCGAGGCAGTTCGTGATGCGATGACCGTCCGCAATGCCGATGGCTCAATCAAGCGCCCGGCAGCCAAGCGCAACCTCGGCCATCTGCCAGACCACCTGCCGCGCATCGAACAGGTGATTGAACCTGCGCAAAAGGTCTGCCCCTGCGGCTGCACCGACATGGTGAAGATCGGCGAAGACCGTGCCGAACGGCTCGACATCATCCCGGCCCGCTTCCAGGTCATCGTCACCGTTCGCCCCCGCTATGCCTGCCGCCGTTGCGATGCGGGCGTTTGTCAAGCCGAGACGCCTTATTGGCTGATCGAAGGCGGCCTGCCCACCGAAGGCACCCTTGCTCATGTGGCGGTGTCCAAATATGCCGATCACTTGCCACTATACCGCCAATGCCAGATCTACGGGCGCGGCGGCGTCGATCTGGACCGGTCGACCCTTGCAAGCTGGTGCGGCACGGCGGCCTACCATTTAGCGCCGGTCGTAGATCGGATGCTGGTTCACCTCAAACGATCAAGTCGCCTGTTCATGGACGAGACTCGCGCCCCGGTGCTCGATCCGGGAGCAGGCAAAACCAAGACCGGTTACCTCTGGGCCCTGACACGTGATGATCGAGGCTGGGGCGGCGAGGATCCACCAGCAGTCGTGTTTACCTGTCACATCCCGGAAGTTGATATGGCTGTTTCCTGAACAATTCCGGCTTCAGTTTGTGCCAGTCCTTCATCGCCTGCAAGGGTGTCTTGCTGCCCAGG
>JAYSQA010000134.1:0-46401 GCA_043721775.1 Rhodobacterales bacterium
ATGCACTGGGCACTGGGCACTGGGCACTGGGCACTGGGCACTGGGCACTGGGCACTGGGCACTGGGCACTGGGCACTGGGCACTGGGCACTGGAAGCCATGATCTGAGACGTGATCGGCTGGAAGGGTCAAAGGCTCATCCTGTTGGGGTTGGACAGCGAAAAAGAGTGCGGCGGCTTGCCATTTCAGAACTGCATCGGCGCCCTTGTCTGGGACGAGAGCGCCGGAGCGGATGGCAAAGGCGATTTCATGTCTATCGCTGACGGCGGACTATAGGGCTTACAGGCTGGACGCCGCATAGATCGGGTCCAGCTTGCCGCCCCAAGCACCGTGGTACAGGTCAAGCCAGCGGTCGGCCTGGGTCTTTTCGCTGGCGACATTGGCGACCAAAGGGGCCAGAAGACGCTGCTCGTCCAATCCCCGTGCCGCAAGACCGGCATGTGACAGGCCAACCGCCGCCCTTGCAAGGTCCAGCAGCTTGACGCCATTCGCCTCGCCTTGCAGGGCCGAGACGGCGGCCGCAACGCGCAGGCCCTCGCGGGTTTCGGTGTCGAACCCCTTCACCAGATCCCAAGCCGCATCCAGTGCAGTCTGGTCATACATCAGGCCAATCCAGAAAGCGGGCAGGGCGTTGATATGGGCCTGATCGCCGCAATCGGCACCCCGCATCTCGATGTATTTCTTGACGCGGGCTTCGGGGAATACCGTCGTCATATGGTCGGCCCAATCCGACAGAGTGGGCTTTTCGCCGGGCAGGGCAGGCAGTTGACCTTTCAGGAAATCGCGGAACGATTGACCCAAGGCGTTGATATACTTGCCGTCCCGGTAGACGAAGTACATCGGCACATCCAGCACCCAATCGACATAGGCCTGAAAGCCGAAATCCCCTTCAAACGCAAATGGCAGCATTCCCGTGCGCGAATTGTCCAACCCCCGCCAGATCCGCGAACGCCAGGACTTATGCCCGTTCAGCTTGCCATCAAAGAAGGGCGAGGATGCAAACAGCGCCGTAGCCACCGGCTGCAACGCCAAAGCCACGCGCAGCTTTTTCACCATGTCAGTTTCAGAAGAATAATCGAGGTTCACCTGAACCGTACAGGTCCGGTACATCATCTGCGTGCCATGCGTGCCGACACGGCCCATATAGTCGGTCATCAGCCGGTAGCGGCCCTTTGGCATCACCGGCATCTCTGCCGCACTCCACTCAGGTGCTCCACCTATCCCCATGAAGCCAATCCCCAACGGGTCAGCGATGGAGCGCACTTCGTCCAGATGGGTCTGCAACTCGTCCGCCGTCTCATGCAAGGTGCTGACCATGCCGCCCGACAGTTCAAACTGCCCGCCCGGTTCAAGCGAGATATTGGCCCCGTCGCGGGTCATGCCGATGATATTGTCGGCCTCACGCACCGGAGCCCAGCCATAGCGCGCCTCAAGCCCGGCAAACAGCGCGGAAATCGACCGTTCGCCAGCATAGGGCAGCGGCGCATGGGTGTCTTTCAGGAAGCCGAACTTCTCATGCTCGGTCCCGATACGCCAATCAGACTTGGGCTTGTTGCCCGATGCCAGAAGTTCGGCCAGCTGATCGAAACTTTCAATGGTCCCGCCACCGGATTGAGGAATCGACATAAGCGCAGGACCTTTCGCATCGGGCAAATTTCAGCAAGCCAACAGGTGTCGTGGCCAGCGGGGCAAGTCAAGGGTTCGGGGGAAGGATCAGCGTTGCATCAAGAAAGGTCATGGAATGGGTTGTCACGGTCGGGCCAATCTGGAACCGCTTTGTTTGCGCCAGATCACACGGGTTTGCGCGGCAAGCGACAGGTTGCCCGCCGTGGGTGCCAAAGGTTGCAGCGCGGCCACCAGGGCGGCGGTATCCATGCCGGGCAGGTTGGCAAAGGCATCAAATAACCGCTCTGCCCCGCTTGCATCAACCGGGATCAGCAGCGCCTGCCCATCGGCCTGCTTCAACCGCCACATCCTTTTGCCGCGCAGCACCAGAATGCGGATTTCCACCAACTCATCCAGCGACAGAAAGCCGCCGGTCTCGGGTGCCAGATAGCCCACCTGCGCCTCGTCCAGTTCCACCAGCCCGGGGGCGGATACATCCTGCATGAACCGGGCCTTGCGAACGGCGTTGACGGTCAGAACCACCCCCACCCCCGCCACCAGCAAACCCAGCGGCACCAGCACATAGCCGCCCAAGGCCATCATCCACAGCCCCGCCAGCACGATCACGCCAGCCCCCAGCGCCTCGCGGTAGCGGTGGATCAGGGCGGCGACTTCGGGGCGTATCAGCATCATCGGGCAGGTGTCCCTATTCTTCAGGCCGGAAGGTGAACGACACCGCATAGCGCACCAAAGAAAGATTGGGCACCGCGCGCGCGGCTGACTTCGTGCGCTGGTCAAACTCATGCGCCACGATGATGCCACGCAGCGCTTTGGGGCCATCTTCATCGGCAATGTCACCCATATATCCCAGCACCTGGCCAACAACCCGCGCATCGGTCTTGCCGACCTTAAGTTCAATCACAACAAGTGTTCCGTCGGCATCCTGTGCCAGAATGTCGATGAAGCCCGATGTGACAACCCGCTCGGCCCCGTCATCCACGATGATCAACCCTTGTGCCAGACTGGCGATATTGGCGCGCAAATGCCGCTGCATGTCACGTTCAAGCGACAGCTTCTGGCCTTCCAGCACGCCCGGCACAGACGTCTCGGCCTGATCATCGGCGGCAGCCCCCTGGCCCTCGGCATCAACCCAGGCAGCCCCAAGGAATTTGCCGTAAAGCATAACCGCCCCCTTCAAGGTTGCCAGCCCATTGCGCAGATTGCCCTGGATCGCGACCTTTGACGGATTGGGCCGGTGCCTGCGCTCATCCTCGCTGGTGTAGACAAGCTGACTGACCAACGCGGCCAATCCACCACGATCATGAACCGCATCCAGCGTCTCGCCATAGGCGCGCTCAACCGTGCGGACATTCGCCTGACGGGAATTGCAGGAGTTATCAGAATAGCCCTGCGCCCGCAGCCAGATTCCATAATCATCATGCATCGTGCAAACTCTTTTGCCGGGAACCGTTCACAGCCAATCCCCCAGCGTGGTCTGCCAGATCGTCAGCGCCGCCACCGCCGCCGTATCGGCCCGCAGAATGCGCGGGCCAAGACTGATCGGCGTCACAAACGCCAGTGTGTGCAGCTTGGCGCGTTCCTCGTCCGAAAAGCCGCCCTCCGGCCCGATCAGGATCGCCCAAGGGCCGGGGTCGGCCCGCATCAGCGCCGCACGGCCCTGCAACCCCTCATCCGCCCACAGGATACGGCGCGAGGGGTTCCACCCCGCCAGCAGCTTCTCAAGCAAGATCATATCGTCCAGCGGCGGCACGAAGGTGGCCTCGCACTGCTCTGCCGCCTCAATCGCATGGGCGCGCAGCTTGTCTTCGCGGATCCGTTCGTTGGTGAAGCGGGTCTGCACCGGCACCAACCGCGCCGCCCCCATCTCTACCGCTTTTTCCACGATGAAATCGGTACGCGCTTTCTTGATCGGCGCAAACAGCAGCCACAGGTCCGGCGGCGCCACCAGCGGTGCCGAAAGTGCGGTACAGCGCAGAATGCCGTTCCGCTTGCCCGCATGTTCAACCGCCGCCAACCACTCGCCATCGCGGCCGTTGAACAGCTTGACCCGCGACCCCACCACAAGCCGCATGACGTTGAACAGGTAGTTCGCCTGTGCATCGTCCAAGGCCACGGGTTGCCCCGCAGCCAGTGCCTGATCTACATAGAGCCTGATCTTTGCCTCTGTCATGAGCGTGAACCTATGTCCGAGACGTCCAGATTGCCAGAGGGCCAAAAGCCAAAGGGCCAAACCGTATCCGATGCGCCCAAGGGCAATTGGGTTGATCTTTACGCCCCCATGTCCGCCCGCCCTTATCTGCGCCTGTCGCGCGCTGACAGGCCGATCGGGACGTGGCTTTTGCTGGTGCCGTGTTTCTGGGGCATCACATTGGCCGCATTGGAAACCGGGTTCCGCACGTGGGATATCTGGCTGGCCCTGTCCTGCGGCATCGGAGCTTTCCTGATGCGCGGCGCTGGCTGCACCTGGAATGACATCACCGACCGCGACATTGACGCGGCGGTGACGCGAACCCGAAGCAGGCCCCTGCCCTCAGGTGCTGTCAGCGTCAAGGCGGCGCTGGTCTGGATGGTGGCGCAGGCGTTGCTGGCCGCCGTGATCCTGTTCACCTACAACTGGCTGACGGTGGGGCTAGGCGTTGCTTCGCTGGCTTTGGTGGCGATCTATCCCTTTGCCAAGCGCTTTACCTGGTGGCCGCAGGTGTTTCTGGGGCTGGCCTTCAACTGGGGTGCCATTCTGGCCTTTGCGGCGCACAGCGGGACGGTTGATTGGTCTTCGGTGGCACTTTATGCGGCGGGGATTGCCTGGACGCTGTATTACGACACGATCTATGCCCATCAGGACAAAGAGGATGACGCCCTGATCGGCGTGAAATCGACGGCGCGGCTGTTTGGCAGCCACAGCCGGGCGTGGCTTTGGGGGTTCATCGCGGCGACCGTGGGGTTGATGACGCTGGCAGTGGCGCTGGCCTTGCATGGCAGGCCGAACCTGATGGCGCTGGGGCTGGCGCTTTTGGGCATCTGGGCCTTTGGCTGGCACCTGACGATGCAGATGCTGCGCTTGCAGATTGACGACCCTGCCTCGTGCCTGCGCGCCTTCCGGGCCAACCGGGACGCGGGCCTGCTGGTTGCGCTGTTTCTTGCCGTGGCGGCGGCTGTTTGATTGAAGGACCGCCCCCAAGCGTCTAAGCATCGCGCCTGAAGATAGGAGTCCCGCTTGGTCGATCTGCCCGCCCCCGAAACACCGCCGGTTCTGGCCAAACCGCACATTGCGGCGTGGCTACTGGCGACGCTGGCCTTCCTTGGCGCCGCGGTGCTGGCGCTTGGGTCGGGCTGGGGTCTGGCGCAACTGGTGGAGATCCGCACGGCAGAGGTTATCAAGACCATGATGCTGACCTCGGGCTATGACTGGGCGCATGTGGAAACCGATGGCCTGATCGTCGCCCTGTCCGGCACTGCACCAACCGAAGCGCAGCGCTTTGCCGCCGTCAACGTGGCCAGCAGCGTGGTTGACCCCTCGCGCCTGCGCGATGATTTTCAGGTTCTGCCCGCCACAGTCATAGCCCCGCCGCGCTTTTCGGTAGAGATGTTGCGCAACGATGACGGCGTGCAACTGATCGGCCTGCTGCCCGAGGGCCCTGACCGCACCACGCTGACCGAGGCCGCCCTGGCGCTGAAAGCCCCGTCAGCCCCGATGGACATGCTGGAAACTGCCGCCTATCAGGCGCCTGCCGGCTGGGAAGATGCGCTGACCTTCGGCGTCACCGCGCTGAACCTGCTGCCAAGGTCCAAGATCTCGGTCGCCGCCGACAGCGTGACCATCATTGCCATCGCCGGTTCCGACAAGGAAAAGCGCCAGTTCGAGGCGGCCTTGAAAGACGCGGCCCCCAAGGGGTTGAAGATCGCCATCATGATCTCGGCCCCGCGTCCGGTGCTGACGCCCTTTACCTTGCGCTTTGTGGTGGATGGGCGCGGGGCGCGGTTTGATGCCTGCTCTGCCGACACCGAAGCCGCGCGCGCAGCCATTCTGGCAGCCGCCGCCAAGGCTGGGGCCAGGGGAGGCCTGTCTTGCACCATCGGCATGGGCGTGCCCAGCCCGCATTGGGCCGAGGCAACGATTGCCGCCATCAATGCCCTGAAACAGCTTGGCACGGGCACCGTCACCTTCTCGGACGCCGATATCACGCTTCTGGCCGGTGACGGCGTGGCGCAGCCAACCTTTGACCGTGCCGTGGGCGAGTTGCGGGCGGCGTTGCCGGATGTGTTCTCGCTGGATGCGAAGTTGCCGGAAAAGGCGCAAGTTGCGGCAGGCCCGGTGGAATTCACCGCCTCACTCGATGCCAAGACCCACCGGGCCGAGTTGCGCGGGCGGCTCGGCGATGACCGGATGCAGGCCGCTGTGGCCAGCTTTGCCAAGGCGCGGTTCGGGGTGACACGGGTTTACGTGGCCACCCTCCTGGACCCTACCCTGCCCGATGGCTGGACGGAACGCGTGCTGGCCGGACTGCAAGCGCTGGCTTCGCTTGACAGCGGCACGGTTCTGGTGCGGCCCAACACGGTCGAGGTGTCGGGGGTGTCCGGCCTTAGCACCGCGTCCGATACCATATCACGTCTGCTGTCCGAACGGCTTGGTCAGGGCAAGACCTTCAAGGTTGACGTGACCTATGACAAGGCGCTGGATCCGATGGCGGGCCTGCCGACGGCTCCGGAATGTCTGGAGCGGGTTCAGGCCGTGCAAACCTCGCAGAAGCTGACCTTCGACCCCGGCTCTGCCGAACTGGATGCGGTTTCGGGTGCTGTGATGGACAAACTGGCGGTGGCCCTGAAGAACTGCGGTGCCATCAAGCTGGAGATCGGCGGTCATACCGATGCGCAGGGGTCCACCACCGGCAACCTTGCCCTCAGCCAGGCCCGGGCCGAGGCGGTGAAGGTGGCCCTGCAAGGCCGCCAGATCGACGTGTCTGCCATGCGCGCCGTGGGCTACGGCGAAGGCGTGCCGATTGCCGACAACGGCACCGACGCGGGGCGTGAGTTGAACCGGCGGATTGTTTTCACCCTGAACGATCAGCCGATCGGCGCAGTGCCCGGTCAGGGGCTGGCGGGCCTTCTGCCGCCGCTCAATAAAGACGCCGCCGCGCAATCGCCAGCGCCGCAATCCGGGGTGGCGCTGACCTTTGCCCCGGCGGTGGAAACCGGCACCGATGGGACGCCGCTGGCCCCGGAAAAGCCAACGATACGGCCACAGGGCAGACCCGTCAACTAGCCGCCGCCAAACGCTCCCTTGATGCTTTCCCTGAACGCCCATACAGGCTGACGCCATGAACCGCTTGCAACTGACCATCGCCACCGCCGTGATCCTGCTTCTGGCCTTCGCCCTTGGCTGGTTCGCCTATTGGCTTTTGCACCGCTTCACCCGCGTTGCCGGTGGCGACATGGCCGAGGTTGACCGGCTGGCGCAAGCCCTGCATGAAGCCGAAGAAAGCCGCGATCAGACGATGCTGTATCTGGAACAGCGCGAGGCCGAGTTGATGGGCCAGATCGCCCAATCCGAAGCGGAACTGAAAGCCACGATGGAAGGCCTGCGCGACGCCCGCAGCGAAACCGACGAGATGCGCAGTTATATCGAGCGGATGCACGCCAAGAACTGAACCGCTTGATTGGCAAACCGGGGGATGCATGGCTTGGGCCTTGGCATTCATCCGGCGATGACCATGACCCGCCATCTTGCGCTTTGCACTGCTGCCCTGTTTTCGCTGTTGGCCACGCCGATCCTGGCTGACGATATCCCGGATGCGCCTCAGGCGGCGCTGACGGCCTGTGATGCCGGGGATCTGGCCAAGACCGCGGAACAGATGACCCTGGCGCGCCAAGGCCTTGGCGCGCAGCAACGTGCCATGCTGACCGCCCTGCTGCCCGCGTCGCCTGATGGGTATACCCGCGAGGATAGCGCCGATTTCACCCAAAGCTTCGGGATCATGGGTGGCAGTGCCGGGGCCGGGGCGACCTGTAGCTCTGCCGATGGCAGCGTCAGTTTCAAGCTGTCCTTCGTAGCCTATAACCCCATGGTCGCCGCGATGCGGGCGATACCGGGCAATGCGCAGATGATGGCGATGCTGGGCAAGGTTATCAAGGTTGGCGATCAGGCGCTGCTCAGCAACGACGGCTCGATTTCAACGCTGGTCAACGCGCGCGTGCTGTTTCAGGCGCAGTGCGGCACCGAAGAGCAGATGCTGCCGCTGGTGCAGGGGATCGACTTTGCCAAGGTTGGGATGTTCGACAAGAAGTAGCGCTTGCAGCGGGCGGAGAAGCGGGGGTTTCACACCCCCCGCACCCCCTGTGGAGTATTTGCGCCTCGGTGAAGGGGTCAGTCGTGCTGGCCGAGTTTCGGGGCGGTGTGGTCAAGGGCGAGGTTTGCGGCGGAGAAGGTCATCGGGCTGCGCACGCCGGGGATGCCATCAGGGGCGATCTGCATTTGGCGGGCAATGACCTGCGGGTCAGAGAAGACGTCATTCAGGTCATTGATCGGGCCGGCCGGGACGCCTTGCAGTTCGCAGGCGGCCAGAAGGTCGGCCTTGTGGAAGCGCCGTGTGGCTTTGGTCAGGCGGCTTGTCATCGCGGCCCGGTTGGCGATACGCTGGGCGTTGGTGGCATAGTCCGCAGCCTCGGCCATGTCGGGCAGGCCCAGAAGCACGCACAGGCGGCGGTATTGCGCGTCGTTGCCGGTGGCGAGGATGATCCAGCCATCCGCACAGTCAAACACCGCATAGGGCGCGAGGTTGGGGTGGGCGTTGCCCATCTTGCCCGGTGGCGTGCCCGTGGCGAGGTAATTCATCGCCTGATTGGCCATGATCGAGGTGGCAACATCCAGCAGCGCCATGTCGATATGCTGGCCTTCGCCGGTGCGGCCGCGCTGGATCAGCGCCGCGAGGATTGCCGTGGCCGAATAAACGCCGGTGAAGATGTCGGTCACCGCGACACCGACCTTTTGCGGCTGGCCATCGGGTTCACCCGTCACCGACATCAGCCCGGCCATGCCCTGGATGATGAAGTCATAGCCCGCGCGGTGTGCGTAAGGCCCGGTCTGGCCGAAGCCGGTAATGGAGCAGTAGATGAGCCGCGGGTTCACCTTCGCCAAGCTTTCGTAGTCGAGGCCGTATTTCGCCAAGCCCCCGACCTTGAAATTCTCGATCAGCACATCGGCGTCAGCCACCAGCTTGCGGACCATCGCCTGCCCTTCCGGCGTGCGAAAGTCGCAGGTGACAGACCGTTTGCCCCGGTTGGTGGCGTAGAAGTACGCAGCCGAGGTATCGTCCCCTTGCGTGATGAACGGCGGCCCCCAGCGGCGGGTGTCATCGCCCTCGGGTGCCTCGACCTTGACAACGTCGGCCCCCAGATCGGCAAGGGTCTGGCCAGCCCACGGGCCCGCCAGAATCCGCGCCAGTTCAACGACCTTCACACCGTCCAGCGGGGTCATTTACTTGGCAAGTTCCGCGTCGATGATCTTCTTCAGGTCGTCATATGACATGTTGCCGTATTTCCCACCGTTGATGATGAAGGACGGCGTACCCTGGAAGCTGTCGTTGGGATAGTCGGTGGCGATGTTCGACTGGTAGTGCGCAACCAGTGCCTCGGCCATCGGCTGGTCGTGCAGGCAGGCATCGACGGTTGCATCATCCATTCCAGCGGTGCGGGCGATCTTCTTCAACTGATCGACCACGCCGGTGATATCGGCCGCAGCCGCCCAATCGCGCTGCTTGTCGTACAGCATGTCGGTGATGCCGAAGTAGCGCATTTCGCCGCCGCAGCGGGCGACCATGGCGCCAAGCAGGCCGTATTGGTCAAAGTACACCTCGTGGTAGGTGATCGAAACCTTGCCGGTGTCGATGTAGTCAGCCTTCAGCTTGGGGAACACCTCGGCATGGAAGTGTTCGCAATGCGGGCAGGTGAAGGACAGGTATTCCACCATCTTCACCTTGGCATTTGCATCGCCCAGCGTGAAATCGGTGATCACCGGGGCTGGGGCTGCCGGGGCTGCCGGGGCTGCCGAGGTGGCATCTGCGGCCGGTGCAGTGGTTTCAGCCCACAAAGGCGTCATGGCGCCCAACGCGGCCAAGGCTGCGAAGCTGGAGGTGAGGGTCAACAGGCTGCGGCGGGTGAGGATCATCTCTTGGGGCCTTCCGTGGATGTGCGACGCGTTAAAATGTTCTGCCCCAGCATTTCAAGAGCATGGCGCAGGGTTTCATCGTGAATGGGTTCGGCAAGGCTGGCGGCCTTGGCGGTCAGCGCCGCGTCGGCCGCCTTGACCGGCGCAGGCCCCGAGAACGGCGTCTGCCCCTCGGCAAAGCCGGTGGCGGCGGTCTGGGTCAGGGCGATGCGGGTGATGGCGGCATAGCCATAGGCGGCATTCACCCGGTTAACCAGCTTGGGCAGGTCCATCTGCACCATCGGCGCGTGCGAGGATGACACCAGCAGGGTCAGCGTGGCACCAAAACCTTCGCGCCCATAGCTGACCTTGACGGGTCTTGTAATCTTGGCGGTGTCCGCTCCAGCGATCTCGTCCCAATGGGTCAGCAGGCGGGCAATGGCAAAGCCCCGGCTTTCGCCTGCCGCGCGGATGCGCTGGGTCAGCAGGTGCGCAGCCGCTTCAAACCCGCGCATCCGGCGGGTTGGTGTGGCGTCTGCGTCTGACTTGGGCTTACGGGCCATCTGGTCCTGCTTTACTTCTGCTCTAATGTAAGCGGTGCTGCGGGGTGGCTGCCAGCATATTGCGATGGCCAAGGGGATAAAGATTGCGTGACGATCAGGTGAACGACACGGTGAACGACACGGTGAACGCCCAAGGGTTGCTGGCATGGTACGACGGCCATGGCCGCGATCTGCCCTGGCGTGTGCGCCCGGCTGCACGGGCGGCGGGCGTCAAGGCCGATCCTTACCGGATCTGGCTGTCCGAGGTGATGCTGCAACAGACCACCGTGGCGGCCGTGAAAGCCTATTACGCCCGCTTCACCACCCTTTGGCCCGATGTCCGCGCTTTGGCAGCGGCGGAGGATGGGGCTGTGATGGCCGAATGGGCGGGCCTTGGCTACTACGCCCGCGCCCGCAACTTGCTGGCCTGTGCGCGGGCCGTGGTGGACCGGCACTGCGGGGTCTTTCCATCGGACCTTGCGACTTTGCGGGCCTTGCCCGGCATCGGCCCCTATACGGCGGCGGCGGTTGCCGCGATTGCCTATGACCGGCCCGAGGTCGTGGTCGACGGCAACGTCGAACGCGTCATGTCGCGCATCTTCGCCATTGAAAAGCCGCTTCCCGACGCCAAACCTACGCTCATCGCGGCGGCAGCCCGCCTCACCCCCACCCAACGCGCCGGGGATTATGCCCAGGCCGTGATGGACCTTGGTGCCACGATCTGCACGCCACGCTCTCCGGCCTGCGGGATTTGCCCTTGGATGAACGGCTGTCAGGCCCGCGCCAGGGGCATCGCCGCAGACCTGCCGCGCAAACGCACCAAGCCGGAAAAGCCCACGCGGCAGGGCATCGTCTGGATCGGCCAACGCGCCGACGGTGCCCTTCTGCTGGAGCGGCGCGAGGGCAGAGGCCTGCTGGGCGGCACCCTTGGCTTTCCCGGCTCGGGCTGGGATGGTTCGCAAGCCCCAGCACCCGCCAAGGCACACTGGGTCCACAAAGGCACCGTGCGCCACACCTTCACCCATTTCCACCTTGACCTGACCGTGCTGCACGCTGCCTTGCCGCATGACACCGCTCCTTTGCGCGGCGAATTCCACGGCACCAACGCATTTTCGCCGCAAGACCTGCCTACCCTGATGCGCAAAGCCCATGACGCCGCCCTTCTGCGGCATCAGGGCGGTTGAGCCTGCGCGTCAAGGCGCTAGACTAAGACAAACCCGAGGTTGCCATGGCTTTGATCCCCCCCGCCCAAGTCGCCAAAGTGGAACGCGCTTTGCCGTTCTGGTTGTCCTTGGGCACCGTGCCCATGGCCATGATCGGCGTCGCCCATGGCGGCTGGACGGTCTTTCTGATGCCGCTTTACACATGGGGCCTGTACGCTTTTCTTGATGCCATCCTTGGCCAGAACCATGACAACGCCGACCCCGACACACCCGAGGATGCCCTGATCTGGTATCGCCTGATCACCATGTTGTGGTTTCCCATCCAGTTCCTGATCCTTGTCGGGATGCTGTGGTATGTCCCCCGCGCGGGCAACCTGAACCTCGCTGAAAAGCTGATGCTGTTCTTTGGCCAAGGCATCATGTCGGGCAGCATCGGCATTGTCTATGCCCATGAACTGATGCACCAATCCAACCGGGCGGAACGCTGGCTGGCCGACCTTTTGCTGGCATCCGTCCTGTACTCACACTTCCGGTCTGAACACCTGCGCGTTCACCACATCTATGTCGGCACGCCGCGCGATCCGGTGACCGCCCGCTATGGCGAGGGCTTTCACCGTTATTTCTTCCGCGTCCTGCGCGAATGCCCCGTTTCGGCGTGGAAGGCTGAAACCGCCATGCTGAAGCGCAAGGGCGCAGGCCCCTTCAGCGCTCAAAACCCCTTCCTGCGCTATACCCTTCTGCAAGGCCTGATGCTGCTGCTGGCGCTGTGGCTGGGCGGCTGGCAGGGGCTGGGGTTCTTCCTGTTTCAGGCCTGTGTCGCCATCTGGCAGCTGGAACTGGTGAACTATGTCGAACACTACGGCCTGACCCGGCGGCATATCGGCGAGGGCAAGTATGAACACGTCCTGCCCCGCCATTCGTGGAACGCCACGCACAAGGCCTCCAACTGGCTGCTGATCAACCTGCAACGTCATTCCGACCACCACTACAAACCCGACCGCCGCTTCCCCCTGCTGCAAAACCATGATGCGGCTGACGCGCCGCAACTGCCCTACGGCTATCCGGTAATGACCACGATGGCGCTGATCCCGAATGTCTGGCGTCGGGTGATGAACCCCCGGGTCAAGGCATGGCGCAAGCAATTCTACCCCGATATCGAAGACTGGCTGCCCTATAACAAAGGCAAAACCCCTTTTCCCAAAGGTGCGCCATAGGGCGTCAGCGCCCCTTGCCGCGTCGCAGAAAGTCTTGTGCAGAATGCCGAGCTGGCGTAAAGAGGCCACCTTGCCGCACGCGTGGCCGGATTTGAAGACTGACTGAACCCGCCGGGTCCGAACACCTCAACAGCGCCCTGCCTGATGTCAGGCGACGCACCAAAGGCACCACACCATGTCAACCGCGCAGGGCCAGCCCGGCCCGACGTCGAAGGGCAAGTCTGCCCTGGACGAGACTGAAGAAGATATTTCCAAGTTCCAGAACGATCTGGACAACGACCCGCCCCAACCATCCCACCGCCCGCATCAGCCGCTGCCCGCCCTTGTTCTGGGTGCCGTCGGCGTGGTTTACGGCGATATCGGCACCAGCCCGATCTATGCTTTCCGCGAGGCGATCCGGCCCGTCGCAGGCTCCACCGTCGCGCAAGCCGATGTCCTTGGCCTGCTGTCGCTGCTGATCTGGACGCTGATGCTGATCGTGACGGTCAAATACGTCCTGATCCTTTTGCGCGCTGACAACCGGGGCGAGGGCGGCGTTTTGTCGCTTTACACCCTTGCCCGCCTTGCCATCGGCAAACGCTCGTTGCCAGTGCTGGCACTTGGCATCGCCGGGGCGGCGCTGTTTGTCGGTGATGCGGTGATCACCCCGGCGATTTCGGTGCTTTCGGCGGTTGAAGGGGCCGGTCTGGTGCTGCCCTCGCTGACTCATTGGGTTATGCCGGTGACCTTGGGCATTCTCATCGCCCTGTTCGTGGTGCAAAAGCAGGGCACCGCCAAGATCGCCATAGGCTTCGGCCCGATCACCGCTGTCTGGTTTGTCGTACTGGCGATAACCGGCATCAGCCACATCATCGCCGTCCCCGCCGTGCTGGAGGCGTTCAACCCGCTCTGGGCCGCAAGGTTCCTGTCCGGCCACCTTGCCATCACCTCGGTCGTGCTGGGTGCCGTCTTTCTGGCCGTCACCGGGGCCGAGGCGCTTTATGCCGACCTTGGCCACTTTGGCCGCAAACCGATCATGCTGGCATGGATCGTGCTGGTCTTTCCCGCATTGGTCCTGAACTACCTTGGTCAGGGTGCCTTGGTGCTGGCCGACCCCTCTGCCATCTCTGACCCGTTCTTCAAATCCGTCCCCGCCGCCGCCCTGCCCTTCCTTGTGGTGCTGGCCACCGCCGCGACAGTGATCGCAGCCCAGGCCGTGATCAGTGGCGCCTTCTCGATGGCGTTGGCTGCCATTCAACTGGGCCTTCTGCCCCGGATGCGGGTCAGCCACACCTCGGCCAACCAAAGCGGGCAAATCTATATCGGCAGCGTCAATTACCTGCTGCTGATCGGCGTGATCTGGCTGGTGCTGGTGTTCAAATCCTCCGCATCGCTCGCCTCGGCTTACGGCATCGCCGTGACCGGCACCATGCTGGTCACCACGACGCTGGCCGTGATCTACGGCATCAGGGCCCGCCTGATGCCGGCCTGGGCGATCTATGCGCTGGCCACCCCGATTGCCGTGATGGAGACGGCATTCATGTTCTCGAATCTCTCCAAACTGTTCGACGGCGGCTATGTTCCGGTGGCCTTGGCCGCCACGGTGGGCATGGTGATGGCATCGTGGTGGCGCGGCACGCAGATCATTCAGGCCAAGAACGACAAGCTGGCCATAGCCCTTGGCCCCTTCGTCAAGTCGATGACCAAAAGCTCGGTCGGCGGCGTGGCTGGCACCGCCTTCTACCTGACGCCTGACCGTGACATCGTGCCGTCCGCCCTGTTGCACAGCATCAAGCACTTCCGGGTGCTGCATGACAAGGTCGTGCTCTTGACGGTGGAAACCCTGCGCGTGCCGGTAGCCTCGCCCGAGGAACGGGTGACGATCACCCCACTGGACGCCCGCTTTACCTCGCTGACCCTGCGCTTTGGCTTCATGGAGACGCCGAACATCGTCATGGGTCTGTCGGCGGCGCGCAAGTCAGGGCTGAAGTTCAACACCATGACCTCGACCTTCTTCCTTGGCCGCCGCAGGCCGGTGGTGCGGCCGGGCTTCGGTGTCGGGCAGTTGATGGACAAGAACTTCGCCCTCTTGTCCCGGCTTGCCGCCGACCCGACCGACTATTTCCACCTGCCGCGTGACCGGGTGGTGGAACTGGGCTACCGCGTCGCCGTCTAACTTAAAGCCGTCTGACTGAAAGTCGTCTAACTCACAGCCGTCTATCTCAAAGCAGTCTGATCCAAGGCCCCGCCCACCGGGCGGGGTCAGACCATCCACCGGATCGTGCGGCGATCCTTGAACGCCCCGACAATAGGCAAGGCAATCAGCACGGTCAGCGTCAAAGCCATAGCGCCATGCCAAAAGTGCCCGGGGATCGTCGACATGTCAGCAGGCAAAGGCGCGCTATTCCGCGCAAAAACAATGTCATTCAGCCTTGCGCTGAACACCATGGTAAAGCCCGACACCGGCATCAGAAAGACGCCCGGATACAGCGCCCGATGCCCCCATAGCGCAAGGCCAGACGTCTCGGGATGGCTAACCCGCAGCCGCGCCACCAACCGGATCAGCGTCGTCAGAAACACGCCAATCGCCATGTGATACATCAACACGTCGAGCTTCAGCGGATCAGCGCTGGCCATGGTACGCAGCCAAAACCAGCCGCCCGCCAGGATCGGCACAAACATAACTGCCGTGAACCAGTGGATCAGGCGCATCGCAAACGGATAACGCATCGCAAGTTCCTTTCTGGCACCGTCTCCCTCAGCGCATCTCGAACAGTTCCTGGTGGAAATCATGCAAGGGCAACCCCGCCGCCGTCAGGTCCTTCAGCAAGGCATCCCCAAAGCCCGAGGGGCCGCAGAACCAGACGCTGGCTTGCGCCTATTCCTGAACGGCCGCCATGATCCTGCTCGCATCCAGCCTGCCATCCTTTGATGAGCTCAGGATATCCAGCCGCACGCCGGCCCTCTCGTCATCAGCCCGCATCCGCGACAGCGCCGCTTCCGACACATCGGAAGTGGTGTGAAACAGGTCGATGATCTTGTCGCCCCGGGCCACGCCAAGCTGGCGCATCCGGGCGACGAAGGGGCTGATGGCAACGCCGCCGCCGACCCAGATATGCCGGGGCTTGGCGTCCTCGAAGGTGAACTGGCCGTAAAGGCCGTCCAGCAGCACCCGATGGCCCTTCTCGAAACTGCCTTGCAGCCGGAAGGTGTAGGCGCCCAGCTCTTTGGCGATAAAGCCAATCCGGCGCGTCTTGGGCGACCAGGCCGTGGCGATGGTGAAAGGCTGCGGCCCCTCGGCCCAATCCGAGGTGACAAAGGCGAACTGACCGGGCCGGTGGCCGGGCCATTTGCCCTTGACCAGAAACTCGGCCTCGACCACGCGCAGTTCGGAACAGTAGTTCGCCTGCAAGACCTTGGCCCGCGCCGCCCGCCCCACGCCCGTAAAGCGCACCAACGCGATCAGGCCGCACAACGTCCCCACCGCAATCAGCCCGGCATTGACCCAGCCAACCAGCATCGCCCAATACGACACCGGCATCAACACGAAAAAGTGGAACCCAAGCGCCAGAAACACCGGCACCACCAGAATATGGGTCTTGGCGAAGATGCGGTACGGCACCCATTTGATCAACGCCACCGCCACCAGCGCAATCAGCACTCACAACGCCGGCTGCGCCACACCGTGGCCGATGCCGTGCTGCGTGGCGATCCAGTCCAGCACGCTGTTGCCGGTCGCAGCCGCCGTCTCTGCCGCCGTCTCTGCCGCCGCCGTCATCGCATTGGTTGCAGTCGCAGCAGTTGCTGCTGCATCCGGCCCGTGACCCTCGCCCGAAGCGGTCAACCAGTGGATCACTCCAACCGCCAGACCGCCGATCCCCAGCCACTTGTGCCGCCGGTACATCTTGTCCGGCACCGGCTCCAGCCAGCTGGGGTGGATCGCCGGCAGGTTGTCGAAGGCCATCAGCCCAATTGTCAGAATGCCAGAGCATTGCGTGAAAGCCACGCCCAGCGCATGGCTGTCCGACAGGCTCAAGCCGGAATAGGCGCTGGCAAGCCGGACGACTGTAAGCCCCTGAACGAAGGCAACAAGCGCAATCTGGATCCGGCGCAAGGCATGATCCTTGAAAATGGCGGATCACACGAAGATGGTCGCTGAAATCCAGACAAATGAAAAGTCCCCGCCAGCACCAGGCTTGGCGGGGAAGTGGCTCTGTTGGCGGTCCACAGAGCAGGCGTGGGGTATGTGTAGGATGGGCCGTCGGCCCATGTTGGCTTAATGCGCGCGGCCCGCCTCAGGCCGGGCATCAGCTTCCATCTCAGCCCGGATCTGCTGGCGCAGAATGTCGATCGGAATCATCTTGCCGTCGCGCTTGAAATGCCAATAGGTCCAGCCATTGCAGGACGGCGCGCCTTCCAGATGCGCGCCCACCTGATGGATAGACCCCTTCACATCAAGGCCCACCAGCGTGCCATCCGGCCGCACCTTGGCAATGTGCCGCGACCCGACAGAGAATAACTCCTCCCCCGCCCGCAGCATCCCGCGCTCCACCACCTGCCCGAACGGCACGCGCGGCTCTGACCGCTTGGACCCGGTGGTTTCCAGCGCGGATGCATCCAGCCGCCGCACCCGGTCAATCCGGTCTTGCGCGGCTTTCCGGTAGCCCGCTTCCCGCTCCAGCCCGATGAAATCACGGCCCAGCATCTTGGCCACCGCGCCCGTCGTTCCCGTGCCGAAGAACGGGTCCAGGATCACATCCCCCGGATTTGTCGTCGCCACAATGATCCGGTGCAACAGGCTTTCCGGCTTCTGCGTCGGATGCGCCTTGCAGCCGTTCTCGTCCTTCAACCGCTCATGGCCCGTGCAAATCGGCAGCACCCAGTCCGACCGCATCTGCACGCCGTCGTTCAGCGCCTTCAAAGCCTCATAGTTGAACGTGTATTTCGAAGCCTCATCGCGCCCCGCCCAGATCAGCGTCTCATGCGCGTTGGTCAGCCGCTTGCCGCGGAAATTCGGCATCGGGTTCGACTTGCGCCACACCACGTCATTAAGCAGCCAAAACCCCTGGTTCTGCAACTCTGCCCCCACCCGGAAGATGTTGTGATAGCTGCCAATCACCCAGATCGCCCCATTCGGCTTCAACAACCGCCGCGCCGCCGCCAGCCAATCCTTGGTGAAGCTGTCATAGCTGGCAAAACTGGCGAACTGATCCCAATGATCATCCACCGCATCGACCAGACTGTTATCCGGCCGATGCAGGTCGCCCTTCAACTGCAAATTATACGGCGGGTCCGCGAAGATCAGGTCAACCGACCCCGCCGGCAGCCCCCGCATCAGCTCGATACAATCGCCCGCCAAAATCTGGTTGCGCGGAAGCGGCACCGCCTCCGGTGGTTTCGTTTTCACAGCCATTCTGCCCTCAAATCCTGTGGCGTTGATCACCACGCGTTGACGACAGTGTGAGTCATCGGTGATTCGCCGTCAAACTCTTTTTGAATCAAGGGGTTAGAGAAATATCTTGATACAACCTATTGTGGACGGGCCGGAACGAACGCCTATGCCAAGGGGTCACCCCCAAATCTAGAAGTGCCCTCAAATGCGCTGGTGAGGGGTAACCCGCGTTCCTCTCCCAGCCATACCCCGGATGCTGTTGCGCCAAATCCACCATGATCGCATCCCGCGCCACCTTGGCCATGATCGAGGCCGCCGCAATCGACAGGCTGCGCGCATCACCCTTCACAATCGCCTCCGCCCGGCCCTGCAAGCCACGTGGAATCTTGTTGCCGTCAATCAGGCAATGGTCCACCGCCAAACCCAGTCCCGCCACCGCCCGCTCCATCGCCAAGAGACTGGCCTGCAAGATGTTCAGCCGGTCAATCTCTTCAACCGAGGCATGGGCGATGGACACCTCTGCCACCGCAGCCAGTTCCAAAGCCAAAGCCTCGCGCCGCGCTGCCGTCAGCGCCTTGCTGTCGCGCAGGCCTGCCGGAATTCGCAAAGGGTCCAGCACCACGGCGGCAGCGGTCACCGGGCCCGCCAAAGGCCCCCGGCCCACCTCGTCAATCCCGGCAATGCGGGCAAAACCCCGGACACGGGCAGCGGATTCGAACTGGAAATCAGGCAGGATCATCGCGCACCCTAAGCCGAAAACCCAAGCCCGCGAAAGGGCCTCAAAGGACTGCGGGCTTCAAAGGACTGCGGGCTTCAAAGGACTGTGGGTTTCAGCACCTGCGCCAGAATGCACGCCCCCTCTGCGCCAAGGTCTGGGGCGCAGGTCACCGGCGGCGCAGCACTTGGCAGGGCAACAGGATGCTCCCCCACCGGCACCGCGTGCAAAACCGCGCCCTGATGATAGATCAGCAAGGCCACCAGCAGCACCGTTACCCCATCCAGCACCGCCTGCCCGATCTGCCCGGCCTTCCACAACAGGTCACCCAGAAAACCCGCCAGAAATCCTGGCCATCCCCCGGGTGCCGCCTCGTCCAAATCATGTTGCATGGCTTTGTCCTGCTTCTGCCTGGCCGCCCCATAGAACGCGCCATTCCTTAAATTCCGGTGCATCCAGCCGGACGCCCTTGCGCAGAACTTGCCGCAAAGGACTTGGTGAAGCCATGTCAGCCGCTTGATATTGAATAGCAGCGCCATTCCCGCCAAAGTAACCCAAAGAAGCGGAGAACACGCCCATGAGCAGAATCCACCTATTCCTCGCCCTCGCGGCAGCCTTGCTGGCTTTGCCCGCGCAGGCCGAATGCTATGTCGATTACAAGGCCAAACAGGGCGACCCGCCCCGGTTTGCCTATGGCGTCGCCCAGGTCAGTGACGGCGCTTGCGGTAACAAAGGGGCGGAACGGGGTGAACTGGAGCCCCGCCTTGCCTCCGATGGCTGGACATTGCTGAAGATTGTCTCCACGTTCGGCCCGGAAGGTCTGGATGAAAGGAAAGCGAGTGCCGGAGACTTCTTCCTCCGTTACTGACAGCCTGCGCGCGGGAAACCGCGTCGTGGCCTTCGGAATTGCGGCCGTTGTCCTGATCCTGCTGGCGGCAGCGGTGTTTCTGTTCGCCAACCTGCCCGATTCGGCGGCCTTCAACCGCGCCGTCGAAAAGATGTTCGTGGAAAACAACAACCTGACCTCGGGTGCCGAGGTCAAACTGCTGAACATCCTGACGCAAACCGGCACCAGCTTTGCGGAAGTCCTGCAATCTTATCGCTTCGTGATCTTCGTCCTTTTGGCCTTCTCCACCGCCCTGCTGATAGCCACGCTGGTTTTTCTTGTGACCATCATCACCCTGAACCGCCGCATCTCGGCCATCCAGAAATCCGGCATCCAGGTCGCCCGCATGGTCATCAGCCGTGAGGCCCGCGCCGTCTACATCAACGACCTTGAATTCCAACTGACAGAGGCCGCACTGGAAACCATCGCCGTCCTCGCCGAGGCCCGCCTTGACGATGAAGTCCTGACCGGCGCCCAGATCGAGGCCGTCATCTCGGGCCGCAACGAGGCGGACTGTGATGAAGCCGCCGGTGCCACCCGCATCAAACGCCTGCGCGACACGCTTGGCAATCAACTGGTCAGCGAGTTGCTGGTGAAAACCGTCGCACGGCGCGGCTACATGCTGGCCGTCGGCAAAGACGTCATCAAGATGATATAGGGGCTCACCATGCCCCCGGACGGATGGCTTGCCAGATGGGCCTTGATATCCCCGACTTCGACCGCAGCGGCTGTCAAGGGGCCATGAAACCCTGCCACAAGGCCGCCTCGGCCAACCCTTGACCACAAGGCAACGCCATGCCGCCGCCCGCCAGACCGGCCGCAACGTCCTGGACACCCATTGCACTTGGCGACGAACGGTCATAGCCAGTTCATTTACGGCAAGGTTCGCCACAGCAAACGGCACGCCTCTCAGGCCTTCGCGCCAAGAGCGTCTTGTGAAAGTTGCATCTTTCAAGCGGCCCTGACCTTGGCCCCCTGTCGCATCCCATGGCTTTCAGGCATCAAGGAACAAAACGGAGGTGCCTTCATGAGCGACTTTTCCCCCATCGCGGGCCGTGCGCCGCGTCTGGCTGTGCTGATTGACGCCGATAATGTGACGGCGCGCAATGCATCCGCCATTCTGGACGAAATCGCCAGCTTTGGCGAACCATCGGTCCGGCGGGTCTATGGCGATTGGTCCAGCCAGGCGCTTAGCCAGTGGAAAGAGCAGGCGCGCGATCTGGGGCTGGTGATGCATCAGCAGTCGGCCAATACCAAGGGCAAGAATGCCAGCGATATCGGGCTGGTGATTGACGCGATGGATATTCTGCACGCTGGCAAGGTGGATGGCTTTGTGCTGGTGTCCTCGGACAGCGACTTCACCCGGCTGGCCAGCCGCATTCGCGAAGATGGCTTGCAGGTCATCGGAATTGGCGAGGCGAAGACGCCCGAAAGCCTTCGCAAGGTCTGCAACCGCTTCGTGCTGATCGAGAATATCGTCAGCGGGCCAGAGGTTGCGGTGGAACCCAAGCCCGGCAAGGCGGGGCCTGCGCCCGAACCTGCGCCCGTCAAGGAGGCGCCGGTCAAGGCCATTCCGTTCATCCGCGATGCGATGAAGAAGATTGACCCGGATCAGGATGATTATTCATTGGGGCAATTGGGGCAGGTCATCACCCAACTGCACCCGGATTTTGACCCGCGCACCTATGGGTCGGCCAAGCTGTCAGACCTGCTGCGAAAATCGGGGCGGTTCGAGGTGTTCTCGATCGGCTCGGTGCTGAAGGTGCGCGACAAGGCGTGATGGTTGCAGCCAAAGGCAGGGTCTTGCCGGATTGAAAGTTTGGGCGTGCAACCACAGCGCGGCCCGCAGGACAGGCGTCAAAAGGTCTTCACAAGGGAACGGGTGCGAGGTGTGAAACCAGTGCCCGGCGCGCAATCCTTGAAAACAACCGCGAGAACGAGAATGGAATTCATGACACCGGTTTTGACTCGTCTGCCCCTTGCCAGATCGGCCCATGTCGGCGTCTGCCCATGTCGGCGGAATTCCGGGCGGTTGCGCCAGCGGATTGTTCCACCGCATTCTGGGATGGGATCATGTGGCGGCGATGGTGGCCGCCCTGCCGCAGACCTTCAGCGCATCCTCATCCTTCACACGCGCCATGGTGAAGGCGGCGCGCGGCATGGTCTTTGCCCCGGTCAGCGTCATCATATCATGCGAGGGCGGCTTGCGTCTTCACCACCACGCCAAGAATATCCTCCGCCGCAATCGCGAAACGGTCACGGCACGCCTTGACGGCAACGGTGACCCGGTGCCCGGGCTGCTTTGCCTGCCATGATCAGAAGCCGCAAAGCCGCATCCCCTGCCCCCCTGTGAAAGCCTGGGTTAACTGTGAAAGCCTGGGTTAACAAAACCCTAACAAAATTCGCGGAACCCAACAAAAACAAAGCCTTGCCGAGGATTGCACGCGTGCAATCCCCAGGCCTTTTCACAATCTCAATAAACCACCACCGCCCGGATACTCGTCCCCGCCTTCATCAGATCAAACCCTTCATTGATCCGCTCCAACGGCAAAACATGGGTGATCATCGGGTCGATCTCGATCTTGCCGTCCATGTACCAGTCAACAATCTTCGGCACATCCGTCCGGCCCCGCGCCCCGCCAAACGCCGTGCCCTTCCATATCCGCCCCGTCACCAGTTGGACCGGCCGCGTCTCAATCACCGCCCCGGCCGGGGCGACGCCAATGATGATCGACTGCCCCCAACCCCTATGCGTGCATTCCAAAGCGTCCCGCATGACCTTCACATTCCCCGTGCAGTCAAACGAGTAATCCGCCCCGCCGATCTTGTCGAAAGCCGTCTTGGTCAGGTCAACGATTGCCTGCACCACCGACCCTTCCAGCTTCTTCGGGTTCACGAAGTGGGTCATGCCAAACCGCCGCCCCCATTCTTCCTTGTCGTCGTTCAGATCGACGCCGATGATCATATCCGCGCCCGCCATCCGCAGCCCCTGAATGACGTTAAGCCCGATCCCGCCAAGGCCGAAGACCACCGCCGTGGCCCCCGCCTCGACATTGGCCGTGTTCAGAACCGCGCCGATCCCGGTGGTGACGCCGCAGCCAATGTAGCAGATCTTGTCAAACGGCGCGTCATCGCGCACCTTGGCCAGCGCGATCTCGGGCACCACGGTGTGGTTCGCAAAGGTCGAACACCCCATGTAGTGATAGATCGGCGTGCCATCCAGCATGGAAAACCGCGTCGTCCCGTCCGGCATCAGCCCCTGTCCCTGCGTCGAGCGGATCGCGGTGCAAAGGTTGGTCTTGCGCGACA
This sequence comes from Rhodobacterales bacterium, assembly GCA_043721775.1. GTDB lineage: Bacteria > Pseudomonadota > Alphaproteobacteria > Rhodobacterales > Rhodobacteraceae > Stagnihabitans. The sequence continues at coordinate 22,966 of JAYSQA010000134.1, forward strand.
GACACGAGGGGCACTCGCGGCACTCCGGTGTGTAAAGCGGGATGACATGGTCGCCGGGTTTCAGCGTCTTGACCCCCGGGCCGACGGCAATCACCACACCCGCGCCCTCATGGCCCAGAATGGCGGGGAACAGGCCCTCGGGGTCTGCGCCTGACAGGGTGAATTCATCGGTGTGGCAAATGCCGGTGGCCTTGATCTCAACCAGAACCTCGCCCTCGCGCGGGTCTGCCAGGTTCACTTCCATGACTTGCAAGGGTTGCCCGGCGGCAAGCGCTACGGCGGCGCGGGTACGCATGTGTGGTCTCCCAGAATTGTTCAGGCGCATGCCTTTGCCCGGCAGGCTGCGGCATACAAGCCCAAATTGCAACGCCGTTTGCGGCAGCGCCTGCCGGTTTCGGCCTGTTCGCGGCGGCGATCCTATCAGGGTTTATGGACGCAAGGCCCACCCCCTGCCAATCTGCGCCGATGTCCTGCACCGATTGGAGCCCCCATGCACCCCCTGATCCTTTTATCCGCGCCCCGCAAACTGATACAGCACCTGGCCCAAAGCCTGGCTGCAAGCCTGACACTGGTGGCCTGCGTCCCTGTAATGTCCGGCACGACGCCGCCTCCTGTGCTGTTGGCCGACCTTGGCGCATGCGGCGGCAACGCGCTTCACGCGCTGGTCGGCCACCCTGCCACGACCCTGCCCGACAAGGGCGGCTGGGGTGCCCTGCGCATCATCAAACCTGGCATGATGGTGACGATGGATTACTCGGCCACACGGCTTAACGTCCGGGTCGACGGGTCAGACAAGATCCTCGCCCTGGATTGCGGCTAAGCAAAACGGCCCCGGATCGCTCCGGGGCCGTCACAACATAACTAAGATCAAGAGGCCTTGTAGGCTGTGTGGCACGCGCCACATGCACCGCCAACTGCGCCAAGGCCAGCTTTCAGGGTGTCAAGGCTGGTGGTGTCCAGCGCCGCCGAAGCGGTGCCCAGATCGCCAGCTTTGGCGGTAAAGTCATCCCAGGCGGTCCAGATCGCGGGCTTGGCACGCGAGGCGGGGTCGGTGCTTTGGTTCTTGAACACCACGGGGATGTTCGTGGCATTGGCGATCAAAGTTGCCTTGGCGGCTGCGGCAGCAGTTGCGTCAAACGCCACTTCGTCTTTGGCCATGCCGCCCAGCACTTTCATGGCGCCGCCATTGGCATCCATCAGATCCTGACGAGCCTTCGCGTCTGGGTCTGTCGCAGCGCCAGCGTAAGCCAGGCCCCCAACCAGAATAAGGCCGAGGATAAGGGTCTTGGTGGTGAATTTCATGGTGTCCGCGCTCCCTGGAGGAAATATGATCTGACTATAGAAGGCGGTTTGCGACGGTGGATACGGACTTTAGGCTGAAAGCCTTGACCTCACGAAATTGTCATTGTGGAAATCAGGGGGTTGCCTGTCGCAACGGGACGATTTTCAGCAGGACTCATGGGCAGACGGGTTGGAAAATCCGGAACAATATGAGAACTTGCGCCATGTCGCATCGCCGAATCCTGTCCCTGTGGTTTCCCCGCCTCGCCGCCGAACGCGCCTTGCGTCTGCGGCGCGATGTGCTGCCGCTGCCTTTTGCGATTGTGGCCGACCAGAACGGCGCGCAAGTCCTGACCTCGCTGAATATCGAGGCCGAGGCGGCAGGCCTGCGCCTTGGCCAACCGCTGCGCGATGCCTCTGCCATGTGTCCAGCACTTCTGACCCGGGCGGCGGATCCGCTGGCCGAGGCGGCGTTCCTGACCATCCTGCGCCGCTGGGCCGGCAAGTTCAGCCCCTGGGTCGCCGAGGAACCACCCGCCGCTTTGGTGATAGACCTGACCGGCTGCGCCCACCTGTTCGGCGGTGAAGCAGAACTGCTGGCCCAGTTGGAGGAAGACTGCTCCGACCTTGGCCTGACCTTGCGCGCCGGGGTGGCCGACACGCGCGGCGCGGCCTGGGCGCTTGCCCGCTATTCCGGTCGTCAAGCGCAGCCCACCCGCAACGGCGACGCGATTGACCAGGAGGCGCGGGCGACCCGCTCGCGCGCCGTCAAGCGCCCGGGGTGGGAGCGTGGCGGCATGGCCCCCGCCGTAGGCGCCGCTCCCCTGCCGCAAGGCGTAATCGCCACACCGGGCCACATGCGGCAGGCGATTGGCGACCTGCCCCTGCCCGCCCTACGCCTGTCGGCAGATGCGGTTGAGGGGCTCAACCGCCTCGGCCTGCGCCGGGTGCGTGACATCATGGACCTGCCACGCGCCGCCCTCGCCCGCCGCTTCGGCGCTGACACCCTGCGCCGTCTGGATCAGGCGCTGGGGATGGAACCCGAACCGGTGGCTCCGGCCCGGGTGCCCCTGCACTTCGCCACCCGCCTGACCTTCCCCGACCCCATCGGCCTGACCGAGGATATCACGGCGGGTCTGGACCGCATCCTTGCACCTTTGTGTGACAAACTTCGCGCCAGCACCCGCGGCGCCCGCCGGATAAGGCTGGAAGCCTACCGCTCGGACAACAAGGTCGAACGGCTTGAAATCGGCCTCGCCCGCCCCGCCAACCGCCCCGAAACAATCCGCCCGCTGATCCTGCTGAAGCTTGACAGCATCGACCCAGGCTTCGGCATCGACTGCCTGCGGCTGGAGGCGCTGGAGACCGAACCCCTCCACGCCGTCCAGCACAGCGGCCATGGCGAGGCTTCGGCCGCCGCCGCCGCCCGCCAAACATCCGATCACGCGCTGGCCGACCTTGTCAGCAAACTTGGCACCCGGCTCGGCACCGAGAATGTGACCCGCCTGCACCCCGGCGAAAGCCATATTCCGGAAAAGACAGCACTTACCCTTGCCGCCGCCTGGTCGGCCCCGCACCCGGCACCATGGCCCGCCCCCCGCGCGCCGCGCCCCCTGACCCTGTTCCGCCCCGAAGCTGTAACGGCTCCGCAAGACCCAACCCCGCCCGCCCGCTTCCGCTGGCGCCGCCGCGACCTTGCCACCCGCGTCGCGTCCGGCCCAGAGCGGATCAGCCCGGAATGGTGGCTGGATGACCCCGACTGGCGATCAGGCCCGCGCGACTACTGGCGGGTCGAGGTGGAAGGCGGCGAACGTCTCTGGCTGTTCTACGCCCATGGCGGCGTGATGTCGGGCGGCTGGTTCTGTCAGGGCCTTTTCGCCTGACACCAGCGTGGGCTGCACCGGCAGAGCCTCCGGCGGAAGTATTTGGGCAAAGAGCAATGGCAAGAACCTCGCTTCCCTTTGCCCTTTGCCGAAATACTCCACGGGGGTCCGGGGGTGTGAAACCCCCGGCGTTGATGCAGCAGACTGCGGCCTCAAGACTGCGGCCTCAAGACTGCGGCCTCAAAACAGGCGGTTCAGCACATCCAGCGACGCATAGCCATCCGGCACCACCCCGATCGAGGATTGAAAGGCCCGGATCGCCGATTGGGTCAGGGGGCCAATCCGGCCATCCGCACCGCCCGCGTTAAAGCCGGCCAGCGTCAGGCGGTGTTGCAGGGCGATGCGTTCGTCCAGCGTCAGGGCGCGCAAGTCGCGGGGCCAGGGGGCGAGGATCGGGCCGCCGCCCATGATACGGTCGCCAAGGTGGCCCACGGCGATGACATAAGCGTCGGCAGGGTTGTAATGCTCGATCACGTGGAAGTTGGGGCAGATCAGGAAGGCCGCTCCGCGAGCGCCGCCCGGCAACAGCACCGACGTCGGCCCGCAATCCGGCAACGTGCCGCCCCCCGCCCGCACCACCCCCATCGCCTGCCATTCAGCGGCGGAATGGTGGGTCTTTTCCCCCGACAGCCGGTAATCGAACCCCTGCGGCAGCGCGATCTCTACTCCCCAGGGCGCGCCCTTACGCCAGCCATAGCGCGCCAGAAACGCCGCGGTCGAGGCCAGCGCGTCGCCCGGATCATCGCCCCAGATATCCCGCCGCCCGTCGCCGTCGAAATCCACCGCCAGTGCCAGGTAGCTTGACGGCATGAACTGCGTATGTCCCATCGCCCCGGCCCAGCTGCCTTTCATGGCCTGCGCCGTCACGTCGCCCACTTGCAGGATACGCAGGGCCGCCAGCAATTCCCGTTCAAAATAGGCGCCGCGCCGCGTGGCCGAGGCCAAAGTCACCAGCGCCGCCACTGTGGGCACATCGCCACGCACGACACCATAGCTGCTTTCAAGCCCCCAGATCGCCAACAGCACCTGACGGTCCACGCCGTACCGCGCCTCGATCCGGTCCAACAGGTGACCGCGCGCCTTCAGCGCCTTCTGACCGGCGGCAATCCGGTCATCCGACACCGCCTTGTCAAGGTAATCCCAGATCGTGCGGGTGAACTCGGTCTGGTTGCGGTCTTTCTCCACCACATCCGGCCGCAGGGCCACGCCGTCCAACGCCGCATCCAGCGTCACGGCACTGATCCCCGCCGCCTCGGCCCGGGGCCGGAAGGCCGCGACCCACGCCGCCACATCGCCCGTCATCCCAAAAGCCGCTTGCGACATCCCATCACCCCCATGAAGCCTGTGCCGACAGGGCGGTTCAGCCAGCACCTTGCCGCCCCCGAACAGAAGAAGCCCCACCGCCAACCCTGACCAAATCCAGCCGCCCATGCGCCCTTCTGGCAAAGCCCCGTCATTTCCACAAGCCTGCCACAAGACCGACACAAGTATTATTCATGAACAGGAAGCAGCAGGGCGACGGGCCGGGGATTGGCCTGATGGCTTGACAAATCATGCGGAAATTCGACTTTGGACACGAGCAGTCCTGCAACAAAAACAAAGCCGGTTGATCTTTCGATCATCAAAAGGCGCGAAAAGTAAGGTTGAGGTGACACATGGGCACGTATGCGGTCAGCGGCGTCAAGGTTTCAAAAGATGGCTCGGGGTCAGTCACCTCGGCCAGTTCTGCAACCCTGTCGGTCTTTTTTCAGGGCGCGAACAGCGGCTTCACGTTTTCCTATGACGACCCGATCCAGACAAATTCTCCAACCGCCGTCACGCTGACCGTGCTGAATGCGCAGCTTTCCCTGCGCGGTCAAAGCATCACCGACGGGTTTCAGGTTGCCATCGGGTCAACCGAATGGCACGGCCACCGGGTTCAGCTTGTCGAGGTATACGACACCTCCAGCGGCGATCTGTATTACTTCCAGCTGCAAGGCGGCCCAGCGTCAACCGCCATAGCAAACGCGGCGGAATGGAAAGGCCTTCTCAACTCTGGTTCGACCTTCGGCGCCAGTTCCTATTCCGAAGGCAGCGTGATTTTCCCCGGCCAGTTCGAGAACGACAAGTTCACCGACGATGACAAATTAAGCCTGACATCCGCAGATGACAGCGTGGCCACCGGCGGTGGCCGTGACATCATCTATGGCGGCGATGGCAATGACACCATCGAAACCGCCTCTGGCCACGACAGTCTTTATGGCGGCACCGGCGACGACACGTTCTTTCTGGGCAATTCCACGAAATTCTCCGCGAACCTCTTTCTGGAGGGCAACGCCCTTTTTGGCGGTGCCGGGCAGGATGAGATTTCCTTCGATTTCTCCAAGCTGACCCAGAAATCCTCAGTCACTCTGGATTTGAAACTGGGAACGGCCGTGTTTGACGGGCTGGGCCATACCGTCACCAAACTGCAATCCATCGAGGATGTCCGCATCACCGGCGCGGTGGCAAACCTGCACTCTGTCGCCATCACCGGCAGCGACGGGGCCAATGTTCTTGACCTGAGCGGCGGCACCTTCCTCAAGATCAGCATCCTTGCCGGCAGCGGCAATGATCAGGCCATCGGGCTCAGCGGAGACGCCACCGTCGACGGTGGCAGCGGCAACGACGTGATCACCCTTGCCTCGGGCGCCCTGCATGCCCTTGGCGGCACCGGCGACGACATCATCACCAGCTTTGGCTCTGGCGTGGCATTTGAAAAAGGCGATACCGGCAACGACATCCTGCAAGGCGGTTCGGCGTCAGACAAGCTGATCGGTGACACCGGCGATGACACCCTGGTCGGCATGGATGGCAAGGACAGCCTTTACGGCGGCATCGGTGACGACAGTCTTTCAGGCGGCGCCGGGCAAGACCTTGTCTATGGCGGTCTGGGCAACGATTTCATCCTGGGCGGCGACGGCAACGACCAGCTTAACGGGTCTGACGGCAATGACACCATCTATGGCGTTGCAGGCCAGGACACCATCCTTGGCGGCGCTGGGGATGATGTGATCCGGGGCGGCGATGGCAACCGGGTGAATGTCTATGGCGGCGATGGCGATGACGAGATCACCGCAGGTGGCCAGACCACGCGCTCGACCGAACTTGGGCCTGTCCCCGGCGAGGCCATTTTTGGTGACAAGGGCAATGACACACTGACCGGCAACTGGGGTCAGGACACGCTGAACGGTGGCGATGGCTACGACCTGATGCAGGGCTATGTCAGCGAGGGTGGCCACAAGATCGGCGACGGTCTGCGCGATACCTTCGTCTTCAGCGGCCCGGTGAAACATGCCGCCATCGGCATCTCTGACACGGCGATCTGGTTCGAACCCGGCATCGACAAGCTTGACCTTTCGGCCCTCGGCGTGAAAATCCGCCTGAGCACCGGCGACTTTGCCCACAACCACATCGCGCAGATGCACTACGATGCCGCCACCGGCTTGCTGGAGGTCGATCTTGACGGCAAGGGCAAGGTGGCCTGGATGGCCGAGGTTTTCACCATCGGCCATGCCGAACTGACCAACGCCGATTTCATCTTCTGAAAAAAAACGCTCCCCTGCAAGGGCTTGCGCCGTGCAGGGGAAATTGGTCACGCCGCCCGGCGGTGCAGGCCAGAGGTATCCTGCAACAGTGACAGGATCTGGGCATTCTGCCGCTCCAGCCGGTGCAGGTGGTCTTGCAGTTCGACGATCGTGCGGTTGCCGGTGTTTTGCAGCAGGAAGACCATCAGGAAGGTAGTGATCGTGGTGCCGGTGTTGATCACCAGTTGCCACGTGTCCGAAAAGCCGAAGATCGGCCCGCTTACGGCCCACAGCAACACAATGCCCAAGGCAGCAATAAACGCCAGCGGACGGCCAAGCGCGACAGAAATCCACTCCGCAAGCACTTCGAAGCGGCTTTTGATGAAAGCTTTCATTTTATCTCCTGGCGACCGGCCATCACAGGCGGCGCAGCAAGGAGAGATCCCCAGCCTAGCGCTGCCCTGACGGCACGGTCAATCGACTGAGGGTTGGCATGAGGACAAGTCCATGGTGAAGCGGAATCGTGTTCCGCCCCCTGTCATTACGCCCAGCCCAACCGTCAGGCAAGTCACGATATCTTGCAGTTCAGCGCGGCTTGCGCGTGACCTTGCGCTTGATCGCCTCCCGCTTGGCCTTGAACCCCGAAGGCTTGCGCGGCGCAAACCGTCCAGCCTTTGCCGACGGCGCCCGCAAGGCCCCGCCCTCAATCGACAGCAGTTCCAGCGTCAGGCCACCCGTAACCGGCGTCGCTTCCGTCAACCGCACCAACACCCGCTGCCCAAGGCCTATCACCTGCCCCGAATCCGACCCGGTCAAGGTCTGGCTTGTCTCGTCATAATGATAAAACTCCCGGCCAATCGACCGGATCGGCACCAGCCCATCCGCCTGGGTCTCATCCAGCTTCACAAACAGCCCGAACTTCTGCACACCCGAAATCCGGCCCGCAAACTCCGCGCCCACCCGGTCTGACAGGTAGGCCGCCAGATACCTGTCCGTCGTATCCCGCTCCGCCGCCATCGACCTGCGCTCGGTGTCGGAAATCAGTTTGCCGGTCTCCTCCAGATGCTCCTCATCCCAAGGCGTCAGCCCATCCTTGCCCCAGCCATGGGCAGAGATCAGCGCCCGGTGCACGATCAGGTCCGAATAGCGTCTGATCGGCGACGTGAAATGCGCGTAGTTCCTTAAAGCCAGCCCGAAATGCCCAAAGTTATCAGGGCTGTAATAGGCCTGCGTCATAGACCGCAGGGTCGAGATATTCATTAACTCCGCAAACTCGCTGTCTGCCGCCTGCGCCAGCAACCTGTTCAAATGCGCCGTCTTCAGCACCTGCCCCTTGGCCAGCGTAAACCCCGAAGCCTCCGCCACCTCGCGCAGCGAGTCCAGCTTCTGCGGGCTCGGTTCCTCATGCACCCGAAACAGCAAAGGCCGCTTCAGCCGGATCAGTTCCTCTGCTGCCGCCACATTGGCCAGCACCATGAATTCCTCGATCAGCTTGTGCGCGTCAAACCGTTCGGCAAAGGACACGGACGAAACCTTGCCATCCTCCCCCAGCACAATCTTGCGCTCGGGCAGTTCCAGTTCCAACGGCTGCCGCGCGTCACGTGCCCGCTTCAACGCCTCATAAGCCCCATAAAGCGGGTTGATGAAGTCCACCAACGGCTCCGTCAACGTATCCGCAAACCCCTCCCGCGCCGCCTGCACCTGCGCATAGGACAGCGCCCCCTTGGACCGCATCAGCCCCCGGCTGAACGAGTGCCGCAGCTTGTGCCCCTCAGCATCAATCACCATGCGCACCGCCAGACAGGCCCGGTCCACATGCTGATGCAAGCTGCACAAATCGCCCGACAGAATATCCGGCAACATCGGCACCACGCGGTCCGGGAAATAGCTGGAATTCCCCCGCCGCCGCGCCTCGCGGTCCAAAGCAGAATTCGGCGTCACATAATGCGCCACATCGGCAATCGCGACCCACAGCACAAAGCCACCGGGGTTAGCCGGGTCCGCATCAACCTCCGCACACACCGCATCATCCCGATCCCGCGCATCCGGCGGATCAATCGTCAGCAAATTCAGGTCGCGCAAATCCTCGCGCCGCCCCATCGGTGCCGCCACACAGCCATCCGCCTCAGCAATCACCGCATCGGGAAACGCATCCGGAATACCATGCTGATGAATGGCAATCAGCGACACGGCCCGCGGTCCCGCAGGGTCCCCCAACCGCGCCACCACCCGCGCCTGCGGCAAGCCCATAGACCGCTTGCCCACCAGTTCCGCCTCAACCAACTCGCCATCCCGGGCGTCAAAGGTCGCATCCCGTGCCACCCGCCACTCCTTGTCGGCACCCTTGTCGATCGGAACGATCCGCCCGCCCTCAGCCCCAGACCGGAATATCCCCAGCACCTTCAACGGATTGCCGCCCAAAGCCCGGATCAGCCGCGCCTCATAGCCATGATCCTCCGCCTCAACCTTCGTGAGCCGCGCCAGAATCTTGTTCCCCGCCCCCAAGGCCGGATCGCCCCTCTGCGAGACAATAAGTATCCGAGGCCCATCCGCAGGCACCCCCGCCTCCAGCGGCCTTGCAAACAAATCCCCATTCCCATCCGGCGCCAGCACCTCCAGCACCGCAACCGGAGGCAGCGCGTCAGCCTCAATATACCGCCGCGCCACCCGGGTAACCGTGCCCTCCTCCTCCAACTCGCGCAACACGCGCTTCAGGTCAATGCGGGCATCCCCCTTGATCCCGAAAGCCCGCGCGATATCGCGCTTGGCCAACAAAGTGGGGTTGTCGAGGATCCACTGCCGGATCTGGTCTTTTGTGGGAATAGTATTCATCCCCCGCCCCTAGCACGACAGCCCCCGCACGAAAAGCCAGAACCCAGCATCCCTGCCCCCAGCAGAAGCCCCCACGGGCAGCGTTTCCCCAAAGATCAAGGCCAACGCCTTTTTCCCATTCATATGTTCATAAATATCCCACAGGAGGTCCGGAGGGTGTGAAACCCTCCGGCTGCCAGCCAAAGGCGCGAATCCTCCACAGAATCACAACCCTTCCTTAACCATTCCCGCCGATGCTCCAGGCATGCCCAATTACATCCGCCCCCACATCCCCGGCGCGACCGTGTTCTTCACGGTAGCCTTAGCCCACCCCGGCTCCGATCTCCTCATCAGGGAGATCGAGCCCCTCCGCCAAGCCGTCCGCCTCACCCAGGCGTGCCGCCCATTCCAGATCAACGCCTGGGTTGTCCTGCCCGACCACATGCACTGCATCTGGACCCTGCCACCAGATGACGCCGACTTCTCTACCCGCATGGGCGTCCTCAAATCCCGCTTCTCCCGGATGATCTCCGGTAAGGTGGGGTCAAACCCCACCCTACGCACCGCCTCTATGGCCAAGAAGGGCGAGTCCGGCATCTGGCAGCGCCGCTTCTGGGACCACCACATCCGCAACGCCGCCGACCTCAATACCCACCTGCAAGCCTGCTGGAACGACCCCATCCGCCACGGCCTCGTCACAAGGCCCGAGGACTGGCCCTTTTCCTCCTGGCACCGCGACCACGCCCGGGCGCAGGCGGCGTAGGGTGGGGTTATAACCCCACCCTACCGGCACCCGCCAAGCGTATCCCTGCTTGCTCCTCCGTAGGGTGGGGTTCCACCCCACCTGCCCCAAACGACTCACTGGCATGACCGTCCCCACAAGGCTACAGTGTTCTCTTAATGTTCACGGTCCTAGATGCCCTTCACCGAACTCAGCGTCATCTCCAACTTTACCTTCCTCACCGGGGCCTCCCACCCCGAGGAGTACATCCTGCGCGCCGCTGAACTCGGTCAGCACGCCATCGCCTTAGCCGACCTCAACTCCGTCGCCGGCATCGTCCGCGCCCACACCAAGGCCCGCGAACTGGCGCGAGACTCCGAATCTTTCTGTGGCCCAAACTGTGGCCCAAACTGTGGCCCAAAACTCCGCCTGATCCCCGCCGCCCGCCTCCAGCTGCAATCCGGCTTCACCCTCACCGCCCTGCCGCAGCACCGCGCCGGCTGGGCCAACCTCTGCCGCCTTTTGACCGAGGGCCGCCGCCGCGCCCCAAAGGGCCAATGCCACCTCACCCCGCAAGACCTGCTCGACTGGGGCTGCGGCCTCACCCTCCTCCTCCACCCCGAACCCGCAAACCCCAAACCCCAGCGCGGCACTTGGGGCGCCCTCGCCCAGCGCCTCACCCGCCGCTTTCCCAACGCCTGTCACCTGCTCCTCTCGCCCCACTACGACGGCCAGGACCACAACCGCTTCGCCACCCTCACCGCCCTCGCCCACAGCCTCAACATCCCCACCGTCGCCTCGGCCCTGCCCCTCATGCATCACGGCGCCCGTCGCAAACTGGCCGACGTCCTCACCGCCATCCGCTTGGGCAAGCATATCGACGCCTTGGGCCTCGACGCCGCCCCGCATGGTGAACACCGCATGCGCTCCGAACCCGAAATGCTCCGCCTCTTCAAAGGCTTCGAACCCGCCGTCCACCGCGCAGGCCAAATCGCCGATACTCTCCACTTCTCCCTCGACGAACTGCGCTACGAATACCCCTCCGAGGTCTCCGAGGGCCAAACCCCCGCCACCCGCCTCGAACACCTCGCCCGCGAAGGCCTGAAATGGCGCTACCCCGCCGGCATCCCCGCCAAAGCGGCAGCCCAGATGGAACACGAACTCACCCTCATCGCCAAACTGAAATACGAGCCCTATTTCCTCACCGTCCACGACATCGTGAAATTCGCCCGCGAACGCGGTATCCTCTGCCAGGGCCGTGGCTCCGCCGCCAATTCCATCACCTGCTACGCCCTCGGCGTCACCTCGGTCTCCCCCGAAATCGGCACCATGGTCTTCGAACGCTTCGTGTCTGAGGCCCGCAACGAGCCGCCCGACATCGACGTCGACTTCGAACACGAACGCCGCGAAGAGGTCATCCAGCACATCTACAACCGCTACGGCCGCCACCGCGCCGGCCTCTGCGCCACCGTCATCCACTACCGCGGCAAACGCGCTGTCCGCGAAGTCGGCCGGGCGATGGGCCTGACCGAGGACACGCTTTCCGCGATGTCCTCTCAAATCTGGGGCTTCGGCTCCTCCAAAACCATGAACGAACAACGCCTCGCCGAAATCGGACTAGACCCGACAGACCGCCGCCTCCAACTCACCCTCTCCCTCATCGAAGAAATCCAGGGCTTCCCAAGGCACCTAAGCCAACACGTCGGCGGCTTCATCATCACCGAAGGCCGGCTTGACGAACTCGTCCCCATCGAAAACGCCACGATGGAAGACCGCACCGTCATCTGCTGGGACAAAGACGATATCGACACGCTAGGCATCCTCAAGGTCGACATCCTCGCCTTGGGCATGCTGTCCTGCATCCGCAAAGCCTTCGATCTGTTGCAAAAACACCACCACACGGCCTATAGCCTCGCCACCCTCCCCGCCGAGGACCCGCAGGTCTATGAAATGCTCTGCCAGGCCGACTCTCTCGGCGTGTTCCAGGTCGAAAGCCGCGCGCAGATGAACTTCCTGCCGAGGATGCGCCCCCGCAACTTCTACGACCTGGTGATCCAAGTCGCCATCATCCGCCCCGGCCCCATTCAGGGCGACATGGTCCACCCCTACCTGCGCCGCCGCAACGGCCAGGAAATCGTCACCTTCCCCTCCGATGCCCTGGGACGCGTGCTGGGCAAAACCCTCGGCGTCCCCCTGTTCCAAGAACAAGCCATGCAAATCGCCATCATCGGCGCAGGCTTCACCCCAACCGAGGCTGACCGTCTCCGCCGCTCCCTCGCCACCTTCAAAAAGCATGGCAGCGTCAGCGAATTCCACGACCGCTTCCTGAACGGCATGGCACAAAACGGCTACGACGCCGACTTCGCCCAACGCTGCTTCGCCCAGATCGAAGGCTTCGGCTCCTACGGCTTCCCCGAAAGCCACGCCGCCTCTTTCGCCCTCCTCGTCTACGCAAGCGCCTGGATCAAACACCACCACCCCGGCCTCTTCGCCTGCGCGCTTCTGAACGCCCAACCCATGGGCTTCTACGCCCCCGCCCAAATCGTCCGCGACGCCCGCGAACACGGCGTGATCGTCCTGCCTCCCTCCATCAACGCCAGCCAATGGGACAACGTGATGGAGGACACCGACACCCCCAGCGCCGGCGGCCTCGCCCTCCGCCTGGGCTTCCGTCAAATCAACGGCATGTCGGAAGAAGAAAGCCTCTGGATCACCGCCGCCCGCCGGAACGGCTATACGGCAGTCGAAGACGTCTGGCGCCGCGCCGGAGTCTCCCCGGCGACCGTCACCCGCCTCGCCGAAGCCGACACCTTCGCCCCCCTGGGCCTGTCACGCCGCGACGCCCTCTGGGCCGCCCGCGCCCTGTCCGGCGACAAACCCCTCCCCCTCTTCGCCAATGACATCGATGGCGAAGGCATCATCGAACCCGCCGTCCACTTCCGCGCCATGACCGAAGGCGAAGCCGTCGTCGAAGACTACATCGCCCTCCGCCTGACCCTGCGCAGCCACCCCATGGCCCTGCTGCGCCCCTTCTTCACTCCCGGAAAAGCCAGCCTCAGGGCCATCGAGGCCCCTCGCCCGGCGCTGCCGCGGACGGTTGAGAAGACAGCGCGAACCTCCACCCGCAGTGCGGCTGACAAGGTCGAAATGGATATTTGAACCTGAATGAAGCGGCAAGAAATCTGCTCTTGCCCTTGCTCTTTGCCCAAATACTCCCTGCGGAGCATCCTTGACCCAAGCCGGTTGGCGGCACGCCAGAGGCGAGATAAAAGCAATGCGCGGAACGCGCTCCTTTGGATCACCGCTTGCAACGGGCGGGCCCTCGGCCCTCGTCTTTCAGCGGCAGGCCAAGGGCTGTCACGATCAGCACCACCCCCGACAGCACGTTCAGCGGCGGCGGCGCGTGGCCCGGTGCCAGTTCCCACAGGATCAACCAAACCGGCACCCGACAGGTATCGGCCATCACCTTGGCCAGCGGCAGCCCCAACGCGGCGCATTGCGAGCGCACGAAGGTCATCGACGAGGCAACACCGAGACATCGGCAAGGCACATCCATTCGATTGAGGGCAACGACAGCCAACCGGCCGCCAGACCTGCAGGCACGCCCCGCAGGCTTATCACCCCGACCCCCGCGAGCATCGTCCCGACGGTAAAGACCAGCGCAGCTTCCCCCCGGTTCAGCCTGCGCGCCATCGGCAACCCACTGGTCGCACAGGCCGCCAGCCCCACCAAAGATCCCACCAGCCCGAACCGCACCACTGTCAGCGCAGCAGGCGCAGCCAACGAGAACGATCCCCCGCCAATGCCGAAAAACTCAGCATTGCCAGATGCCCAGCCAAGGCCGGGTCAAAGCCACGGCGTGAAGTTCATGCGCAGACCCAGCCCGCCGCCGCCTTCTTCAGCACAGACAGAAAGCTTTGCACCTTCACCGTGCGGTGCAAATCGACATGGGTGACGATCCAAAGCGACGAATCCCACTCTGGCACCGACGGCAGCACCTGCACCAGATCAAGATAGCGCTCGGCCTCGCGCACCGGCAGGAAGCCAAGGCCCAGACCGGCCCGCACCGCCACGCTGTTCGCCTCGGGTTCGCTGATCCGGTAGGTCACCGCCTCGGTCGGCACATGGTCGCGCAGCCAGCGGTAGAACGGCGCGCGGGCTTCCGCCTCGACATGGCCGATGAAGCGGTGCTGCGCCAGATCATCGGGGCCCTTTGGCAGGCCATGCGCCGCGATATAATTCTGCGACCCATACAAGGCCGCCGTCATCTTCACCAAAGGCTGCACCACATAGTCCGGGTCTTCTGGCGCCGCCCCCGCCCTTATCGCCACATGCGCCTCGCCATAATCCAGCCGGAACAGCCGCATATCCGAATAGAACCGGATCATAACATCCGGATGCGCCGCCTGAAACTCGCCAAAAACCGGCGTCAGAATATGCGCGATGCCGGAAATAGAGGTGACGACCAGTTCGCCTGTCACCGTCTCCCCTTGCCCCTTGATCCGGCTGACAAGCTGGCCAAACTGCTCTTCGGTGCGCTGCGCCGTGTTGAGCAGATCACGCCCCGCCTCGGTCGGAGTATACCCCCGGGCATGGCGCTGGAACAGCTTGGTGCCCAGCCGCTTTTCCAAAGCGTCGATGTGGCGGATCACCGTGGCGTGGTGCACGCCCAGCACATCCGCCGCCCCCGACACCGTGCCCAACCGGGCCACCTGATAAGCGGTGCGAATTTCATCCCAGGTATCGACCAGCATCTCTGTGCATTCCTGAACAAGGCCTGGCGAATTTGGCCCGATTGCGCGCCCATCTGCAAGTGGCAATATGCCGCAAGACACCTGCAAGCCCACCCCACCGCCCCGTAAACCCAAGGAAACCGCCATGAACAAGACTGTATTGCTCGGCATCCGCACCCTTCTGACGCTTGCCTTTGCCGCCGCAGGCATCGCCAAGCTGTTGGGCGTTGAAATGATGGTCCATACTTTTGACGCCGTCGGCGTCGGCCAATGGTTCCGCTATGTCACCGGCGCCATCGAGCTTGGCTCGGCCGTTCTCCTTTGGGTCCCGGGCTGCACCGCCTATGCTGCTGGCCTCTTGGTCTGCACCATGATCGGCGCGCTTGTGGCCCATTTCACCGTGCTGTCGGCCATGGGCGCCGGGGCTGCCGTTCCGGCCTTCGTGCTGGGCGTGCTGGCCGCAGTCACGCAGTTCGCCAACCGCAAGCAACTGTCCCGCCTGACCGCCACGGCTTGATCCTTGCGAAACCACCGCCGCCCCCGCTAAATGGCCGCCGGAGGCTTCATGCGAACACCCACCTTTTCCACCCTGCTGCGGGCCGCCCTGGCCCTCGTGATGCTGTCCGCAGGACTTGCGGTGCTGGCCAGCTTTGACCGGATGGGCCACCGCTTTGCCGTGCTGGGGGCAGCACCCTGGATGCATGTCCCCGCCGGCCTGTTCCAGATCCTCGCCGCCGTGATGCTGATGGTGCCGGGCCGCGTGGGTTATGGTGCCGCGCTGACCCTGATCGCGGGCGCCGCCGCCACCGTGGCCCATGCCGCCACCCTCGGCTGGGACAGCGCCCCGCCCGCCATGGCGATTGCCGCCCTTTCCGCCCTGATGCTTTGGCGCAACAAGGCCGACCTCAAGCGGTGATCGCTTGACTCTTGCCCCTGCCCCGCATATCCGACCGCCTAATTCCCCGGAAGCCCGACGCTTCCGGTCCCTTGGCTTATGCCGGGATCGCCATCCGTCAGCGCGTTGCGCCCACGGGTGCCGCACCCTATTTGGCCAAAGGAACCCCGCCGCCCAAACGGGCACCGTCACAGGAGAAGCGCCATGTTTGAAAGCCTGTCAGAACGCCTTGGTGGTGTCTTCGACCGTCTGACCAAGGCCGGTGCGCTGACAGAGGCTGACGTCGATGCCGCCCTGCGCGAAGTCCGCACCGCTTTGCTGGAGGCTGACGTCTCTCTTAACGTGGCCCGCGACTTCATCAAGGCGGTCAAGACCCGCGCCACGGGCCAAGCCGTCACCAAATCCATCACCCCGGGCCAGCAAGTCGTCAAGATCGTCCATGACGAGTTGATCGCCGTCCTCGCCGGCGAAGGCCCCGCCGATGCGCTGAAGATTGACAATCCGCCCTCGACAATCCTGATGGTTGGCCTGCAAGGATCGGGCAAGACCACCACCACCGCCAAACTGGCCAAACGCTTGAAAGAACGCAACAACAAGCGCGTTCTGTTGGCGTCCCTCGACACCAACCGCCCGGCGGCCATGGAGCAGTTGGCCATCCTCGCCGGACAAATCGGCGTCGACTCTCTCCCCATCGTCAAAGGCGAAACCGCCGTCCAGATCGCCAAGCGCGCCAAGACCCAAGCGGCGTTCGGCGGCTATGACGTGCTGTTCCTTGATACCGCAGGCCGTTTGCACATCGACGAAGTCCTGATGGATGAGATTCAGTCCGTCCGCGACATCGCCCAACCCCGTGAAACCTTGCTGGTGGTTGACGGCCTGACCGGTCAAGACGCCGTCAACGTGGCGACTGAATTCAACGACAAGGTCGGCATTTCTGGCGTTGTGCTGACCCGGATGGACGGCGACGGTCGCGGCGGCGCGGCCCTGTCCATGCGCGCCGTCACCGGCAAACCGATCCGCTTCGTAGGCCTCGGCGAGAAGATGGATGCGCTGGAAACCTTCGACCCCGAACGCGTCGCAGGCCGCATCCTTGGCATGGGCGACATCGTGGCCCTGGTTGAAAAGGCGCGTGAGACGTTCGAGGCCGAACAATCCGAGCGTATGGCCCGCCGCTTTCAGAAGGGTCTGTTCAACTTGAACGACCTGCGGATGCAGTTGGAACAGATGCTGAAAATGGGCGGTATGCAGTCGATCATGGGGATGATGCCCGGCATGGGCGGCATGGCCAAGGCCGCCGAAAAGGCTGGCTTTGATGACAGGATGCTGAAACGCCAGATTGCCCTCATCCAGTCGATGACCAAGAAAGAGCGCGCCAACCCTGACCTGCTGCAAGCCTCGCGCAAACGCCGCATCGCCAAAGGGGCGGGGCTTGAGGTGTCCGAACTGAACCGCCTGCTGAAACAGCATCAGCAGATGGCAGAGATGATGAAGAAGATGGGCAAAGGCGGCATGATGAAGCAAGCCATTGCCCAGATGATGGGCAAAGGCGGCGGCCCCGGCGGTATGCCTGACCTCAAGAACATGGACCCCGTCCAACTTGAGGAGGCCGCCAAGGCGATGAAATCCGGTCTCGGTGGCATGGGCGGCCTGCCGCGCAGCCTGGGTGGCACGTCCAGCCTGCCCTCGGGCCTGTCGGGGATGTTCAAGAAGAAATGACGCCGCACGCAGCCTCCGAATTTTCGCCGAAAATTCTTGGTGGCACCAGCCGTCAAGCGTCTGCCCATGCGCAAAACCCCACCCTGCAAACCGGGCGCCTTGTCCTGCGCCTGCCGGTCATCACCGATTTCCCCGCCTACCGCGATTTCGTCACCTCGCCCCGCGCCCGTTACATGGGCGGCCCACATGACGCCGCCAAAGCCTGGGACTGGTTCTGCAATGACGTCGCACAATGGGCTTTGCTCGGCGTCGGCGGCTTGACGATCACCCTGAACGGCCAGCCCATCGGCCAGACCGCCATCTGCCACGGCCCGATCTTCCCGGAACCTGAACTCGGCTGGTTCCTGTTTGATGCCGCCCACGAAGGCCAAGGCTACGCCACCGAAGCCGCCACCGCGATGCGCGACTGGGCGCTTGGTGTCCGCGGCCTGCCTACCCTTGTCAGCTACATCGACGCCGCAAACCCCGCCTCGCAGCGCGTGGCTGAACGGCTTGGCGGCATCCTTGACCTGCACGCCGCCACCCCCGGCGGCCTGCCCTGCCTGACCTACCGCTTCCGGGGGCTGGCATGACCGTCACCCTCACCACCCCGCGCCTGACCATGCGCCTGCCCAAGCCCAGCGACCTGCCCGCCTGCACCGCATTCTGGTTCTCCGACCGCTCGGTCATGATGGGCGGCCCGTGCAGCGCTGACCAAACCGCCGCCGAATTCGCCGATGTCCTTGCGCAATGGCAAAAGCACGGCTTCAGCCTGTTCACCGTCACCCTCAAAGGCTCTGACACGCCCATCGGCATGATCGGCCCCTTCTTCCCCGACGACCATTTCGAACCTGAACTGGGGGGGGGCCTGTGGGACGCCAGCCATGAAGGCCAGGGCCTGGCGCATGAGGCAGCAACCGCCGCCCGTGACTGGTTTTTCACCACCTCGGGCTACCAAACCGCCGTCAGCTATACCCACCCCGACAACACAAGTTCGCACCGCCTGTGCGCGCGCATGGGTGCCGTCCTCGACCCCGACGCCCGCTCGCCCTATCCGCCGCCCGAACGCATCTACCGCCACCATGCCCCGCACAGGGCCCGTCAGGATGCCGCCATGCCCACCGAAACGCCAGACGCCACCACCCGCGCCGCTGCAGTGCTCAAAGACCACCGCGCCTCGATCGACCGGCTCGACGCGATCCTTGTCTACACGCTGGCCGAACGCTTCAAGCACACCCAGGCCGTGGGCAAGCTGAAAGCCGCGCATGACCTGCCGCCCTCTGACCCGGCCCGCGAAGCCCGCCAGATCGAGCGGCTGGAGCGTTTGGCCGCCGATGCCGACCTCGACCCCGAATTTGCCAAGAAATTCCTGACCTTCATCATCTCCGAAGTCATCAGGCATCACGAGAAACTGCAAAAGTAACCCAAACCCAGACCAAGGTAGGATGGGCAATCTGCCCATCTTCCAAGCCATCTACAGGAGAAAACCCATGGCTATGAAAATCCGTCTCGCCCGTGGCGGTTCCAAGAAGCGCCCGCACTATTCCATTGTCGCCACCGACAGTCGCATGCCGCGCGATGGCCGCTTCCTTGAAAAGCTGGGCACCTATGACCCGATGCTGGCCAAGGATGACGAAAAGCGGGTCGTAATGAACCTCGACCGCATCAAGGAATGGCTGGGCAAAGGCGCACAACCGACCGACCGCGTCGCGCGCTTCCTTGAATCCGCCGGCGTGCTGCCGAAGGCTGAACGCTCCAACCCCAAGTCGGCCATTCCCGGCAAAGCCATGGCTGCCCGCGCCAAGAAAAAGGCCGACGCTGCCGCCGCCCCGGCCGCTGCCGAGTAACGCCCAGCCATGCAAGGCACCTACACCGCAGCGTTTCGTGCGGAGTTGCAAGACCTGATGCTGTGGCGGCGCGACGTGCGCCGCTTCCGCGAGGGTCCGGTAGAGGCAGCGGTCCTGGACCGCTGCCTTGCCGCCTTCTGCCTTGCCCCCTCGGTCGGCCTGTCCGAACCCTGGCGCGTCCTGGCGGTCGAAAGCCCGCAAGCCCGCGCCGCCGCCATCGCAAATTTCGAAAACGCCAACACGGCCGCCCTCTCCGGCTATGTCGGCGAAAAGGCCCAGCTCTACGCTGGCCTGAAACTCTCCGGCATGCGGCAAGCCCCGGTGCATCTGGCGGTCTTCTGCGATGAAGGCACCTCGAAAGGCTCCGGCCTTGGGGCCGTCTCGATGCCCGAAACCCGCGCATATTCCGTCGTCGGCGCCATAACCCTTCTTTGGCTCGCCGCCCGGGCCGAGGGTCTTGGCCTCGGCTGGGTCTCCATCCTCGACCCCGCCCGCCTCAACCGCGACCTTGACGTGCCGCAAGACTGGACCCTGATCGGCTACCTTTGCCTCGGCTGGCCCGAAACCACCGAGACGACGCCCGAACTGGAAACCCTCGGCTGGGAACGCCGCGCCCCGCCCCTGATCATAGGACACCGATGATGCCAGCCCCCGTCCCGGCCCAAACCCCCGACCGCATCTGCGTCGGCGCCATCTCCGGCGCTTTCGGCGTACAAGGCGAAGTGCGCCTGAAATCCTTCTGCACCACGCCCGAAGACATCGCCTCCTACGGCCCCCTCTGGTCCGAAGACGGCACCCGGCAGTTCAACCTGAAACTCACCCGCCCCGTCGCCGGAGGCCTCGGCGCCCGCCTGACCGGGATTGACACCAAGGAACAAGCCGACGCCCTCAAAGGTACCACCCTCCACGTCGACCGCAAACGCCTGCCCCGCCTGCCCGATGATGAATTCTACCACGCCGACCTGATCGGCCTCGAAGTCCGCGACCCCGGCGGCACCCTGCTCGGCACCGTCCGCGCTGTCCACAACCACGGCGCAGGTGACCTGCTGGAAATCAGCGGCGCAGGCTCCGACCTCCTGCTGCCCTTCACCCTCGCCGTCATCCCCACCGTCGACCTCGCCGCCCGCCGCATCGTCGCTGACCCGCCCGAGGGGCTCGACTGACACCGCGCCCTTATTTCATTTGTTCCCAAATATCCCGGGGTCCGGGGCAGCGCCCCGGCGGCCAGCCAAGCAGCCCTCACGCTGCCCCCCCCTCCACACTCCGCCACACAAGCCCCACCCCACCGGAGTCTCCCATGCGTAAAGTCCTCATCACCGGCACCGCAGGCTTCATCGGCTTCCACCTCGCCCGCCTGCTGCTGTCAGAAGGCTTCCGCGTCCACGGCTACGACGGCATGTCAGACTACTACGATATCCGCCTCAAACAGCGCCGCCACCAAATCCTTCTGCAATCCCCCCAGTTCACCGCGACCGAGGCTCTCCTCGAACACCGCCAAACCCTTGAAACCACAGCCGACGACTTCGCACCCGACATCATCGTCCACCTCGCAGCTCAAGCCGGCGTGCGCTACTCGATCGAGAACCCCCGCGCCTACCTTGACAGCAACGTCATCGGCTCCTTCAACGTCATGGAAGCCGCCCGCCGCCTGAAGGTTCAGCACCTCCTGATGGCGTCCACCTCCTCCGTCTACGGCGCCAACACCGACATGCCCTTTGCCGAGACCGACAAAGCCGATACCCAACTCACCATCTACGCCGCCTCCAAAAAAGCCACCGAGGCGATGTCCCACGCCTACGCCCACCTTTGGCATATCCCCACCACGATGTTCCGCTTCTTCACCGTCTACGGCCCGTGGGGCCGCCCCGACATGGCGCTGTACAAATTCGTGGAAGCCATCCTGAACGACCGCCCCATCGACATCTACAACCACGGCGAAATGCACCGCGACTTCACCTACGTCACCGACCTCGTCCGCGCCATCCGCCTGCTGATCGACACCCCGCCCCCCCTGCCTGGCACAGCCGAGCCCATCCCCAACGACAGCCTCTCCCCCGTAGCCCCCTGGCGCGTCGTCAACATCGGCAACTCCGACAAAGTCAAACTCCTCGATTTCGTCGACGCCATCGAGGCCGCCACCGGCCGCAAAGCCACCCGCAACTACATGGACATGCAACCCGGCGACGTCCCCGCCACCTGGGCCGACGCAAGCCTCCTGCGCAGCCTGACCGGCTACGCCCCCCAAACCGACGTCAAAGACGGCATCGCGTCGTTCGTGTCATGGTATCGGGAGTATTATGGGGTTTGAGGGGGAGGGGTCGCCCAGTTCTATCGCGACAAGCGCACGTCCTCGGAATAGTTCCTGACAGCCCAGCGGTTCATCGACCCGGCAGCGTAAAGGGGTTGACAGAATCCCGTCGGCCCACATATTCTGATAATAGACCACTCGGTCTAGTCGCGAAGGCATAAGGAGAAACGATATGCGTGTCGCTAAAGAAGCCATAGACGTCAAGATGCAAATCCCCGGAGCCGTCATTCGCCAACATAAGGATTTTGGCGATGCAACTGGTCTGGGAAAAATCAGCGGTGAATTCTTTACCCTGTCCGCTGGTGTGGACACCACCCCGCTGTTTCAGGGGCTTGAGGGGAACCTGTGCCAAAGCCCGCACTGGGGCTTTGTTCTCAAGGGCCAGCTCACCACGACCGACGCTGCGGGCGCAAAGGAAACGGTCACCGCCCAAGATTTGTTCTACTGGCCGCCCGGCCACAACGTAAGGGTTGACGCCGACGCAGAGATCATCATGTTCAGCCCACAAGATGAGCATAGCCACGTCATCAACCATATGATCGAGATGACCAAGGGCTAGGCCAAACCGCCGGATTGCAGCCAGGACATGCCACCAAGACCAAGGCCCGCCCCCGATAGTGCCGCAAAGGGCATACTAGAAATGCATTCGACCAAGCAACGTCTGATCAGTGCGGGCCTACCGCTGCTTTTGAAGCATGGCTACAATGATCTCGGCCTTCAGGCTTTGCTGGCCGACACCGGAACGCCGAAAGGGTCTTTCTACCACCACTTCCAGGACAAAGAGGACTACGCCCTGCAAGTGGTCGATGCCTATATGGCGCAGGTCCACGCCGGGCTTGATGCTTGCCTCGGCGACAGCACGAAAGACCCGCTTGCCCGGGTTCGCAGCTTTTTCGCGATGGTGCAGCAATCCTATCAGGTCGAGGGCTACATGGGTTGCCTGCTCGGGGGGCTGGGGCAGGAATTGTCAGGCGTCAGCGACGTCTTTCGACAAAAGATCGAAGGGTGCTTTTCGGCGATTGCCCAACGAGTGGCCGGGTGTTTGGACGAAGCGGTCCAGCTTGGCCAGATCGCGGCAAATACCGACGTGCGACAGCTTGCCGACCTTCTGGTCAATTGCTGGGAGGGGGCGGCCTTGCGTAGCCGGTTGCGGCGCAGCCCGACCTCGCTTGATGAAATGCTCGACTTCTACTTTCGCGCGGTGGCTGTGGCCACTCCGTGACATCGCAATCCCGAACGCAACCTGCGCAGGGTGGGTGATTTCACGCACCGCTTGCCGCCGCCCCCATGAATTAACCCTCACCCCGCCGCGCCCGCTGTATGTACGCAAAACATACGGGCTGAAGACGCCAATCCTACACCCGAATCGCCGTCAACCCTGCCGCAAATACCCCGCCAACTTCGCCTTCATCGCCTCCGGCCAAGCCCGCGGCGCAATCACCCCCGCCACCTCCCTGACCCAAACCAGCGTGATCAAAACCACCAGCCGCACCGCCCCGTCACAGGCCCCGATAATCTCAAAAGTAACCGAGGAACTCCCCAACCGTACCACTTCCAGCGTCACCTCCAGCACATCCCCCAACCGCGACGGCGCCCGAAAATCCGTTTAAATCCGCACAGTTGGCACCCACGCCCCCTGTTTCATCATCTCCGCAAAAGACACCCCCACCGCCCCGCGGAAGAAGTTCTCACAGACATGGTTGGTCATCTCGAAATA
>JAYSQA010000135.1:0-13605 GCA_043721775.1 Rhodobacterales bacterium
AACGGCCTGCACGGGGGTCTTCACCCGGCTTGACCGGGGTTGTGCAGGGCGCGCAGCCGATGGAGGGATAGCCTTTGGCGACCAGCGGATGCCTGGGCAGGCGGTTGTTGACCATATAGTCCGCAATATCGTCGCGGTCCCAATGCGCCAGCGGATTCACCTTGATGCGGATATCGCCTTCGGATTCGAAGAAATCTACCGCCTCGCGCCCGTGACCCTGAAACCGTTTGCGGCCGGTGATCCAGCCGTCAAATTCCGACAGGGCACGCTCCAGCGGTTCGATCTTGCGGATGTTGCAGCAGGCGTCGGTGTTGAACTGGTGCAGGGTGCCGTCGGGGTCTTCAAAGGCCACGCGGCCCGGATTGGCGCGGATGGTGCGCAAGTCGCAAAGGTTCAGCTTTTCGGCAACCTCGCGCAGGTAATCCAGCGTCTCAGTGAACAGCATCCTGGTATCGACAAACAGCACCGGGGTTTCCGGCGCGATCACCGAGACCAGATGCAGCAGCACCACCGATTCCGCCCCGAACGACGACACCAGCGCCACCTGCCCCAGATCGGCATCCTGCAGCGCATGTTGCAGCACCGCTGTCGCCCCATGATGGCGATAGCGGGCGTTCAGCGCCTGCACCCGGTCGGCGACCGCGCCTGTCGGCAGGTCACGCGGCATCCTTCGCCCCCTCGGCCCCATAAAGCGCCGCCTTGAACGGGGCGATGCCAAGGCGGCGGTAGGTTTGCAGGAAAGTTTCTGCCGGCTCAGAGCGGATTTCCAGATAGGCGCGCACAATGCGTTCAATGGCCGGCACGATCTCGTCATAAGCAAAACCGGGGCCGGTCTTGTCACCGATCGCCGCATCTTCGGTGCCATCACCGCCAAGGGTGATCTGGTAATTCTCCACCCCCGCCCGGTCCAGCCCCAGAATGCCGATATGCCCGACATGGTGGTGCCCGCAGGCGTTGATGCAGCCCGAGATCTTTATCTTCAGCGGGCCGATTTCATGTTCCAGCTTCAGCGCCTCGAAATGCAGGGCAATCTCTTGCGCGACCGGAATTGAACGGGCGGTGGCCAGCGCGCAATAATCCATGCCGGGGCAGGCGATGATATCGGACAACAGGCCCACATTGGCGGTGCCAAGGCCAACCTGGCCAAGGGCTGCATGAACCGCCGGCAGATCGGATTTGTGGACATGCGGCAGGATCACGTTCTGCTCATGGGAGATGCGCAACTCGCTGTAGCCGTAAGTCTCCGACAGGTCAGCAATCACCCGCATCTGTTCACTGGAGGCATCGCCGGGCGTCTGCCCATGCGCCTTGACGGATATGGTCACGATGGCGTGGTCATCCTTGCGATGTTTGGCAAGGTTGGTATCGGCCCAGGCGCGGAACACCGGATCGGCCTTGTAGAACGCGTCATAGGCGTCGGTGGGTGCGGTTTTCAGCGCGGGTTGGGCGAAAGCTGCGCGAATGTCGGCCAGCAAGGCCTGGTCAGCACCAGCGAACAGCGGGCGCACTTCAAGGAAGCGTTCCTCGATCATGCGGGTCAGTTCTTCGCGGCCAGTCTCGAACAGGGTGATCTTGATGCGCGCCTTGTACTTGTTATCGCGGCGGCCAAGGGTGTTGTAGACGCTGAGGACGGCCTCGACATAGGGCAGCAGGTCTTCGATGGGCAAATAGTCGCGGACCAGATGGCCAATCATCGGGGTGCGGCCAAGGCCGCCGCCGACGAAGACTTCAAAGCCGGGCGTGCCTTCGGCGTTCTTGGTCATCCGCAGGCCGATGTCATGGGCGGCCGTGACGGCGCGGTCGTGCGGGCTGCCGGTGATGGCGATCTTGAACTTGCGCGGCAGGAACTGGAATTCCGGATGGTCGGTGGACCATTGGCGCAGCAGTTCGGCGTAGGGGCGGGGGTCTTCAATCTCATCCGCAGCGGCACCGGCGAAATGGTCGGCGGTGACATTGCGCACGCAGTTGCCAGAGGTCTGGATGGCATGCATCTGCACGTCCGCCAGTGCGGAAAGGATGGCCGGCACATCGGGCAGCATCGGCCAGTTGAACTGGATGTTCTGCCGCGTGGTGAAGTGGCCATAGCCCTTGTCCCAGGTGTCGGCAATATAGGCCAGTTGCCGCATCTGGCGCGGGTTCAACGTGCCGTAGGGGATGGCCACCCGCAGCATATAGGCATGCAGTTGCAGATAAAGGCCGTTCATCAGGCGCAGCGGGCGGAATTCATCCTCGGTCAGGCTGCCATCCAGACGGCGAGCGACCTGGTCGGTGAACTGCGCCACCCGAGAGCGGACGAAGGATTCGTCGAAGTCGGTATAGTCATACATTTGTCAGGTCCGCTTGCTTGCCGTGGTGATAGTTCGATGGGCCGCGCGTGCGAAACGCCTCGCGGAAATGGGTGGGCTCCGGGCCGTTCGGGCCTTGCTTGGCATCGGCAAGGTAAGCGCCGACGACATACAGCTTTTGCCCGGCCGCGTGCAGCAGGCGCAGTTGGGCGTGCGCCTCGTCCTCGATCAGCTCGGCCTCGTGATGGTGCGGGGTCCAGCGGTCATCAGCGGTCTGGTAGACCACATCGCCCTCGTGCAAGCGGTTGGCAGTGACGACCTTGGGGATGTAACGGCGGCTCATGCGCGGGCCTCTTTCAGATGGGTCAGGGCACTGGAGGCCCGGCGAGGGCTAAGCCCATAAAGGATGACAGCGGGGCCGTCCAGCCGTTGGGCCGCGTCGGCAAAGGTTGCAAGCGTGGCGGCGATCACGCGCTGATCGGCGCGCGAGACGTTTTCGACCAGCGTTACGGGGGTTTCGGGTGCCGCACCATGCATCATCAGACGGCCTTGCAGAAACCGGGCGGATGTCTTGCCCATGTAGATGGCGGCAACCTCTCCGGCCCGCGCCATGCCGCGCCAGTCCTGCTCGGCAAAGCCTGCCATGTCATGCCCGGTGACAATGCGGAAGGCGGCATTGCGGCCCCGCCGCGTCAGGCTTTGACCGATGGCTGCGGCGGCCACGGTAGAGGCCGTCAGTCCGGGCAGGATTTCGAAGGACAGGCCCGCAGCCTCAAGCGCCGCGATCTCTTCGTCCAGCCGCCCGAAGATGCCGCAGTCCCCACCTTTGAGGCGCACGACGTGGGCACCAGACAGCGCCTCGGCCACCAGGGTGGCGTTGATGTGGGATTGCAGGGTGGAGGGGCCGAAGCCTTCCTTGCCCACGTCGATGCGGCGGATGTGGGAAGGGATCAGCGCCAGAACCTCTGGCCCTGCGAGGCGGTCATGGATGACGACATCCGCCGTTTGCAACGCCTGAAGGGCACCCAGCGTCAGATGCCGGGCGGCGCCGGGTCCCGCGCCCACGAAAGTGACGGCACCTGATAAAGCGACGGCACCGACAAAAGTGGCGGCGCCGACAAAAGTGATGGCACCTGCGTAAGTGATGGCGGGCGCAATGGCTTCGCTGGTTTGGGGCAGGGACGGCAGGTCAGTCATCTTTGGGCCTCGCTTCTGTACTCAATATAGAATATTTTCCTATCTTTGCGCCATATGCCCTTGCCAATAAGGACAATTATTCTGATAGTTGGCCGAATTGGAACGCAGTTCCGCAAAGTCAGGGAATGGTGGAATGGTGGCCCTTGTCGACGAGCTTGACCGGAAAATTCTTGGTGAATTGCAGGAAGATGCCGAGCAATCGCTGGATGAAATCGCCCGCAAGATCGGCTCGTCCAAGACCCCGGTATGGAACCGCATCAAGCGGATGCGCGACGCGGGCATCATCAAGCGCACCACGGCGATCTGCGACCCCGAGTTGCTGGGCTTGGAGGCCTGTTTCTTCGTGCTGATCCGAACTTCCGAACACGAGGTCGGCTGGGAAAAACGCTTCCTCGACGTCGTCCGCCGCCGCCCCGAAGTGCTGGAGGCGCACCGTCTGGCCGGGGACGTGGACTATATCCTGAAAGTCTGGGTCAAGAACGCCCGCGCCTATGACGCCTTCTATCAGGCGTTGATTTCGGAAGTGAAGATCTACAACGTGACAGCACTTCTGAGCATGGAAGAGATCAAGATGACAACGGCGCTGCCGCTGTAGCCCTCAAGCATGGGCGGATCGCCCATCCTACCTTGTCCACTCTGTTTGCGATTTCATACTTGCACAAATATCCCCGCCGGAGGCTCACCTCGGCTGGCCTTCGTCTCCGGCGGGGATATTTGGACAAATGCGAAAGGGTTCAGCGGCGGACCATCAAGCGTTTGAGGCCGTGGAAGTGGTAGGCGTCGGTGTAGGTGGGCTGTTCGGTCAGGGCGAGGCCAGGCAGGCAGGTGAAGAGGATTGGCAGGGCTACTTGCAGTTCCAGACGGGCCAGCGTGGCGCCGACGCAGAAGTGCAGGCCTGCGCCGAAGGTGACGTTGGCTTTGGCGCTGCGTTTGGGGTCGAAGGTGTGCGGGTCATCCCAGGCGTGCGGGTCGCGGTTGGCCATGGCCAGCAGCAGGCCCACCTGGTCACCGCGGTGGAAGGTGTGCCCCATGACCTCGACATCCTCGTAGGCATGCCGTGTGAACATGTGCAGGGCGGGGTCGAAGCGCAGGATTTCCTCGATGACGGGCTCTGGGCCAGAACCGGGGCCGGATGCCGGGCCTGACAGGGAAGTCTGGGTGCCGGTTTCGAGCAGGATTTTGACGCCGTTGCCGATGGTGTGGACTGTCGCCTCGTGGCCTGCATTGAGGAGGAGGATGCAGGTGGTGATCAGTTCGTCGGTGGTCAGGCGCTCGCCCGCCTCTTCAGCGGCGATCAGGTTGGTGATCAGGTCGTCGGCGGGTTTGGCGCGGCGGTCTGCGACGTAAGCCCGCAAAAAGGCCACGAAGGCTTCGGTGGCCGCGATGGCGCGGTCTTCGCGGGCGCGGTCCCTGCCAGCCATGTACATGCCGACCATGGCGTTGGACCATTTGAGGAGGTCGGGGGCCATGTCCTCGGGGACGCCCAGCAGGCGGGCAATGATGATGACGGGCAGTTTTTGGCCGAAATGGGCGAGGAGGTCGAAATCGCCTTGGGGGAAGGCGTCGATCAACTGGTGGGTCAGGGTGGTGATTTCGGGCCGCAGCGCCTCGATCCGGCGCGAGGTGAAGGCGCGCAGCACGAGGGAGCGCAGGCGGGTGTGGCGGGGCGGTTCCAGTTCCAGCATGGAATGGGCTTCGACCGCGTAGAAGGATTTGAGGTGGGCGGGGATCACCGGGGCCAGTTCGGCGGGCACTTCGCGGCCAAACCGCCTGTCGCGGAGAATGGCGTTGCAGACGGCGGAATTGCCGGTGCAGGTCAGGGCATAG
Organism: Rhodobacterales bacterium; assembly: GCA_043721775.1. Classification (GTDB taxonomy): domain Bacteria; phylum Pseudomonadota; class Alphaproteobacteria; order Rhodobacterales; family Rhodobacteraceae; genus Stagnihabitans. The sequence continues at coordinate 5,310 of JAYSQA010000135.1, forward strand.
TCGGTCCAGTGGAAGAAGGGGCCGGCGGGGCGGGCGGCTTCGTAGAACGCATAGGGGTTCTGGACGAAGGCCGGATCGGTGGGTGATTGCGACAGGTGTTTCAACGGCGGCGTCCCAGCGGAATGATGCCTTGCGCCACCAGCACACCAAGGCCGACAAGGACAGCGGCGGCGGCCTGGGCCCAGATCCACGGGTGGCCCAAGGCGAATAGGATCAACATGACGTAGAAGGGTGCTGCGTTGATGTGCAGGGCGGACAGGCCGATCCCCAGACGCTCGACCGACATGATCCACAGGACCTGGCTTATCGCCATGGCGCCTACGGCGTAGAGGAGAAGGTCGGCGATTTCGGTGACGCCCCAGGTTGAGAAATCGGGCGCGGGGGCGGCTCCTATGGCGAATTGGCCGCCCGCCACAAGGCCTGCGGCGATGGCGGCCCCCATCAGTGTGACGGCGGTGCGGCCGATGGGCGTCTGGTCGGGGAAGGCGGTGACGGTGAGGCGCGAGCCCAGGGCGAAGGTCACGACCGAGCCGAAGCACAGAAGTGCCCCGATGCCCAGCGACAGACCACCACCCTTCAGGTCAAGCGCCAGAACGCCGCCGATCAGCGACAGGACCAGGCCAAGGACAAGGGCCGGGGTGATCTTGCGGCCATCCAGCACGGCCTCGAGTGCGATACCCACCACCGGCAGCGAGGACGAGATGACGGCGGCCGTGACCGCTCCGCCCCGCGCCTGGCCGAGGATCAGCAGCCAGGCGCCAAGGCCGATCAGACTGCCGACCGCGATGCCCTTGAACCAGTTGACCTGGGTAAGCGGGCGCAGACCCTCGAACGCGGCCCAGAACAGGACCAGCGACACCCCGGCCAGACCCATGCGCAAGGCGTTCAGTTGTTCATGCACCAGCAGCGGAATCAGGTGATCGGCAGCAGGCAGGCCCGCCGCCCAGATCAGCATGGACACCATGCAGATAAGATTGGCGGCCATGAGGCTGGTCTGGGCGGGTTGGGTGGTGCTGATGGTCATGCGGCCTTTTGCCATGCGACGGCAGGTTGGTCTGGCTTGCCCGCGACAAGGGGCGGTCAGGCTGCGTCAGTCAGGCTGCGTCAGTCAGGCGGCGTTCGTCGGGGGACGGCAGGTTAGCGTGGGTTCTGATGGCGGCGGACGGGTGGCGGCGGTCTGCTGGCGACAGAGGGGTGGCGGCCGACGGATGGCTGCGGTCAGGCGGCTGCGGTCAGGCGGCTGCGGTCAGGGGGCTGCGGACAGTGTGGATGCGGACAGGGCGGTTACGATGGCGCCGAAGTCGGTGGCTTTCAGGCTGGCGCCGCCGACGAGGGCGCCGTCGACGTCCTGGACCGCAAAGATATCGACCGCGTTGGAGGGTTTGACCGAGCCGCCATAGAGGATGCGGACGCCTTGGCCGTCTTCGCCGAGGGCTTTGACCAGTCCGGCGCGCAGGTAGGCGTGGACCTCGGCAATCTGGGGAATCGTGGGCGTGCGGCCGGTGCCGATGGCCCAGACCGGTTCGTAGGCCACCACCAGGGTGGCGGCGCTGGCCCCGTCGGGCAGCGAGCCGTGCAGTTGGGTGCCGCAGAGGGCGAGGGTTTCACCGGCGTCGCGCTGTGCTTCGGTCTCGCCCAGGCAGACGATGGCGGTGAGGCCGGCGGCGATGGCGGCCTCGGCCTTGGCTTTGACTTGCGCGCTGGTTTCGCCATGGTCGGCGCGGCGTTCGGAATGGCCGAGGATGACGTAAGCGGCGCCTGCGTCTTTCAATTGCGCGGCAGAGATGTCTCCGGTGTGGGCGCCCGAGGCCTTGGAGTGGCAATCTTGTCCGCCGGTTTGCAGGACCGAGCCTTTGGCGACCCAGGTCATCTGCGCGATCAGGGTGGCGGGCGGGCAGAGCAGCACCTCACACGAGGGCGCGGGGTGGGCGGCGATCAGGGCCGTCACCTCGGCCAAAGCGGCGGTGGAGCCGTTCATCTTCCAGTTGCCTGCGGCGAGTTTCTTCATTGGGCCCTCCATGCGTTGCGCCAAAAGGGGTAGCCAAAAGGCTGAGGGAGGGGAAGCGGGAAAACAGTGCGGTGGGTTTGAAAGGGCGGCGCTCTGCGGACCCGGCTGGGGGGCTTGCGCAGCCCCCCAGACCGCCCGCGCCGGGAGGGCTGCGCACCCTCCCGGACCCTTGGCGGGATATTTGCGCAAGAATGAAAGGGGGGAAGTGGGGCTGGTCAGATGGGCACCAGAGTTGGGTGGGGGATTGGTTGGGTGGGCACCCCAGACGAGCGGGGGTGGGGGCGGGTCGCGGGGTCAGAGTTGGGACGGCACCAGAGTTGGGCGGGGGAAAAGAATCGGAAGGGGGCCAGAATTGGGTGGGGGCAGAGTTGTGCAGGTTAGGGTCAGGCGGCGGGTTGGTCTTTGAATTTTATGGATGTGCCGCAGCCGCAGGCCTCGGCCACGTTGGGGTTGCGGAATTTGAAGCCGCTTTCGATGAGGCCTGTCTCATAGTCGATCTCGGTGCCGATCAGGAACATCTGGGCCATGGGCGCTATCAGGACGCGGGCGCCGTCTTGCTCGACCACTTCATCAAGCGGGTTCACCGATGTCACATAGTCCATCGTGTATTCCATACCGGCGCAGCCGCCCTTCTTGACGCCGATCCGCAGGCCCTCGGAGCCTTTGGTGACCATGAGCCCGGCGATCTGGCGGGCGGCGGTGGGGGACAGGGTGACGGCGGCTTTGCCGGGGATGCCGAACATGGGTGATCTCCTTTGGGCTTAACTTAGGGTGTCAGGTCGGGAATTCCAAGCGGGGGCAGGTGGGCCAGTAACGCAGATGTGCCTGCGGCAACCGCAATCGCTCAGAGGACCGATGCCAGCGTGCCGATGATCACATATTCTGACAGTTTTCCTTCGTTGCTGACAGCCCCAAAACGCAGCACCGATTTTGCGGCGACAAGATAGCCTGTCCCGGTGGCCTGATCGGCCAGGATCAGGGCGAAGATCAGCCCGCGCTTCATAAAGCCGATCATCCTGCTGCCGCCGGGCAGGCCTGCGGGGGCGGCGGCGGCCCAGGGCGCCATCAACAGGCCCACGGCAAAGCCTCCGGCGCGGGTGGCGAGGATCAGGCCTGCGGTCAGGGCCATGACGGGGGCTGCGGCGGGATAGGGCTGCCAAACTGCGGCGGGCAGAAGGGTGGCCACTGCGGCGAGGGTCGCCAGATGCGCGCACTGGTCGATCAGGAAGGGGGCAAGACCACGCTTGGGCCAGAGGGATTTCGCAAGGTCGATGGCGATATGGGCGGCAGTCAGCGCCAGCAGCCAGGGCGAAATGGTGCCCGTGACGGCTGCTGTGGCGGCTGCTGCGGTGGCAAGGACGGCCAGCGTGTGCAAGGCCAGCGCGCGCGGGTCGCGTTTGTGCGTGGCCATCCAGTTGGTTTGCAGGATGAAATCGGCAAGGGCATGGGCTGCGAGGAGGGCTGCGAAGCCGGCTGCGAAAGGGGGGGAATGGTCAGACTCCTTCCACCAGTTGCAAGTCAAAGCCGTCTTCCCAACTCCGCAGGGCCAGGCGCAGCGCGCGCAGGCTGGCGCCGGTCAAGCGATAGTTTACGGCTTGCTTTGAGATGGCAAGTTCTTCCGCCATTTCTGCAAGGGTCGGATTGCCGGGCTGCAAGGCAAGGCAAATCGCCTCGGCCTGCTCGCGCGTCCAGCGCCGCGCCACTTCGTCGGACAGTGTGACCAGCGATTGCAGGAATGGCGTCAGTCTGCCGCACCGAATGGCAAGCCTTTGTAAGCGATACATCTGGTCAAGACCCTGTCCGGATGCCGTGAAGGCCGCGCCGCTGGCGTCTGACAGGTCCGTGGTACCAAGGCTCTCGGCAGGGCCGACGCCGATGGAAATGCGGGTCGGGATCGCCTCAGGTACGGCGCGCAGTCTGGCCTGAAGCATCAAGGCGGCGCGCAGGCAATCCCCCGGCTGGTACAGAACCAACTGCCAGCCGTCGCCGCGCGACCTTGTGAAGCGGGTGTCGCGGTTGCCGGGCCAATGGTTGATTTCAAAGGCGATGCTTGCAACCTCGTGCATCGAGGATTGCAGGGCCGTCGCACCCGTCTCGGCCGAGCCGATGAAATCTCCGGTCAGGACGGCGTAGTGAGGTTGCATAGGACAGGGCCATATGATTTGAGTTGCACAAATCAAGTCACAGGGCTTGTTATCTTGGAAATCAAGTTAAAAGGCTTGATCAAGCTTTCGGGCTTGTCACATGAACCCCAGTTCCAACCGCGCCTCATCTGACATCATCTCCATTCCCCACGGCGGATCGAAGGTCATCTGCACGCGAACTTGCTTGACGCCGGCCACACCTTCCACCGCCGTCTCAACCCAGCCGGGCATCTCACCGGCCACCGGGCAGCCGGGGGCTGTCAGGGTCATGTGGATATCAACGGCGGAATCCTCGGCAATCTCTACCGTGTAGACCAGCCCCAGATCGAAGATGTTCACTGGAATTTCCGGGTCATAGACCGTGCGGCAGGCGTCAACGACAGCCTCGTACAGAGGATGTTCGGTGGTGGAGGGGCGGATCAGGGGGGTGCCCTCAATCTTGTCCGGCTGCTCGGTCATGGCGCTCACTTGGGTTCGCTCATCAGGGTTGTTGAGCGATTATATAGGGAATTTTCGCCAAAGGTCCAGTGCAGCCGGTAAAGTCTGTTTTGTCGCCCCAGAACGGGATGCCCCAGAACGGGATGCCTCAGAACGGGATTTCGTCGTCGAGGTCGGATCGGCCACCCTTGGCGCCACTGCCACTGCCGCCGCCAAAGCCGCCACCAGAATTGCCGCCTTGTGCGCCGCCGCGATAGCCGCCAGATCCGCCGCCAGATGAGGACCCGCCACCAGACGAAGCACCGCCACCATAGCCGCCGCCCTGGCTTTCATAGCCGCCCCGGTCGTCCATGTTGTCCCCGCCGCCGCCACCGCCGCCGCTGTCCCTGCCGCCCAGCAGGGTCAATTCACCCCGGAATTGACGCAGCACCACTTCGGTGGAGTAACGGTCTGCGCCGGATTGGTCCTGCCACTTGCGGGTTTCAAGCTGGCCCTCGATGTAAACGGTCGAGCCTTTCTTCAGATATTGCTCGGCAATCTTGCCCAAAGCCTCGTTGAAGATCGCGACCGAATGCCATTCGGTGCGTTCCTTGCGCTCTCCACTCGCCTTGTCGCGCCAGGTTTCTGACGTGGCGATCCGCAGGTTCACCACCTTGCCGCCGTTGGGAAAGTTGCGCACTTCGGGGTCGCGACCCAGATTGCCTACGATGATCACCTTGTTGACCGAACCGGCCATGTCGCCTCTCCCTGATTGTGTTGCCCGGGCAGCCTCGCCGGACCTGGTATGCAAAAGCTATAGACCGACCAAAGCCCCCGCCGCAATGCATCAGGAATGATCAGGCGGCAAAGGTCATAGGCGGGATTGCGGTCTTGTGATGGGTCAAGCCTTTTCCCATCCCCCGGGGCAAGCTACATGCAGATAAAGCCTGTGGCTGAACCGCTGGCGCAGGTATGGGGCAGAAGACATGACGGGCAAAGAGCTTTTGGCGGGCACCGGGTTGCGACCGGGGGTTTGGCCTGTCGTGGCGCTGATCGTCGTGCAGGCGATCTGCACGGTAATTTTCATGGGCGATGTCGTGACCGACATCGGGCCGCAGGGGTTTGGGGCGCTGACCAACCCGGCCAACCTGTCCGAGGTTGCGGCCTCGTCCGGCCTCATCCTTGGACTGGTGTTCGAGGTTCTGGTGCTGTGGCGGCTGCTGGGGCGTCAGCACCGGATGCAGCAAAGCCTGACCGTCGCGACCGGCGCGCTATCAGCCCTGATGGAGGGTTATTTCCGCACCTGGTCCCTGACGCCGACCGAGGCGGATGTGGCAGCCTTCACCATCAAGGGCTATTCGATTGCCGAGATCGCAGGGTTTCGCGGCTCGGCGGAAGGGACGATCAAGACTCATCTGAACGCCATCTACCGCAAATCAGGCACGGCGGGGCGGGCGCAACTGGTGTCTGTGCTGGTGGAGGACCTGTTTCGCGGCGCTTTGGTTGACCCCGAAGCGGGTCGTGACAGCGGGCGTGACGGGGGCCGTGACGGCGGGCGCGATGTGGGCCGTGACGGCGGGCGCGATGTGGGCCGTGACGGTGGGCGCGATGGGGGCCGTGACGGTGGGCGCGATGGGGGCCGTGATGACAACCGTGGTCGTGGCCGTGATTTGGGCCGCAACGTGGTGACCAAGCCCTGAATTCGGGGCAATGTCCCGCCTGAACCACCGATCCCCTCTTGCGGCACAGCGGAAGTCATTTATCTGTAACGCAATTGAGAGCCGCGTCTGACAGCGCGGGGAGGCCAGATGGCGCTGAAGACTTGGGATCATGGTTTCGCATGGCTGGTTCTGGCGTTTGCGCTGGGGCTGGTGCTGACCGGTCCGGCGTGGTCCGAGGGGCTGAAACTGGGTGGCGGGGCGAAGAGCCGGACGGCGCAGTTTCGCAGCCAGTTGGCTTTGCTGGATGGCAAACTGGCGCAGCAATATTCCAACTCAAGCCGCTTGAAGCCGGGGGCGGGCAAGGATGGTGACACCAAGGTGCGCTATTCCGGGCAGTACAAGGGCGTCTATCTTGAAATGGCCAAGGCCGCCGCCCGCAAATATGGCGTGCCCGAGGGGATGTTCCTGAAGCTGGTCCAGCAGGAAAGCGGATGGAACCCCGATGTGGTGTCAGCCAAGGGCGCTGTGGGGTTGGCGCAACTGATGCCGGATACCGCGACGCATCTGGGTGTGGATGAGACTGACCCGCAAGCCAATCTGGAAGGTGGGGCGCGGTATCTGTCGATGATGTTCAACCGTTTTGGCAGCTGGAAACTGGCGCTGGCCGCCTACAACGCCGGGCCAGAGGCGGTTGAGGCTGCGGGTGGCATTCCTGATTTCGAGGAAACCCAAAGCTATGTTGCGGCGATATTGGGATAGGGTTGCCTCCGGTGGGTTGACCGCAAGGTCTTGACCAAAGCGCAAACGCGCAAGCCCCGAGGGGCTGCGCGTGATCAGGTTCGGTTTTGGGTTTCTTTACAGGGCCTTGGCGATGGTGGCCAGCACGGCTTGCGGGGTGACCGGGCTATGGGTTACCCGCGCCCCGGTGGCGGCAAAGATCGCGATGGCGATGGCGGTGGTGGCGGGCTCTCCAAGACCCACGGGCAGTTCGGTGCTGGCCCCAAAGCTGAGGTCCAAAACCGGCATGTCGCTGATCTGCAACGGCGTACAGGTGTCAAGATTGGTGTCGCGCACTTGACCGGCCACGAATTCGGTGCCTTCAAACAGCGCCATCGACCGGCCCCACAGGGCAGCCCCCTCGGTCTGGGCATGGGCATGGGCGCTGTTGGGGGCGATGAGGGTGCCTGCGTCGGTCACGAGGGTCAGCTTCTGCGCGGCGATAAAACCGGTCCTGGGGTTCAACGCTTTGCCCTTGTCGCTGGCGGTCACTCCGGCATTGCGGCCAGCGCCCGTCAGCAGGCCAAGCCGAAAGGCAAGGGGGGCGGCCTTCACATGCGCATCCGCCTGATCCATGAAGCTTCCCAGCGCCCAGTTTGTCCAGTCCGGCCCGACGGACCGCAGCCAGCCCGGACGGAAGGCCGCATTGGCCAGATCGTTGGCCAGATCGTTGAACAGGGCGCGGACTTTCAGGGCGCCGACCTCGTACCAGTGATCAGCCCCGGCAATCGCAAAGGGATCACAGGGCGCGCCATTGGTGCCCTTGGGCATGAAGAAGGCGGCCATCACCTGCGTTGGCCAGCCAGCCACCGCGTGATGCTCCATCGCCGTGACCGCGCCCTTGGCATCAAAGGCCATCCGCAGCGTCTGCACGCAAGGCGAGCGCACTGAGTCGAACCGCGCGTCATCATCGCGGGTCAGGATCATCTTGACGGGCTTGCCAAGTGCTTTCGCCGCCAGTGCTGCCGGAATGGCATAGTCGCCGTTCAGGCGGCGGCCAAAGCCTCCGCCGATCGGATAGGTGCGCATGACGATCTTGGCTATATCGCGACCGAAGGCCACCGCCAGCGTCGGCAGGATCAGGCTTTGCCACTGGTTACCGGTGTGAATCTCCATCACGTCGCCCACTTCGACGGCCAATGCGTTCAGCGGCTCCATCTGAAAGTGCAGGACGGTGGCGGTGGTATAGTTAGCTGTCACATCCCGGAAGGTGATATGGCTGTTTCCTGAACAATTCCGGCTTCAGTTTGTGCCAGTCCTTCATCGCCTGCAAGGGTGTCTTGCTGCCC
>JAYSQA010000136.1:0-14372 GCA_043721775.1 Rhodobacterales bacterium
TGAACGACTACGCCCGCGACCACCCCGGCTGGAGCTGCTGGAGGGGGCACCGCGTTCGCTGCGCGGGCGGTCCGTAGACTCGGAAGCGCCTTCCAGCGCACCCTCCGGCACTTCGCCCCGCGGGATGGACTGTTTGACCAGATGCTCGATGGCAGACAGGTATTTGTCGTCCGACGTCACGGCAATCGTATAAGCCTTGCCGAGCCGTCCGGCGCGGCCAGTGCGGCCGATGCGGTGGATGTAGTCTTCGGGATGCGAGGGCACGTCGAAGTTGAAGACATGGCTGACGGCGGGAATATCAAGGCCGCGTGCGGCCACATCCGAGGCGATCAGCAGGCGCAGGGACCCGTCGCGGAATTCATCAAGCGTCTTGGTGCGGACGGACTGGTCAAGGTCGCCGTGGATGGGCGCTGCGTGAAAGCCGTGCGATTTCAGCGACTTGGCCACCACATCCACATCCATCTTGCGGTTGCAGAACACGATGGCGTTGGTCAGGCTTTCGCCCTCATCATTGATCAGCGCGCGCAGGACGGCGCGCTTTTCGGTAAAGCTGCGGTCTTTGCGGGTGGGGGTGAAGGCGAACAGCTTCTGCTCGATCGAGGTGTTGGCGGTCGCCTGCCGTGCCACTTCAACCTTGGCCGGGTTGTTCAGGAAGGCGTTGGTGATCCGTTCAATCTCGGGTGCCATGGTGGCCGAGAAGAACAGGGTTTGCCGGGTTTTCGGCGTCATCTGGAAGATACGCTCGATATCGGGAATGAAGCCCATGTCGAGCATCCGGTCAGCCTCATCGACCACCATGATCTGCACACCGGTCAGCAGAAGTTTGCCGCGCTCGAAATGGTCCAAGAGGCGGCCAGGGGTGGCAATCAGCACGTCAACACCGCGGTCGATCAGCTTGTCTTGGTCACCGAACGACACGCCGCCGATCAGCAAAGCCTTGGTCAGCTTGGTGTATTTGGCGTATTTGTCGAAGCTTTCAGCCACTTGGGCCGCCAGTTCCCGCGTCGGGGCCAGCACCAGCGAGCGAGGCATCCGGGCACGGGCGCGGCCCTGGCCGAGCAGCGTGATCATCGGCAGCGTGAAGCCTGCCGTTTTGCCGGTGCCGGTCTGGGCGATGCCCAGCACGTCCTGGCCCAGAAGGGCGGGCGGGATCGCCTGCGCCTGAATCGGGGTCGGGGTTTCATAACCGGATTCAGCCACGGCTTGCAGCACACGTGGGTCCAGCGCCAGATCAGAGAATTTTGTCATCAGCGTCCTGAAAAGGGCGGGATCGGCCCGCCAAGGGTCAAGGGACGCAACGTCATGGCGTCCCGGCGTCGGGCACAGTGCCCACGGCTCGCGAGTATCGGAAATTGTCCACAGGGTCAAGGCGAATGGAACAGGCCGCCGCCGCACTTGGGGGTGCTCTGATCCGCTACACCATCATTTCCTTCGTCGCGGTCAGCTTCAACTCGGGATAATCCCGCTCTACCCGGTCGATGTCCCATTTCAGGCGGGTCAGGAACACCGTTGCCCCGTCGCTGTCGATGGCGATGTGACCCTTGTTGACGTTGACCAGTTTCTCCATCTCGGCCTTGGGGCCAGAGACCCAGCGGGCGGAGGTGAACTGTGAGGGTTCAAAGCGGACGGGGAGGGAGTATTCCTCTTCGATGCGGCTTGCCAACACCTCGAACTGCAACTGGCCTACGACGCCGACGATATAGCCCGATCCGATCATCGGTTTGAACACCTTGGCGGCACCTTCCTCGGCGAACTGGGTCAGGGCTTTTTCAAGGTGTTTGGCCTTCATCGGGTCAAGTGCACGCACACCTGACAGAAGTTCCGGCGCGAAAGACGGGATGCCGGTGAAGCGTAAGGATTCGCCCTCGGTCAGGGCGTCACCGATGCGCAGCTGGCCGTGGTTCGGGATGCCGATGATATCACCGGCCCAGGCTTCCTCGGTCAACTCGCGGTCAGCGGCGAGGAACATCACCGGGTTGGCCACCGCCATCGGCTTTTTTGTGCGGACATGCAGCAGTTTCATGCCACGTTGGAAGTGGCCTGAGGCGAGGCGGACAAAGGCCACGCGGTCGCGGTGTTTGGGGTCCATATTGGCCTGAACCTTGAAGACAAAGCCGGCGACGGTGGGTTCGGACGGGTCAATGGTGCGTTCCGCCGCCCGCTGAGGCTGCGGTTCGGGGCCGTACTCGCCCATGCCGTCCATCAGTTCCTTGACGCCGAATGAGTTGATCGCCGAGCCGAACCAGATCGGCGTCATATGGCCTTCAAGGAATGCCTGGCGGTTGAAGGCGGGCAGAAGTTCGCGTGCCATTTCAAGTTCGTCGCGGAACTTCTTCAGAAGTTCGGCTGGGACGTGTTCTGACAGCCGCGGGTCGTCCATGCCGGAAATCTGGATGGATGCGGCCACTTTGTTGCGGTCCGCACGGTCCATGATTTCAAGGCGGTCATGCAGCAGATCGTAGGCACCGATAAAGTCGCGACCGACGCCGATGGGCCAGCTTGCTGGTGTCACGTCGATGGCAAGGTTTTCCTGAATCTCGTCGATGATTTCAAACACATCGCGGCTCTCGCGGTCCATCTTGTTGCAGAAGGTCAGGATCGGCAAGTCACGCAGGCGGCACACCTCGAACAGCTTGCGGGTCTGGGATTCGACACCCTTGGCGCCGTCAATCACCATGATGGCGGCATCGACAGCGGTGAGGGTGCGGTAGGTGTCTTCAGAGAAATCGCTGTGGCCGGGGGTGTCGACCAGATTGAAGCGCCACTGGCGGTAGTCATAAGACATCGCCGAGGCCGAGACGGAAATGCCGCGCTCCTGCTCAAGCTTCATGAAGTCTGACCTTGTGCGCCGCGCTTCGCCTTTGGCGCGGACCTGGCCTGCCATCTGGATCGCACCACCGAACAGCAGGAACTTTTCGGTCAGTGTGGTCTTGCCGGCGTCGGGGTGCGAGATGATCGCAAAGGTCCGACGCCTGCGGATTTCAGGGGACGCTATTTCGGGCGGGAGTTGGGGGCGGTTGTCAAGCATGAGCGGGCTTTAGCGGAAAATCGGTGCAGGGTAAAGAAGCGGGGGGTGTCCACATGTGGACGCTTTGCCATACCGTGAGAAATCAAGGGTTTGAGATTTTTCATTCACAGGTTGTCAAGGACTGCCGCCTTCGCCGCCGCATATTGGGTGGGCGGCAGGCCAACGTGACGCTGAAACGCGGTGCTGAAGGCGCTGGCAGAACCGTAGCCGACGTGTCGGGCCACCTCGGCCACGCTGCCCTCATGCCGCCGCAACATGGCTTTGCCAAGCGCCATGCGCCAGCCCAGCAGATACGCCATCGGCGCCATGCCCACGGCGGCGGTGAAGCGGGCGAAGAAGGTGGAACGCGACAGTGCCGCCTCTTTCGCCAGTTGCGGCACCGTCCAGACCCGCGCCGGGCTTTCGTGCATCCGCCGGATCGCCACTGCAAGCCGGTCATCAGCCAGCCCGCGCAACATGCCGGGAGAGGTTGCGGGGCCGGTGGTCGAACGCATCGCCTCAATCAACAACACCTCCAGCAGGCGGGACAATACCATCTCGCGTGCGGGGCGTGCGGCGCGGGATTCGTCGCCGACCAGTTGTACGAGGGTTGACAGCCGCGCAGCACCACGCACCATCACCAGTTGCGGCAGTAGCGACACCAGCAAATCCACATCCGGTGAACCGAACAGGCAATGCCCTACCACCAGTTGCACATCCGCGGGGCCGTCTTGCTGGCCCAGCCGAAAGCCGCCCTCTGGCCGGGGCGTCGGGGCCACGACCATGTCTTGCGCGGTGGAGTCCGCAAGGCTTGAGGTCATGTAGCCCTGCGCCGAAGGGATCAGCACGAAATCCCCGGCTTTCAGGGTAACGACCTCGCCGCCGTCCACCGTCAGCCGAATGCCGCCTTCCAGCACCGCGCAATAGAAGGGTTGGCCCGCCACATTGCGCTGCACCCGCCAAGGACCGGCACCGCTGACATATTTGGAATAATGCGCACAAGGTCGCAGCAGGGCGACCACTTCGGCGAGTGGATCAATCATAACCGGACTTTCACAAATGCATTATCGACTTTTAACTATAGAAAGTCCGGCTGCCCCTGTCCGTATCGGTAAGGCAATCAATGCACTGACTTTGACATGAAAACGATCATGATCACCGGCTGTTCCTCTGGCTTCGGCTTGGAGACGGCGAAGGACTTCCTTGATCGCGGCTGGAAAGTGGTGGCAATCATGCGCACTCCGCAAGATGTGCTGCCGCAGTCTGACAACTTGCGCGTTCTGGCGCTGGACGTCACCGATGCGGACAGCATTGCTGCTGTGGTGGCAGAGGCCGGGCCGATTGATGTGCTGGTCAACAACGCTGGCATTGGCGCTTTGGGTGTGGTTGAGGGGATGTCGATGGACCTGATACGCGACCTTTTCAACACCAACACGTTCGGCACCATCGCCATGACACAAGCCGTGCTGCCGCAGTTTCGCGCCCGGCAGGCGGGGGTAATTGTGACCGTAACCTCTAGCGTGACGGTGAAGTCGCTGCCGCTTTGCTGGCGGTCTATACCGCCAGCAAAGCGGCGGTGAACGGCTTTACCGAATGCCTCGACCTGAAACTTGCCGCATTTGGCATCCGCGCCCGTCTGGTGTTGCCGGACCGGTCGCCGACGACCCGCTTTGGCGACAACGCACGGGGCCGGATGGCGGGGACGATCCCAGAGGCCTACGCCCCGCTGGCGCAAAGCATCTTTGCGGGCTGGGGCGAACCCGGTCTGGTGACCGAGGCGGTGGATGTGGCCGAGGCGGTGTGGCTGGCGGGGAGGTAAGACAAAAGGCGCTTGGGGCTGGCAGCCGGGGGGGGCAGACCCCCCAGCGCGGCCACGGGTCAGGCGTTCTTCACAGAAATCCTCCACTGGAGAATTTATGATCGCTCATCACCCCATGAGATATTTGTGCCAGAATGAAAGGGCTTACTGGCCGCGCCAGACCCAGCCGCCGCCAAGGACGCGGGTGGAGTGCGGTTCGTAGAAGACGCAGGCCTGACCGGCTGCGACGCCATCTTCGGGGTCGAGAAGTTCGACCTCGGCTGTGGTGGGGGAAAGCGGGCGAACTATGGCGGCGCGGGGGGGGCGCGTTGAGCGGACCTTGACCTCGATGTGGTGTTCGGTGGCATCAAAGGGGATGTCGCCCAGCCAATTGATCTCGCGCACCGGGATGATGCGGGTCGCGAGGGCTGCTTTCGGGCCGACGATGACGCGACGGGTGGCGGGGTCCAGGCGCAGGACGTAGATCGGGTCTTCGAGGCCGCCGATTCCAAGGCCTTTGCGCTGGCCAATGGTATAATGGATGATGCCATTGTGCTGACCGAGGACGTTTCCGGCGAGGTCGACGATATCGCCGGGGTCGGCGGCGCCGGGGCGCAATTTCTCGATGACGGCGGCGTAATTGCCATTCGGCACGAAGCAGATATCCTGACTGTCGGGCTTGTCGGCTACCGACAGCCCGTATTTCGCCGCCAAAGCTCGGGTTTCGGCCTTGGAGTTCAGGTGGCCCAGCGGAAAGCGCAGGTAATCCAGCTGGTCCGGTGTGGTAGAGAACAGAAAATAGCTTTGGTCGCGGTTGGCATCGGCGGCGCGGTGCAGTTCCGGCCCCGCACCCAGTTTGCGCTGGATATAGTGGCCGGTGGCCATGCAATCGGCGTTCAGGTCCTTGGCGGTGGCCAAGAGGTCCTTGAATTTCACCCGTTCATTGCAGCGGATGCAGGGGACGGGGGTGGCGCCCGACAGATAGGCATCAGCGAATTCCTCCATCACCGCAGCGCGGAAGGTGTTTTCATAATCCAGCACGTAGTGCGGAAAGCCCATCTGCTCTGCCACGCGGCGCGCGTCATGGATATCACGCCCGGCACAGCAGGCACCCTTCTTGGCCAGGGCAGCGCCGTGGTCATAAAGTTGCAGGGTGACACCCACGACGTCGTAGCCTTCGTCCTTCAGCATCGCCGCCACGACCGACGAATCAACGCCACCCGACATTGCCACCACGACACGGGTGTCAGCCGGGGCCTTGGGAAGCCCCAATGAGTTCAGTTTCGCAGAATTAAGGATCGCGTCCAGCATGATTGCGGCCAAGTTGAGGATTTAAGCCCACAATATAGGAAAATGCCCGGCACTCTCAACCCCTTGCTTCATCCTTGCTTAAGGACGCTGGCGCATTTTGACCTCGTTGGACGAGGAAAGCCCCATGTATCTCAAGAAAGTCGATGGCCCGCGCCAGATCACCTTGCCGGATGGCAGCATCCTTAGCCGCGCTGATCTGCCGCCCGCCGATACCCGTCGCTGGGTTGCCAGCCGCAAGGCCATTGTGGTCAAAGCCGTGCTGTACGGCCTGATCCCGCAGCCCGAAGCGCTGGAACGCTATGCCTTGTCAGAGGAAGAGTTCGCCCTTTGGCGCGACGCCGTGGAAAAACACGGAGAAAAAGCACTTCGCGTCACCACAATCCAGAAATATCGACAACTTTAAGTTGTTTTCCGCTTTCGTTCTGGCAGAGTAACTGTTGATTAACCATTGCCCGCCACAGTCGTTAACAGACAGCCGAGACGGAGCTATGAAAAATGCGAATTCTGCTAGTGGAAGACGACCCGACGACCTCGCGCAGCATCGAACTGATGCTGACCCACGCGAATTTGAATGTGTACTGCACCGATCTGGGGGAAGACGGGATAGATCTGGCCAAGTTGTATGACTATGACCTGATCTTGCTGGACCTGAACCTGCCCGACATGTCGGGACATGAGGTTCTGCGCCAGTTGCGCCTTGCCCGGATCGAAACGCCGATCCTGATTCTTTCGGGGTCTGATGACACCGAAAGCAAGATCAAGGGGTTCGGCTTTGGCGCCGATGATTACCTGACAAAACCCTTCCATCGAGAGGAGTTGGTGGCGCGTATCCATGCCATCATCCGGCGGTCGAAAGGCCACTCGCAGTCGGTGATCAAAACCGGCAAGGTGCAGGTCAATCTGGATGCCAAGACGGTCGATGTGGATGGCGCTTCGGTGCATCTGACCGGCAAGGAATACCAGATGCTGGAGCTTTTGAGCCTTCGCAAGGGCACCACGCTGACCAAGGAAATGTTCCTCAACCATCTGTACGGCGGCATGGACGAGCCGGAGTTGAAGATCATCGACGTCTTCATCTGCAAGCTGCGCAAGAAGCTGGCAGAGGCGACGGGCGGGCAGAACTATATCGAAACCGTCTGGGGCCGCGGCTATGTGCTGCGCGAACCCAGCGCGGCCGAAGTGCCCCGTCTTGCGGCAAGCGCCTGACGCCAGATCGTAAGGCGTCCGGTCGAAAGCGCCTGAGCGCTGGAATTCCGTGCCGCCCCCTCGTAACCTGAGGCGCGAACAGGGGGGCGGTTGATGAACAAGACGGTCGAACACAAAGCGGTCGAAGACCTGGTTGAGGCCGAGGCACGTCTTGAGCTTGCCCGACTGGCTCTTGCGCTTGCCTTTGCCAACACGGCCTATCACACCTTGGACGCGCCCGAGATATCGGACGCTGATTATGATGCCCTGAAACGTCGGAATGCGGCGATTGAAGGGCGGTTTCCCGGGCTGAAGCGCCTTGACAGCCCCACGGATCAGGTCGGGGCCGCTGTTGGTTCAGGCTTTGGCAAGGTGCCGCACCGGGTGCGGATGTTAAGCCTTGAGAATGCCTTTGCCGAAAGCGACGTGGTTGATTTCGACGAACGGGTGAAGAAATTCCTTGGGATCAGCCATGTAACCTATACGGCGGAGCCCAAGATCGACGGTCTGTCCTTGAACCTGCGCTACGAAGGGGGCCGCCTGGTGCAAGCCGCGACGCGCGGCGATGGTGAGATGGGCGAAGACGTGACCGCCAACTCCCGCACGATTGCCGATATTCCCCAACGCGTGGAAGGTGCGCCGCAGGTGATGGAGGTGCGGGGCGAAGTTTACATGTCGCACGCCGATTTCGCCGGCTTGAACGCACGGCAGGTCGAAAAAGGCGAAAAGATCTTTGCCAACCCGCGCAATGCGGCGGCAGGCTCGTTGCGCCAACTGGATGCCGCGATCACCGCCGCCCGCCCGCTGCGCTTCTTCGCCTACGCCTGGGGAGAGCTTTCGGCTCCCTTAGGCACTTCACAAATCACATCAATAAAGCGCTTCCAGGCCTTGGGTTTTCAGATAAATCCGCTGACCGCCTTGTGCGAAACCCCCGCCGGCCTGATGGCACATTACCGCAGCATTGAAGCGCAGCGGGCCACACTTGGCTATGACATCGACGGCGTGGTTTACAAGGTCAACGATCTGACCTTGCAGGAACGGCTGGGCTTCCGCTCCTCCACGCCTCGCTGGGCGATTGCGCATAAATTCCCGGCGGAACTGGCTTGGACGCGGCTTTTGGCGATCGACATTCAGGTCGGGCGCACCGGCGCAATCTCGCCTGTCGCGCGGTTGCAGCCGGTGACGGTGGGGGGCGTGGTGGTCTCGAATGCCACGCTGCACAACGAAGACTATATTGCGGGTCGCGATTCCAAGGGCGCTTTGATCCGTGAGGGCAAGGACATTCGCGTCGGCGACTGGGTTCAGGTTTACCGCGCGGGGGATGTGATCCCGAAGGTGGCGGATGTGGACCTGACATACAGAAAGATCGACTCGCAACCTTATGTTTTTCCAGAGGTTTGCCCCGAATGTGGCAGCCCCGCCCACCGCGAGCCAGGCGATTCGGTGCGCCGCTGCACGGGCGGCCTGATCTGCCCGGCGCAAGGTGTTGAAAGGTTGAAGCATTTTGTCAGCCGGGGTGCCTTTGACATCGAGGGTCTTGGCGCCAAGCAGGTTGAAATGTTCTACAACGACCAAGACCTGCCCGTGAAACAACCTGCCGACATCTTCACACTTGCTGCAAGAGACGCCGACAGCCCCCTGAAAAAGCTGAAGAATCGCGAGGGGTTCGGTGCGAAGTCGGTCACCAACCTTTTTGCTGCAATCCAAGCCCGCAGCACTATTCCGCTTGACCGCCTGATCTTCGCGCTTGGCATTCGCCGCGTGGGCGAAGTTGCTGCGGGGGTGATTGCCCGCCACTACGGCACCTGGCCGCCGTTTGAGGCGGCGATGGCGGTGGCCGAGCCGGAGAATCAGGCGTGGAATGACCTGCTGTCCGTCGACGGCGTGGGGGCGGTTCTGGCGCAAAGCGTCGTCGAAGCCTTCCGCAACCCGGCGGAGCGGGCGGCGATTGACGCGCTGGTGGCGCAACTGAACATTCTGCCGGTGGCGGCGCGGGCCCAGGTAGCCTCTGATATTGCTGGCAAAACCCTCGTCTTCACCGGCACGCTGGAAAAGATGAGCCGCGCCGAAGCCAAGGCGCGGGCGGAAGCCCTTGGGGCCAAGGTGGCGGGATCGGTCAGCGCCAGGACCGATCTGGTGATTGCAGGTCCCGGTGCAGGTTCTAAAGCCAAGGATGCCGAACGGCTGGGCGTCAGGATGATCGACGAAGACACCTGGATAGCGCTTGCAGGGCTTTCATGAGCCGTCCAGAGGTTCTGTTCCCGCTTTATGCCTCGCTGGAAACGTTGGAGGGGATCGGGCCGAAGACCGTCAAGGCCCTGGCGCCTTTGGGGGTCGAACGGCCCAAGGATTTCCTGTTTCTGCTGCCGCATTCCGGGGTGGACCGCGCGCGCCGCGCTTCGATCCGCGATGTGGTGGCACCGGCGACGGTGACGGTTGAGGTCGAGGTGGGCCTGCACATCCCGCCACGGCAGAAGGGGCGGCCCTACCGGATCAACGTCCATGACGCGGCCGCAGAGTTTCAACTGGTCTTCTTTCACGCCCGCACCGAGTATCTGCGCGCGTTGCTGCCGACCGGCCAGCGCCGGGTGGTTTCTGGGAAAATTGAGATTTTTGATGGGGTTGGCCAGATGGTTCATCCCGACCACGTGCTGCTGGTCGAAGAGGCCGGGACCCTGCCGCCGTATGAGCCGGTCTATCCGCTGACGGCGGGGGTGACGCAAAAACAGGTGGCGAAGGGCGTCGCAGGGGCTTTGGCGCGGACGCCGGACCTCGGCGAGTGGATCGACGGGCCCTTGAAGGTGCGGGAAGGGTGGCCGGATTGGCGGGCGGCCTTGACGGCGGTGCATGCGCCCGGCTCTGCGGCGGACTTGATGGCCGAGGCTCCGGCGCGGGCGCGGCTGGCGTATGACGAGCTTTTTGCCCATCAACTGACGCTGTCGCTTGCGCGCGCCACTTTGCGCAAGGGCAAGGGGCGGTCAAGCGTCGGCACGGGGGACTTGCAGCGCAAGGTGTTGAACGCGTTGCCATATCAGATGACCGCGGCCCAGCGGCGGGCAGTGGCAGAGATTGCACTTGATCTGGAATCGCCCATGCGGATGAACCGGCTTTTGCAGGGCGACGTGGGGGCTGGCAAGACTTTGGTGGCGTTCCTGACGCTGCTGATTGCGGTGGAGGCGGGCGGGCAGGGCGTGATGATGGCCCCGACCGAGATCCTCGCGCGGCAGCACCTTGAGGGGTTGCAGCCGTTGGCGGCTTTGGCGGGGGTTCGGCTGGAGATGCTGTCAGGCCGCGACAAGGGGGGGGAGCGGGCGGGAAAGCTGGCTGACCTTGCCTCGGGCGCCATCGACATTCTGGTGGGCACCCATGCGGTCTTTCAGAAAGATGTGTTTTTTCATGAGCTTAGGCTTGCGGTGGTCGATGAACAGCACCGCTTTGGCGTGGCGCAGCGGATGGAGTTGGGGGCCAAGGGGCAGGCGGCGGACGTGTTGGTGATGACGGCGACGCCGATTCCTCGAAGCCTGGCACTGGCGAGTTATGGCGATATGGATGTCTCGGTGCTGGATGAAAAGCCTGCGGGGCGCAAGCCGATCAAGACGGCGCTGATTTCGGACACGCGGATCGAGGAAGTGGTGGGGCATCTGACGAAGGCGGTGGCCGAGGGGCGGCAGGCCTATTGGGTTTGCCCCTTGGTCGAGGATTCCGAGGTGCTGGACTACGCCAGCGCCGAAGCGCGGTTTGCGGCGTTGCGGGCGGCCTTGGGGGATGTGGTGGGGCTGGTGCATGGCCAGATGCCCAACGCGGACAAGGACGCTGCGATGGCGCGGTTTGTCTCGGGCGAGACCAAGGTGCTGGTGGCGACCACGGTGATCGAGGTGGGGGTGAACGTGCCCAATGCCTCGATCATGGTGATCGAGCGGGCAGAGATTTTTGGGCTGGCGCAATTGCACCAGTTGCGGGGCCGGGTTGGGCGGGGGACGGCGGAGTCGACCTGTTTGTTGCTGTATCAAGCGCCCCTGGGGGCCAGCGGCGAGCGGCGGTTGAAGGTGATCCGCGACACCGAGGATGGGTTCCGGATTTCCGAGGAAGATCTGGCGATGCGCGGGGCCGGTGATCTGATCGGCACGGCGCAGTCGGGGCTGCCCCGGTTCCGCATGGCGGATCTGGAGCGGCAGGCGGGATTGATGGCCGTAGCGCAAACCGATGCGCGGCGGTTGTTGGCGGATGATCCGGGCTTGGAAAGCCTGCGGGGCCGTGCGGCGCGGGTGTTGCTGTGGCTGCTGGATCAGGACAGGGCGATCAAGCTGTTAACGATTGGGTAGCGGTTTGTTCTCAAATGTTCTCATAAAGTTCTTTACAGAAGGTTAGCAATATGAGAACAATTGCGCAACATAAACGGAGGTGCCGATGTTCACTCGAATACTTCGCCAAACGACCGCCCACGTTGCCGATGTTGAGGATGCCTTAGGTGTGGCCACCTTGTTTCTTTTGTTGTTTCTGGGCCTGACCCTGTCAGGTGTTGCGTAATCTGCCCGCGTTTCATGCCCGGCGCACTTCCTGCACGCGCTGCCCCAGCGCCTGTGCTGCCCGCATGACATAAACGCCACTTGCCGCCGCCGACCTGAGGGGTCTTGCGGCGGTTTTTTCTTTTGGTGCAGCACTTGTCGAAGCCCCGGAGCGCTGCTTCGGACCTCGGGATATTTGGGCCAGAATGAAAGGGGCCGGAAAGAAAAGGGTCAGGCTTCGGCTGCTGCAACCGCCTCGCAGGTGGCATCAAGGGCCAACAGAATCGAGGCGTGGCGGTTTTTATAGTCGCGGGCGGGGATCAGCACCTCGAAGCCGGCGAAAGGGGCGGCGGGAACCGGGCCGCTGTCTTTCAACATGGCCGAAAGGGCGGCGCGGGCGGCTTGCAATTCGGGCAGGGTGCGGCCAATGACGACCTCTCCAAGTACGGCGGCGGCGGCTTGGCCAAGGGCGCAGGCGCGGACCTCTTGAGCAAAGGCTGCCACCTTGCCGTCTTGGACCGTCACATCCACCGACACGGTCGAACCACAGAGGGGCGAGCGTTTCCTGGCCGTCCCACCGGGGGCAGCCAGATGTCCAAGATGCGGAATATCGGCCGCAAGCGCCAGAATGCGGCCGGAGTAGAGTTTCACAAGGTCGGTGTCGCTCATGTCGCGGGCTTTCGGTTGGCGTATCTTTGGTTTGCGGGTTTTTGGTCAGCAGTCAACCGGTTGGCGGGCGTTCGGTTGCCTTGATTCCGGTCAGTGGACTTTCACTAGGCGGGCTTGCGTTTAGCAGGCTTCCGGTCAGCGGGCTTTCGGGCTGGATTGGACGCTGCCACTCCACTAGATAGTCCCGCGACGTCTGCCCGCCAAGGAGGCTCTGATGGTCTTTGACCCCAGCACGCTGAAATTTGATACCCAAGGCCTGATCCCCTGCATCGCGCAGGATGCGGACACGGGTGATATTCTGATGTTCGCCTGGATGAATGCGGCGGCAGTGGCGCGGACGCTGGAGACGGGGCACGTGACCTATTGGTCACGGTCGCGCGCGGCGTTTTGGGTCAAGGGCGAAAGTTCGGGTCATGTGCAGGCGCTGGTCGATCTGCGCATCGACTGTGACCGCGACTGCCTCTTGGCTTTGGTGCGCCAGACCGGGCCTGCCTGCCATACCAACCGGCGCACATGTTTTTACACGGCGCTGCGTGACGGCACGGAAGTGGAGCTTATGGCCCCCGACACCTGAGCCAGCATGGCGGCCTGTCCGCGGTGCATGGGCCAGCCGGGGCGCGGCGGCGCTTGGTCTTCCGGGCTGCGGCACAGCAACTGCGCTTCGCGGCGTTGCAGGCGGGTGATCTCTCGTCTGATGTCGGACAGTTCGGTTTCAACCTGATGGCGGGTCATTTCATCCTCCGTTCTGGCGGTTGATCTGATCATCTGCCCAC
Organism: Rhodobacterales bacterium; assembly: GCA_043721775.1. GTDB lineage: Bacteria > Pseudomonadota > Alphaproteobacteria > Rhodobacterales > Rhodobacteraceae > Stagnihabitans. The sequence goes on from JAYSQA010000136.1 coordinate 13,249, forward strand.
AAGGTTAAAGAATCGTCAGCACGCGCCTTGGAACACCAAGCGTACCACAATAGCATCAATCTGGCACCAGCAGGTCTCCGGGGCGTGCCGAAAGGCTCGCCCTGCGCCGCATCACGCGGTGCTTTTGGCCCGGGCAATGCGCGGCTTGCAGCGCCTTCTGCCGACTTTCCAGACAGCTTTGTGAAATTTCCCGGCGCGTAGTGAACGAACGTTCAGCCCCGTTGCTCCTGCCGTGCAACTGTGGCAAGACGGGTCGCAACGACGAGGACACGCGCCACCCGGACCGCGTTGCATCAGGGTAACCCGCCTTAGACGGAAAAGAGCCAGATGACTGATTTTGAGACCCGCCGCGTCGTAATGGTTGATACGCAGGTGCGTCCGCAGGACGTGACCAAATTCCCGATCATCGCTGCCATGCTGGCTGTGCCGCGCGAACATTTCGTCCCCGATGCCGCGCGAGAAGCGGCCTATGTCGGTAGCAACATCACCCTTGGCCCGCGCCGCGTTGTGCTGGAGGCGCGCAGTTTTGCCAAGCTTCTGGATGCGGTTGAGGTGGTGCCGGGGGAAAAGGCTCTCGATCTGGGGGTGGGTCTTGGCTATTCCAGCGCCGTTCTGGCTGAAATGGGTATGATGGTCACCGCCGTTGAGGAGGATGCCGCGATGGCCGCAGCCGCTGCCGAAAAGCTGAAGGGTCTGGCCACGGTTGTTTGCGCGCCGGTGTCGGCGGGTGCGCCCGAGTTTGGGCCCTATGACATTATCCTGCTGCAAGGCGCTGCCGAGGCTATTCCGTCTGACCTTTTGGCCCAGTTGAAAGAGGGTGGGCGGATTGGCGCAATATTCATGGAGGGTGCCCTTGGCATTGCCCGGATCGGCCACAAGTTGGACGGGAAGATCAACTGGCGGTTCTGCTTCAACGCCACCGCTCCGGTCTTGCCGGGGTTTGAGGCGCAGCGCGGATTTGTTCTGTAAAATTGAAGTGATGGCTTTAAGAGTGACGGGCGGTTGTAAGACTGCGGTCGGGCTATAAGTGTCACATCCCGGAAGGTGATATGGCTGTTTCCTGAACAATTCCGGCTTCAGTTTGTGCCAGTCCTTCATCGCCTGCAAGGGTGTCTTGCTGCCCA
>JAYSQA010000137.1:0-2034 GCA_043721775.1 Rhodobacterales bacterium
GCGGACGCCCTGGCACCTGCAAACGCTGTGTCATCGCAGACATACGTCCACATCCGGGCGATGTCGGTTTTGTATTTTGCCAGAAGCGGCACCGTGGTGTCATCGGCGTGAAGGCGTTCGGCGCCGAGCATATGGGCCTCGAGCAGGCTGTACAGTGGCCGCACAGCGGCTGCGATCCCGCCGATCTGATCGGCGAGCGTCGAGAGGCTGAGGGGAATACCCTGGCTTTCGAGGCGGTCGCGCTGGCTGTTGAGCGGCTGGTGCAGCCCGAACTTGTTGAACGCGAGGCTGGCGAGGAAGTGCGGGCCGAACATGGCACGCGGCGTGACGTGGAACGGTGCCGGCGGCTGGGTGATGGTCTGGCATGCGCGGCAGGAGAAGCGTTCGCGGACGGTCTCGATGATCTTGTGGTGGGCGGGCACCGTCTCCAGGGCGCGGCTGACGCTTTCGCCAAGCTTGCTCAGATTATCGGACCCGCAGCAGGGGCACACCTCGACGGCGGGAATGACGATCCGCTCGACGGGCAGACCTTCTGGCAACGCGCGGCGGGTGCGGGCCGGGCGGGTGAAGGCCGCAACGGTCGTGGCTTTTGCGACGGCCTGCTGCGCGGCGATCTCGGCTTCGGTCGCGGTGGCCTCGAGTTCTTCGAAGCGAAGTTCCATCTGCTCGATGAGATGGCGCGAGCGTTCTGACGATGGTCCATGCAGGACACGCCGCATCTTTGCGTTTTGCAGCTCGAGATAGGCGTTGCGGGCGACCAGATCAGCGTTGATTGCCCTGACCCGCGCGACCTCGGCCTCGGCCTCGGTGGCCCGCATTGCGGCAAGCGCAGCGTCATCGCGCAGCGCTTGCATATCACGGGCCGAGAGCAGTTCCATTGCCAGAATCTATAGCAGAATCAGCCCGCTAACCCAAGCCCAATCAGCAAGACCCGACTATCCAACCGTGCCCGGACGCCAGGCTTTTTGCGGGTTCCGCCAGTCGACACCTTCCAGCAGACAGGCCATCGCCGAGGCCGAGATCGCCACGGCGCCGTCCTTGGCAGACGGCCAGATAAAACGTCCGCGCTCAAGCTTTTTTGCATACAACGACATGCCGAAATCGTCATGCCAAAGGATTTTGACCAGCGCGCCACTGCGCCCCCGAAAAATATACAGATCGCCTTGATGGGGATCCCGCTTCAGACCCTCCTGGACCTGCAGCGCCAGCCCTCGCATGCCTCGACGCATGTCGGTGTGACCCAGCGCAATCCAGATCCTGGCGCCACCCGGCTCGGGGATCATCGCTCGAGACCCGCCACCACCCGGAGCAATGCTGGGACATCGACATCGCGGTCGACGATAATCCGGCGACCGTTGCCACAGATGATCTCCATCTGGCCGCGCGCGCACGGCGCCGGCACCGCGGGCGTCACAACCACCGGGACAAACCCGCCATACTCAGGAAGGCGCCGCAACTGCGTTCGACGCCAGTCATAGATCTGGGACGGGTCCACGCCATGACGCCGCGCTGCCGTCGAGACCGAAATGCCACTCTCGAACGCCTCGGCAACAATGCCCCGCTTCGCCTCGTCGCTCCAGCGCCTGCGCCGGCCGGTGTTCACCACGTCCAAACGGCGAACGCCGCCAAATACATCGTTACTGACATTATCCATGCGCGCAAAAATGCGCGGATCAAATCAACCCGGCAAGGCGGTCGCTATCGGATGCGTACGGTATTGAAGATCTCCAGGGCTCCGAAGCGCGTCAGCGCTTCCTCCAACGCCTCGATGCAGAAATCCGTCTCCAACGTGATCGACAGCCGCCATGACAAAACTCGGCGGCTGAACCAGTCGACGATGGCGATGAGGTAGACGAAGCTGCGTGCCATCGGCATATAGGTGATGTCGGTGGCCCACACTTGGTTGGGCCGCGACACCGCCAACTTGCGCAGCAGATAGGGGTAGGCCTTGTGTCACGACGCCGGCTTCGAGATGTTCGGCCGCCGGTAGATCGCCGCGATCGCCATCTTCTTCATCAGCGTCGACACATGCAG
>JAYSQA010000138.1:0-17376 GCA_043721775.1 Rhodobacterales bacterium
CCGATGCCGACCGGATGGCAGGCTGGATCATCGCTTTTTTCGAGCAGGCCTAGGACAGCGCCGCCAAAAGGTCCATCGCGGTGACCTGATCGAACTGGACATGGCGCTGCATGGTTTCTTCCGCCTTTTCAGTCTGGCGGTCGAAGATCAGGGCGGCTATGGCGCGGTGGTCCTTGGCGGAGTCTGCAATGACACCAGAGAATTTGTAGCGCGCCCGGTAATAGGCCAGCAATTTCCGCGCGTTGGTCTTGACGAAATCCACCAGCACGGCATTGCCCGCAGCCATCGCCACGCATTCGTGGAAGCGCAGGTTCAGCTGATAGTAGCTGTCGGGGTCGGCATCGCCCTGCTGCGTGGCATGGACCTCGCAGGCCGCCACAGCCGCCTCCAGCGCAACAGCCCCCTGTTTGGACAGGCGGCGGGCGGCGAGGCCTGCGGCCTGGCCTTCAAGCTTGGCGTGGACCTCCAGAATGGCGAGGAATTCTTCCAGCGTCGGCCGGAAGATCGTGGCACCTTTGCGCGGCAGGCGGCGGACAAGGCCCACGGCTTCAAGCTGCAAGATCGCTTCCCGCACCGGCGTGCGTGAGACGCCGAAAGTGGCAACCAGTTCGGCCTCATCCAGACTGTCACCGGGGTTCAGAAGGCCAAGGTCGATCCGGTTCAGAATGCGCTGAACAAGACCGGAGTTCTGGTGGATCATGCGCAAAGCCCTTCGGTCTGCTGTGGCTTGGTGTTAGCGGATGCACGCGCTTTGGTCCAGTCAGGCGGTCAGCAGCCCCCGCGCAATCCAGTCATCGACCACCTGCAAGGCTGCATCGGCAAAGGCTTCATCGTTGATATGGGCATCCAGCGCAATCTGGCGGACATGGGCCGGGCAGGTGCTTTGCAACTCATCCAGAAAGGCGGCATAGGCCGCAGGGTCGGCCAAAGGTCCACCCTCGCGGTCCCATTCGTTGTCACCGTGGCGCGGCAGGATCAGGACGGTCTCGCCTGTCGCCTGCGCCAGACGGTCTGACAACGTGCGCGCCAGTTCGCGGCGTTCTTCAGCATTGAGGACAACCGACGACAGCAGCCGGTTGTGCGCATGGGCTGCATGATGGGCAAAGCGGGCGGGCAGGGGGTGCCAGCCGACAAGGTCCACCAGATCGCAGCAGCCCAAGGACACCAGTTGTGGAATGCCCCGCTTGCCCGCCGCTGTCATCCGGTCAGGCCCTGCGGTGATGGCCGATCCGAACAGATGGTTGCCAACCTCTTGCGGGGCGAAGTCCAGCACGGCGGCGAAGGCACCCTCGGCGGCAAGGCTTTCAAACGCCCGTCCGCCCATGCCGGTGGCATGAAACACCGCCACCTCGAATCCCCGCGCCTCCAAGGCCGGTTTCAGCGCCACCATATAGCGCAGCACGGTCTTGCCGAACGAGGTCATGCCGATCAGCGGCTTGCTGCGGTTCGGCGGCTCCACCGCCCGCGCCGCCCCCAAGACCGCGCCCGCCGCCTGCGAAAGTGAGGCTTTGCAGACCGAATTCAGCCCGTACAGCCCGCCTGCCCACAGGATCATCTGAAGGTCAGGCGCCAGCCGTTCCGGCGGGATCATCGCGGAAAAGCTGACCGTTGAAACCACATACTTCGGCACCCCCAAGGGCAACGCCGCGCACAGGTCAAGCGCCAGATCGGTGCCCATTGACCCGCCCAGCACGATCACGCCGTCAAAGCGCGCCTCACTGTGCAGTCGCAGCGCAAGCGTGGCCGAGCCCCGCGCCATGACTTGCATGGCGACATTCTCATCCTCCGCCGCAATTGCCTGTTCGATGGAAGACCCTGCCGCCTTTGCCACCTGATGCTTGCTGATGTCGGTCGCCGCCTTGGGGTTGCCCAGCACGGATACATCCATCGTCAGCACCGCCCCACCCTGCGACCGGATCACCCCAGCAAGGTAGGACAGTTCGTCATCCTTGGTGTCATAGCTGCCGACGACGAGGATGGTTTTGGTTGGCAGGTTCATGGGGTCCTCAGGTCAGAAGGGTTTGCGCCATACGGCTGGCGAGGGTGATGAAGCGGGTGTGGCGGGCGTCTGCGCCGGGTTCGGACAGGCGCGGGACAATCCAGCCGACATAGGACAGGGCGCGCAGGGTCTGGAACAGGGGCAGGGCGGTCAGGTCTATGGCGCGGGTAACAAGGTAGCCTTGGGTGAAGGCTTGTTGCAGCGGTTCAGGGTCAGGCTCGCGCAGGATGAAGTTCAGGACGGTGGCCATGTCGAACAGCCGGTAGCCAAAGCCGCCGTCGTCGAAGTCGATCAGATGCGGGCCATTCGGGCCGATCAGGACGTTTTCCTGAACCAGGTCGGCATGGATCAGGCCGTAGTCGGGGGCGGGCAAGGCTGCCAGCATCGCAGCCGCTTTGACGCGGGCCCTGGCCATCAGGGCTGCCTCGGCGGCGGTCAGACGCGGGTTCTGCCAGAAACGGCCCCAAAGCGGGGCTTCACCCAAGAGACCGTCAAGGTTCCATGCCGGACGCAGGAACTGCGGCGGCGGCGTCCAGTTGTCACTTTTCAGGTGTAGCTTGGCCATGGCCAGCCCAAGGGCACGGTAGGCCGCCGTTCCGTCAATCGCCGGGTTCAGCCGCCCGCCGATGCCCATCGGCACACCGTCAAGCCAGCTTAGAACATCAACGATCTGGCCATTGATGTCATGGCACAGCGCCCCGTCCAGTGCGGGGTGGGGGCGGGGGACGCTTAGGCCCCGGGCTTGCAGCGCTGCCATCCAATCGAGTTCTGACACAAGCTCGGCTTGGCTGCGCATGCCCCGCCGGTGCAGGCGGAGGGCGAGGGGGGGAGTGGCGTCGACGCGGTAAACGAGGTTCTCGCGTTCAGCCACCAGCGTGGCCTTGTGGCCGGACAGGCCCCAAAGGGTTAGCGCCAAGGTTACGGTGTCAGTCAATTGCAGGGCCAAGGTCGGTCAGGACGGCGTCCAGCGTGTGCAGCATCTGGTCGGCATCGACGCGGGAGAACGGCATGGGAGGGCGGATTTTCAGGGTGTTGTAGTGGATGCCAAGCTTGTTCATCAGAACGCCGCGCTGGCGCATTTCGTTGGCGACGCGGGTGGTGAATTTCGGGGCGGGGGTTTTCAGGGCGCGGTCGGTGACCATTTCTGCCCCGAAGAACAGGCCATGGCCGCGAATGTCGCCGATGGCTTCGTGCCGCAGGGCAAGTGTCTTTAGCACGGCCTTGGCATAGGCACCGACGCTGCGGGCGTTGTCCTGCAAGGCTTCATCCCGCAGCACGTCAAGAACGGCCATGGCAGCGGCGCAACTGACGGGATTGCCGCCGAAGGTGTTGAAATAGCGAAAGCCCTGGCGGAAAGCGGTCATGATCTCCATCGTTGTCACCACTCCGGCGATGGGATGGCCGTTGCCCATCGGCTTGCCCATGGTGACGATATCGGGTTGGATGCCGATGCGTTGGTGGCCCCAGACGGCTTCGCCGTTGCGACCAAAGCCGGGCTGAACCTCGTCTGCGATGAACAGGCCGCCGGCCTTGCGGACGACCTGCGCCACGGGGTCAAGCCAGAAACTGTCCAGCATCGGGAAGCCCTCGTTCAGGAAGGCGGGGCAAAGGATGATGGCCGCGAAGCCGTGGCCGGAGATTTCAAGGTCGGCAATCGCCTGTTCAACCTTGGCCGCGAAGGCAAGGGCATGCGCCATCCCGGCAACGCCGTCCAAGGGGCGGTAGCTGTCGGGGGCGGGGACGTGGCGTATGTGGGAGCCATTCCCGGTTGCCGGGATATTGGTGCGCGACAGTTGGGCTACGGCGGTGGTGTTGCCGTGATAGGTGTGGTCAGTCGCGATGATGCCGCGCTTGCCCGTCACAGCCTCGGCCATGCGCAGGGCGATGTCGTTGGCTTCGGAGCCGGTGCAGGTCAGGATCGCGGTTTTCAGGGCACCGTCAAAGGTTTCCGTCAGGCGATCAACATAGTCGAGGATGCCGTCGTGCAGATATCGGGTGTGGGTGTTGAGTTGGCTGGCTTGACGGCAGATCGCCGCGACCACCGTTGGGTGGCAATGGCCGACGTGGGGAACGTTGTTGTAACAGTCGAGGTATTCGCGGCCCGTCGCATCCCAGACCTTGGTGCCAAGGCCGCGCACCAGATGGACGGGGTCCTCGTAGAAGGTGTGTACGTTCGGGCCCAGCAGTCTGGCCCGGCGGGCAAGAAGGTCAGCTGTCGTTACGGCTGTCGTCACGGCTGTCGTCACAGGGCGATCCACGCGGTCTTGAGGTCGGTGTACTTGTCCAAGGCATGCAGCGACTTGTCATGGCCGTTTCCGGATTGGCGCACGCCGCCCATCGGCACGGTGCCGTCGGTGCCGCCATAGGTGTTCACATGCACCACGCCAGCCCGGATGCCCCGGATCATGCGGTGCGCGCGGGAGAGGTTTGCGGTCCAGACACCCGAGGCGAGGCCGTAGTCGGTGGCATTGGCCAGCGCCAAAGCCTCGGCCTCGGTGGTGAAGGTGGTGACGGACAGGACCGGGCCGAAGACCTCTTCGCGGAACAGGCGGTCGGTGGCGCGGACGCCTGCGATGATGGTGGGTTCCATATACCAGCCGCCGCTTTCCACCCGGGCGCGGATGCCGCCCGTCAGGATCTGGTTGCCATCCGCCCGGGCTGAGTCGATGAAGCCAAGATTGCGGGTCAGTTGCTGCGGAGAGTTGACCGCGCCGATCTGGGTGGCCAGCGACAGCGGGTTGCCAAGGACCATGCCTTTGGTGGCCTTGGTCAGGGCGGCAAGAAAGTCATCCGCCACGGAAGCCTCGACCAGCAATCTGGACCCGGCCACACAAACCTGCCCGGAATTGCGGAAGATGGCGTTGGCGGCGGCCTTGGCGGCAGCGGTCAGGTCAGGCGCATCGGCAAAGACGATGTTGGGGCTTTTGCCGCCCAGTTCCAGATAGACCCGTTTCAGGTTTGACCGGGCGGAGTATTCCATCAGCCGCCGCCCGGTGGGGCCTGATCCGGTGAAGACCAGCACATCGACATCCATTGACAGGGCCAAAGCCTCACCCGTGGTGCGGCCGGGGCCTGTCACCACGTTCAACACGCCGGGCGGCAGGCCCGCCTCCAGCGCCAGCTCGGCGAGGCGGAGGATGGTCAGCGAAGCGGTCTCGGCCGGTTTCAGCACCACAGAATTGCCAGCCGCCAAAGCCGGAGCCAGCTTCCACGCGCCGATCATCAGGGGGAAGTTCCATGGCACGATGGCAGCCACGACGCCAACCGGCTCTCGGTGCACAAGTGCCAGCACGTTCTGCGCGGTGGGGGCAATCTCTCCGTAAACCTTGTCGATGGCTTCGGCATACCAGCGGAAGGTCTGCGCAGCCGATCCGGGTTCAGCCTTCAGGGCCATGCTGATTTCGGTGCCATTGTCGCGGACACCCAGCACGGCCAGTTCCAGCGCGTGCTTGTCGATCAGATCGGCCAGCCGCAACAGCACGGCTTTGCGGGCGGCGGGCGATTGCTGCGTCCAGCGGCCATCCTCGAACGCCTTGCGCGCGGAAGCGGTGGCCCGTTCCACATCCGCCGCACTGGCACTTTCCACCGTGGTCAGCAACGATCCGTCGATGGGGGAGTGGACGGGCAGGGGTTCATCCTCGCCCGCCTCCCAAGTGCCCTCGATCAGCAGGCGACCGGGGGGCACGGGCAGGGCGGCAAGGCGGTCGATCTGGTCTTGGGTCATGGCATCCTCGGGGTAAGCCCCTCCCCGATGGGGAGGGGCGGTTCTTGTCAGCGGCCCTGACCCATGGCGGCAAAGCGGGCCGGGTCGCGGCGGGCGAGGTTGCTGGCCATCAGATAGCCGATCACGCCGAACAGCGGCACCAGTGCGGGCAAGGCTACGGCCAAGACACCTTTCGAGCCGGTCAGCGCGCCGAAGTCCATGAATATCTTCACGAACAGCGCCGCCATCACCAGACCGGTGATCAGCGGCCAGATCTTGGTGGACCATACACCTTCTCCCAAGGCATCACGGGCAAAGAACGCCATGACCGAGAACGAGGTCAGCGCCATCAGGCCCAGGATGCCCAGGGTGCCCATCTGGCTGAGCCAGACAAACAGGTTAAGCACCGGGTCCAACCCGAGTGCTGCAAACAACCCGACCATGACCACCGCAATCACGGTCTGGATGACAGAACCGATGTGCGGGCTTTGGTGCTGTGCATGGGTCTTGCCCACGCTGTCGGGCAAGATGCCTTCACGCCCGGCCACGAACTTGTAGCGCGCCACGGCGTTGTGGAAGGCCAGAACAGCGGCGAACAGCGAGGTCATGAACAACACGCCCATCACGGTTGTGAGGGAATGGCCGATATAAGTCTCGCCCAGCATGAACAGGAAGCCTGACGGGTCCATGCCCTGCAAGGTTGGCATCAAGTGGTCAACGCCGATCCCCATCACCATCAGCCACGCGGTGACGGTGTAGAAGATGCCAATCGCCAGAACCGAGATATAGGTGGCTTTCGGCACGGTAACGGCGGGGTTCCTGGCCTCTTCGGAATAGATCGTCGTCGCCTCGAACCCGATGAAACCGGCAAAGCAGAACAGGATGCCGATGGAGGGCGTGCCAGAGGTGATCTGGCTCCACGTAAACGGTTGCAGGTTCAGGCCAGCCGCGCCGCCTTTGACGGCGATGGTGACGTCCAACAGGATGATGATGGCGAATTCCAGCAGCACAAGCCCCATCAGCACCTTGGCCGACAGATCGACCTGCCGGTAGCCCAGCACGGCGACGATGGCGATGGCGATGAAGCTCCACACATACCACGGCAGGTTCAGTCCCCAGCCGCCGAAGGTGCCAGAGGCGACAGCCCCCAGCAGGCCCAGAAGGCCGATTTGCATGGCGTTGTAAGACAGGATGGCGATCAGCGCAGCACCGCCGCCGACGCGGCCTCCAAGCCCCTGTGTCGCGAAGGCGTAAAACGCCCCGGCGTTCTTTACGTGGCGCGACATGGCGACGTAGCCCACCGAAAACGCCACAAGGATCAGCGTCACGATCAGGAAGCTGCCCGCGATCCCCGCGCCATTGCCAAACAGCATCGAGGGCGGAATGCCGCCGGCTGCCCCGGTCAGGGGTGCCGCAGCCGACACCACCAGAAAGGTGATCGCCCCCACGCCAAGCGAGTTCTTGCGCAGTTGATTGGTATCATCCGCCATGCTGCACACCCCGTTGAATTGCGACGCGTATCATTTCTCTATCCCCTTCCTGTCACTGTGTGGATTGCCAGCGTTGACCGCCAGCTATGTGGTTTATTATATGAACCGACGGTTCGAAATTAGATTGACAGGGTGCATGGCTTTCTGTCAACTGATTTGGCCAAGGGCGGGGCGAGCTGCCTGACTTTCAAGCAAGGCGCGGAACTGGGGCTGATGGGAACCACCTCGAAAGCACTGTCTTTGCTGGATTATTTCGACCGCACCCGACCGGTGATCGGCCTGTCGGGCCTTGCCCGATTGTCAGGCGTCAACAAGGCCACCTGTTTTCGTCTGATGTCGGAACTGGTGGACCACGGGCTGGCAGAACAAATTCCCGAATCACGCGAATACCGCATTGGTCCGGCTGTCATTAGGCTGGCCGCCTTGCGCGAAGCGGCAGTGCCTTTGCGAGACCTTGCCGTGCCGATCCTGCAACGTCTGGCCCAGGCCACCGGAGAGACGGCGCATATGTCCCACCTTGTCGGCGGCAAGCTGGCGACGCTGGCCTATGCCTATTCCTCCGCCCATGCGATGAAGGTGATGATGGAGGATGTCGAGGTGCTGCCCTTCCACGCCACCTCATCCGGTTACGCCGTGCTGGCCCATATGACGCCGCAACTGGCCGAGGCCGTTCTGTCGCAGCCTTTGGCCCCGGTGACCAAATCCACCCCGCAGCGCGCCGCCGAGGTTCGCAGCCTCATGGCCGAAGTGCGCCGCCTTGGCCATGCCCGCACGGTTGAGACATTCGAGGCAGATGTCGCCAGCCTTGCCCTGCCGCTGTTCGATGCCCGTGGTACGGTGTCGGGCGCCATTGCCGTGGCCGCCCCGGTCACCCGGATGGTGCCCTCGGCTTCCGCCCGAACCCTGACCGCCCTGATCGCCGCCGCGCGTGAGGCGATGGCAGCCTGGGGCGGCCAGATCCCATCAGAACTCGACGCGCTGTGGCGCAGAACCCAAGAGGCAATCCCATGAAGGACGACAACTACATCAAGGCCAACAACGCACGCAGCCTGTGGCACCCGATGGCAGCGCCGTCCGACAGCCTGAAGAACCCGCCGGCGATCATCGTGGGTGGCGCTGGCACGCGGATCACCGACATTGACGGGCACGAGGTTGTCGATGGCGTGGGCGGCTTGTGGAACGTCAACCTTGGTTATTCCTGCCAGCCGATCAAGGACGCCATCGCGGCCCAGCTTGACCGCTTGCCCTATTATTCCATTTTCCGCGGCACCTCGAATGACGCGGTGATTGAACTGTCGGAAGAACTGCGCAAGTTCTTCGAACCCGATGGCCTGACGCGGGCTTTCTATACGTCCGGCGGGTCTGACTCGGTGGAAACCGCGCTGCGCCTGTCACGGCAGTACCACAAGATCAAGGGCGAACCGGCCCGCACCAAGTTCCTGTCCTTGAAGAAAGGCTACCACGGCACCCATTTCGGCGGTGCGTCCGTCAACGGCAACGCCAACTTCCGCACGGCGTATGAACCCCTGCTGCCCGGCTGCTTCCACATCCCGGCACCTTTCCCCTACCGTAACCCTTTCAATGAAACCGACCCTGAGAAGCTGGCGCAACTGTGCCTTCAGGCGCTGGAGGACGAGATCGCCTTCCAAAGCGCAGGCACCATCGCCGCCTTCATCATGGAACCGATCCTGGGCGCTGGCGGTGTGATCCCGCCGCATCCGTCCTTCATGCCCGGCGTGGCGGCAATCTGCCGCAAGAACGGCATCCTTCTGATCGCGGATGAGGTGATCACCGCCTTTGGCCGCACCGGGGCCTGGACCGGCAGCCGCCTGTGGGGCGTGAAGCCCGATTTCGCCTGCACCGCCAAGGCCATCACCAACGCCTATTTCCCCTTCGGCGCGGTGATGATCGCAGAAGAGGTGGCGGATGTGTTTGAAAAGGACGAGACCGGCAAGGCCGCCATCGGTCACGGTTACACCTATTCCGGCCACCCGGTCGGGGCGGCGGCTGCGCTGGCCTGCCTTGCCGAAACCCAACGCCTGAACGTCAAGGACAACGCCGCCGCCCGGGGTGTGCAGATGCATTCCGGGTTGCTGGCCTTGCAGGAAAAGCACGAGGTTGTTGGCGATGTCCGGGGCGGCTATGGCCTGATGCATGCCGTGGAACTGGTCGCCGACCGCGCCAGCAAAAAACCTGCCGACAAGGCCGTGTCCGCAAAGGTGCAGGCTGCGGCCTACAAAGCCGGGGCCATGATCCGGGTGTCTGGCAATAACATCATCCTCTCACCGCCGTTGATCTTGTCCGAGGCGGATGTGGAGGTGATCCTGTCCGCCATCGACACCGGGCTGGCGTCGGTATGAGCGACCATGTCATCCTTCTGGGCACCAAGGGCGGGCCTGCGATACGGCATGGCTCGCCAATGCCGACATCGTCCTTGGTGCAGCTGTCGGGGCAAAGCATCGTCGTGGATTGCGGGCTGGGCGTGACACGTGGGCTGGTCGATCAGGGCTTTGCACTGAAGGACCTGGCCACCATCGTCATCACCCACCTGCATTCCGACCACTACCTGGAACTTGGTCCCCTTTTGCACACGGCATGGACGGCTGGCCTGAAAACCCCGGTGCAGGTCCATGGCCCCACGGGGTTGACCCGCTATTGGCAGGGTTTTCTCGCTTCGAATGTCCCTCAGGATAGACTTTGCCATGAAAAACGCAGACCGCCGAGGGTCTATGTGATCATCAGGGATGGAACAATTACCCTGCACCCCCTGATGGCGGGCGATACCGTGACCCTTGGCCCGGTCACGCTGGACACCATCGCCAGCATCCATCCGCCGTTGCAGGAAAGCCTGTCGCTGCGGTTCCGGGCCACGCACAAAACCGTGGTGTTTTCCGGTGACACAGCACCCAATCCGGCCCTCGCCCCCTTCGCCCAAGGCGCTGATCTGCTGATCCACGAGGCCATGCTGAATGAAGCGCTGGTCCCGCTTGCCGCCCGCATCGGCAATGGCGACGGACGCCTTTTGCAGCACTTGCGCCAGTCTCACACGGCGGCGGGCGATGCCGCCCAGACCGCCACCGAGGCTGGAGTCAAGGCGCTGGCGCTGCATCATTTGATTCCGTCGGATGACCCTGACTACGGCGAAGGTAATTGGCGCGACGCTGTGGTGCCCTTCTTCAGCGGCACGCTATATGTCGGCAAAGATGGCATGAAGATCTCCGTCTAACTTCAGGCAAAGTAACAGCCGACCGTGCCCATCGGGCCAAAATCCGCGAGGATCGTATCGCCGTGCCGCGCCTCGATTGGGCGGATGAATGACCCTGACAGCACGATCTGCCCCGCCTCGATCCGCTGGCCATACAATGCCAGACGGTTGGCCAGCCACGCAATCCCCCGTGCCGGTTGGTTCAGCACGCCCGCGCCAAGGCCGGTTTCCTCAACCTCGGCATTGCGCATCACGATGGCCCCGGCCCAGCGTAGATCAAAGCTGTCAGGCCGCATGGCACGGCCTCCGGTGACAATCCCGGCGTTGGCCGCGTTGTCGGCTATGGTGTCAAAGATGGTGCGGGTCTTGCCTGACGCAGGATCAACGCGCAGGATGCGGGTGTCGAGGATTTCCAGCGCGGGCACGATGAAATCGGTGGCGTTCAGCACATCGGTGACGGTGACGCCCGGCCCTCTCAGGGGGGATTTCAGCACGAAAGCCAGTTCCGCCTCTATCCTTGGCTGGATGAAGCGGTCAGCGGGAATGGTGGCGCAGTCTTCAAACGCCATGTCATCCATCAAAACGCCCGAGTCCGGGGTCGCAATGTTCAGCGCGGATTGCATGGCTTTCGAGGTCAGCCCGATCTTCCAGCCAATCGTCCGGTGGCCTTGCGCATGGCCGGCGGCGACGTAGGCCGCCTGCACGGCATAGGCGTCGTCCATCGTCATCTGAGGGTGTTGCAGCGACAAAAGCCCGGTCTGCACCCTAAGCTTTTCCGCCTCGACCAACAGGGCGGCGGCGGTGGCAATTTCGGAAGGCGTCAGCATCACTGCACCTCGTCGTGAATGGGATTGCGAAGAATGCCAAGGCCATCGGCCTCAACCTCGACCACGTCGCCGGGCTTCAGCCAGACCGGCGGGTCCGCCCTTGCGCCCGCCCCGGTTGGGGTGCCGCACAGAATGACGTCGCCGGGCACAAGGGTGGTGAAGGTCGAGATATAAGCCACGATCTTGCGGAAGCTGAACATCATCCGGGCGGTGCGATCCTTCTGCCGGACCTGCCCGTTCACCCTTGTTTGCAAGGCAATATCATCCAGTTGCGCCGGATCGGTGAACGGCACCAGCCATGGCCCGATCGACCCAGACCTGTCCCAGTTCTTGCCTTGCGTGACGTTGAACTTGGCATGGCGCACCCAGTCGCGGATGGTGCCTTCGTTGGCGAGGGTCGCGGCGGCGATATGTGCATAGCCGTCAGCCTCGGCAATGCGGCGGCCGGCCTTGCCGATGATGATGGTGACTTCGCCCTCGTAATCCAACTGCGGGCTTTCTGGCGGGCGGATCAAAGGCCGCCCCGCGCCGGTAAAGCTGCGGGGAAAGCGCGGGAAAAGCGACATATAGGGCGGGGCTTCCTGACCGTCCTTATACTCGGCATTGCGGTCAGGGTAGTTGACGCCGACACACAGGATCTTCTCGGGGTCGCGCACCGGAATGTCGAACTGGATTTCCGCCAGTGCGATATCCGCCGACAGACCTGCCGCCACGTCAGTCATCCGGGGCAGGCTGCCTGCTTCAATGACCTGCCGCAGGCCAGTGGCATGGGCGGAAAGGTCGATGATTCCGGCACCAGTGACCGCACCCCAGCTTTGGCGGCCCTGATGGGTAAAGCTTGCAAACCTCATGGAGCCACGATCGGTTGCGCGTTCAGCGTGGGGTCAAGGATGGGAACCCCGGCGAAGGCTGATCCATTCTGAAACCAGCTTTTCGGCGCTGGCGCCCCCCACAGCGTCTGGCGCTGCGGGTCCTTCAGGTTCCATTTGATCGGTTCAAGGTCGGGGTCGACGGTTTGATAATCCGAGCAGTATAATTCGATCCGGTGGCCATCCGGGTCCAGCACATACAGAAAGAACGCGTTGGAAATGCCATGCCGCCCCGGCCCGCGTTCAATGTTTGCGACATAGCCAGTGGTAGCCATCAGGTCCAGCAGGTCGATGATGTTCAAGGGTGTCGGCACCCAGAACGCCACATGATGCAGCCTTGGCCCGCGCCCGTTCGTAAAGGCCATGTCATGGACGCCACCCTTGCGGTGCATCCACGCGGCCCACAGGCGGCGCGAGACTTCATCCTCGGTATACTCCGTCACCCGGAAGCCGAATGCGTTGTAGAACGCGACCGAGGCATCGACGTCGGGTGAGAAGCAGTTGAAATGATCAATCCGCAGCGGTTTGACGCCGTTATACAGCGCATATTTCTGTTGGATCGGGGGCAGGCGGTCCATCTGGGTGTAGAATTCCAGCGGGATGCCGAACGGGTCAGCGGTGCGCAGGGTGCGGCGCATGAAGGGCTTGGCCACCCATTCCACTGGCAGATATTGCCCGGCAAAGAAGGCGTGCGCGGCGTCCAGATCGGCCTCGGCATAGACCTTGAAGCCCAGCACGCCGACCTCTGCCGTGGCAGACTTGCGCAAGATCACGCAATGGTGGCCGCGTTCCTCCATCGCGCGCAGATAGATGGCCGTGTGGTCCTCATGCGTGACCTGAAGGCCCAAAGTATCCACGTAAAAGGCACGGGATGCGGCAAGATCGGTCACGCCAAGGTCAACGTGGCTTAGGCGGATGACGTTGAAGGGCGGGTAAAGAACGGGGCTTGGGACGGGCATGTGGGCTCCTGTGGGTCAAGGGACCGGGAAATGGATTGGGCCTTCGCTGACCTTAGGCTTAGCTGTCCAGCTTCTGGATCTTGTGTTGAGACGTTGCGAAAGAGACGTTCTTGGTCTCCATATAGAAATCAAACGACCAGTCGGCACCATCCCGCCCGATGCCAGAGTTCTTGACCCCGCCAAACGGCGTCGGCAGATGGCGGACGTTTTCCGAATTCACCCAGACCATTCCGGCTTCCAGCGCATCCGAGAACCGGAAGGCACGGGTTATGTCCGAGGTCCACAGATACCCCGCCAGCCCATACTGCACGTCGTTGGCAATCGCCAAAGCCTCTGCCTCATCCGCGAAGGGAATGGCGGTCAGGACGGGGCCGAAGATTTCCTCTTGCGCGATCCGCATCCCGTTGTTGGCGTTTGTGAACAGGGCGGGCGTCACATAGCATCCCGGCCCGGCAACCTTGGTGCCCCCGGCGGCCAATGTTGCACCCTCGGCTTGCCCTAAGGCGATATAGTCCAGCACCTTCGCCTCATGCTCCGGATGGATCAGCGGGCCTACCACTGTCTTGGGGTCCAAAGGATGGCCCACCGCAATCCGCCTGGCGCGGTCGGCGACCATGGCGGTGAAGGTGTCGTAGATCGAGGTTTCCACCAGCAGGCGCGACGACGAGGTGCAACGTTCGCCGTTCAGCGAATAGATCATGAAGCACGCCGCATCCGCCGCCCGTTCAAGATCCGCATCGGCGAACACGATGACCGGGTTCTTGCCCCCCAGTTCAAAATGCACCCGCTTCAGTGTATCTGCCCCTTGCCGCATGATCATCGACCCGGTGCGGCTTTCGCCGACAAAGCCTACGGCCCTGATATCGGGATGTTCTGTCAAGACCCGTCCGGCATCCTCGCCAAAACCGTTCACAAGGTTCCAGACCCCGGCGGGCAAGCCTGCACTTTCCGCAATCTCAACCAGCAGACGGGCAGACAGTGGCGACAGTTCTGCCGGTTTGTGAACGATCGTACAGCCAGCCGCCAAAGCCGGCGCAATCTTCCATGTTGACAGCATGAACGGCGTGTTCCACGGCGTGATGATGCCCACCGGACCTATCGGCGAGCGGCTGGTGACATTGACCTGGCCCTTGGCGCGCAAGCTTTGCCCATCCCGTGCCTGCGGGGCGAGGTCGGCAAAATAGCGGAAATTCTCGGCCCCGCGCAGGGCGGCCTTGGCCATGAAACGGATGCTTTGCCCGGTGTCCATCGCCTCGACAAACGCGATTTCTTCGGCCCGCGCCTCGATTGCATCGGCGATCTTGTGCAGCAGGGCCTTGCGCGCATCGCCCTCCATCGACCGCCATGCCGGAAACGCTGCTTTGGCCGCCGCCGCCGCTGCCGCAATATCCGCAGCCTTGCCCCGCGCCACCTGCGCCAAAGGTTGCAGATCGACCGGACAGATCGTCTCGAACGTACCGCCATCCAGCGCAGGCACTGCCTTGCCACCGATATGGTTCAAGACACCGTCCTTGCGGAAACGGGCAAGATACCCTTCGGCCTTGGCGATGTTGGTGGTGAGTTCAGACATGCTTGGCCTCTTGCGAACGAATGCGTGGGTGAATGGCGTTCTTCTTCCAGCTGACGGCGGGGTCGATCTCTATGATCTCAAGCGTCAGGGCGAAATGCGGGGTGGTGAACAGCGGGGCCAGCGCGGTGGTGGCAGCTTCAAAGATCAACTGACCGGCCCGCGTCTTGTCCTCGCTCGTCCGCCCCGCGCCGATCCGGAGATAAAGGGCGGCGAAGGCGTTTTCGGGCAGCAGGTCGGCCACGGCATAATGCTGCGCTGCCAAAGCGCGCACCCGGATGGCGCCCAGTTCAAACAGTCCGGTGTCCCGCATCGCCTGATGCAAGGCGCGGCACAAAGCGTCCAGATCGGTCTTGGCAGCCAGATTGGCGGAATACTCGACGGTCAGATGCGGCATGGGTTCCTCCATATGATTAACATGTTAAATATGGAAACACCCTCAAGTCAAGCGTCCTGGCGCGCGCCCTTGCTTGAAATGGCGCAATCGCTGTGGCACTGCGGTTTCATGACCGATGACCTGCCAGAAGACAGCCTTGCGCCGCGTGCCACGCAACGCTCGTTGCCGATGTCGTTGCTGCGCGCACGCGAAGTGGTGATGAGCCACTTTCGCCCCATGCTGGAAAGTTACGGCGTCAACGAACCGCAATGGCGGGTGATCCGGGTGCTGGGCGAGGCTGGAGCGCTTGACGCCTCAGATGTGGCAGAGCGCGCCAATATCCTTGCGCCCTCGTTGACCCGCATGATCAAATCTCTGACCGAGCGTGGTCTGATTGTGAAGGCCCGCGACGAGGGCGACGGCCGCCGCGTCATGCTGGCCATCGCGCCTGCGGGCCGCGATCTGTTGCGCCGCGTCAGCCCAGATTCTGCCCGCATCTATGCCGAACTGGAAGGGCGCTTCGGCCGGGAAAGGGTTGACCATTTGATGGACCTTCTTGACGCTTTGTCAAACCTGAAAGCTTGAATAAGCCGAAACCGGTCAGGCTGCTTGTGCCGGATCAGCAGCGGGCAAGACCTTGGTTCGCTCGATCCGGAAACCGGCATGTTATCTGACCCTGACAGCGCCTGCGCAAGCTAACCGGACCAGTGCCATGTCATGGCGCTTGTGCTTTGGGCCGCAGTCTTTGGGCCGCAGTCTTTGGGAGGAAGACTGGGTGGGCGGCATCCCCTTGCCGACCCTGAAGCGGCGCGCGCTGAAGGGGGCTGCGCTGGTGACGAATGGCACCTCAGATGCCCTGATTGCCTGCGGTGGCCCAGGTAACATGGCCCGTCCGAGGCGCAGGTGATCAGGGACATCTGCCTTGCCGCTGACGTGCCCCAAATCGCATCCAACTGGAAGACCGCTCCTCCACAACAAAAGAAAACACCTGCTTTGCCTTGCCGATCCTGCACGCGCCAAGGACCGGCCGGGTGGTGCTGGTGATCGACCGCTGCCATGCGCTGCGTGCCGTGCTGATTACCTGCAGGCTTCATTTGTACGCCACAGTCAGCGCCAAGATGCTGGACGGCACCGCACCCCGCCGCAACCTTCGGGTCTTTGTGCGTGCGGCTATCGCCCAGGTCAGGCTTTTCGTCACCGGCCGGTTTGAAGGTTAACGAACGATCGTTCCATCGGTCTGGTCGCAGCCCCAAATGAGGCAATGGTTCGTCACATGAACCGTCGCCCCGCCCCGCCGCCGATCAAGCGCCGTCGCCTTGATGAAGCCGTCCCTCAAGACTTGCTCCGTCGCCGCCTGATGGTGCGCATCCGAATACAAGGGATCGCCCGCATCAAAGTATTGGCGGGTCTTGAACTTGTAGCAGTTGGCACGGTTCTGCCGCAGCGCCCGCTACCCCAACACCTGCCGCAGTTCAGCCTGCACCCGCAACAGCGCGGGCAGATAGCGGGCGGGCAGGGTGGCCGCATCATCGCCCCGCACCGGCAGCCCAAGGTTCAGCGCCGCCACCGTTACCCCCCGCGCCGTCACGACCGGCACGGCGATAGAGCGCAGACCCAGTTCCACCTCTTCATCGTTTACCGAATAGCCCTGCGCCCGAACCTCGTGCAGCCGCTGCATCAATGCTTCAGGGTCCGTCACCGTTCGCGCCGTCCGCGCCGCCAAGGGCCTGCGCGCCAACCGGTGCCGCGCTTCTTCCGATGTCAACGCCGCCAGTAACACCCGCCCCATCGAGGTGCAAAAGGCTGGCAACCTTGACCCCGGCATCAGTGCTATCGACATCACCTTGCGCTGGGCCGCCCGCGCCACATAGACAATTTCATCCTCGTCCAGAATGGAAACCGACGAGCTTTCGCCCAACATCTCTGACAGCCGTTCCAGAAACGGCTGCACAATCTGCGGCAAAGGCATTGTCGCCAGACACGCCGTCCCCAGCCGCAAGACCCGGGGCGTCAGAGTGAAAAACTTGCCGTCATAGTCCGCATAACCTTGGCTCGCCAAAGTCAGCAGACAACGCCGTGCCGTAGCCCTGTCCAGCCCGCTTGCCGCAGAAACCTCGGCAATCGACTGCCGGGGCCGGTCGGCCGTGAAGGTCTCAATCACCGCCAGCCCTTTGGCAAGGCCCGACATCGTGTCGCGTTCGTTGATCATGGTCGCCTTTGTGCGATATGGTAACAAAGTTCACATACCGCACAAATTCACTGGACGCAAACCTTTGCGAAGCCTAACTCTGCCACCAAAGGAGACCCAGATGGACAAGACCATTTCCACCTTGGCCGAGGCCGTCGCTGGCATCGGCGACGGGGCCAGCGTGATGATCGGC
>JAYSQA010000139.1:0-5469 GCA_043721775.1 Rhodobacterales bacterium
AAGGTGCGGCACTGGTTTATTCCAACGGGACACCCTCGGGCATCACGGCACCTGCGCTGCGCTGGCTGATGACCGGAAACTGGTTGGGCATCTCTCCGATCATTCCGTTGCTGGCGCTGTTTGTGGCACTGGCACTGGTACTACTCACGCGGAGCACCTTTGCGCGGCGGGTCTATGCCGTGGGCACCTCGCGCCGGGCGGCCTTCCTGTCCGGGGTGAACGTCGGGCGGGTGACGGTGGTGGTCTACATGCTGTCAGGCATGTGCTCGGCGCTGGTCGGCCTGATGCTGACGGGCTTTGGTGGTCAGGCGAGCCTTGGGATGGGCGATGTCTATCTTCTGCCCTCGATAGCAGTCATCATCATCGGCGGCACGGCGATCACCGGGGGCAAGGGTCACTATGCCGGCATGCTGGGTGGCGCGCTGCTGCTGACTGCGCTGCAGACTTTGCTGACCGGCACCACCCTGCCGCCCGCCTTTCGTGACATTGTTTTTGGTCTTGTGGTGCTGGGGGCGATCCTGTCGCTGCGCGAGACGCACTGAAACCAAACCGGGCAGACCCCGGACCTGAACACGCCCCAAGGGGCCCACGATTGGCAAAGGAGGCCAAAAGACATGCCGAACTCCAGTGGTTTTTCCAAATCGCAAGACCTGCGCATGAGCCAGCTGCTGGCCGGTGCCCCCTCGAATTGGGGTCGCTGGGGCAAGGATGACGAGGTGGGCGCACTGAACTACCTTACTAACCTTGAGGTGCTGCGCGCCGTTCGCGCTGTCCGTCAGGGCAAGGTCATCACCTGTGGTGAGCTGATCGGCAACCCCAATGGCGACCCGATGTGGCCCGGCCGCTTGCCGACAGTGCGCGAGAACGTCCGCGACAAGGGCAGCTACATCAAGGGCGAGGTCGAGGCTTTCCCGGGCGGTGTCGAATTCGCCGCCGACAAAATCTCTATGTTCCTGCAAGGCTCCACTCAGGTCGATGCCTTGGGCCACGTCTGGTATGACGACCATGTCTACAACGGCTTCCCCGCCGATCAGGCGACAATCGGGCAGATGGAAAAAGCTTCGATCCTGCCCATCGCTGAACGTGGCATCGTGGGGCGCGGCGTCCTGTTGGACATGGCGGCCCATTTCGGCAAGTTTGCCCTGGACAAGGGCGATTACTTTGGGCTGGAAGACATGTTGGCCTGCGCCGAGAAACAGGGCGTCACTGTCCAGAAGCGCGATATCCTGTGCCTGCGGTTCGGCTTCCTGGAGCTTCTGTACGTGCAGGGGCCGGATGTTTTCTACAAGGATTTCAACGAGCCCGGTCTGAACTATTCGTCCGAACTGGTGGATTGGTTCCACGCGATGGAAATCCCGTGCTTTTCCACCGATACGATCTCGAACGAGACCGAGTTGAACCCGGAAATCGGCGTCCAGATTCCGCTGCATTGCGCACTGATGCGCAACTTGGGCATCGTCTTCAACGAGATATGCAATTTCGAGGCGCTGGCCAAGGATTGCCATGAGGATGGGCAATGGGATTTCATGTTCATTGCGTCGCCCTTGAAGGTCCGTGGCGGGACAGGGGCGCCGGTCAACGTGATCGCGGGGAAGTAGGGAAAAGGTCGCGCCATGTGCCGGTTTTGTGATCAGGTCAGCATTGACGAGGTTTACGATCCCCAATTGGGACGTGGCGGCTTCGTACCCGGGGCGAACATGGCGCCCGACCTGATCCTCACCGGCGGGACGATTCTGACGATGGACGAAGCCCGTCCCGAGGCCGAGGCCATCGCCATCCGGCAGGGTGTCATTCAAGCCGTTGGCCGTGAGGCTGACGTGCTGTCCAAGCGCGGGCGCGCCACGCGTATCATTGCATTGGCGGGCAAGGCGTTGGTGCCGGGCTTCATCGGCTCTGGCATGCGCCTGCCTGCGAAGCGCGACCGCACGAGCCTTGACCGCTGGATCGAAGGTCGGGCCAGGGCGGGTTTTACCACGGTGGATGTGACAAATATCGGGCAGGGTTGGTCAGACTTCGACGGCCTGTCCCGGCTGATCGACCGCCGCCATCGTCTGCGTCTGCGCGGCGCGGTGGGTCACGGGCTGTGGAACGATTGGCGTGAAGGTCAACTTGAACCC
This sequence comes from Rhodobacterales bacterium, assembly GCA_043721775.1. Classification (GTDB taxonomy): domain Bacteria; phylum Pseudomonadota; class Alphaproteobacteria; order Rhodobacterales; family Rhodobacteraceae; genus Stagnihabitans. Next base: position 2,118 of record JAYSQA010000139.1, read on the forward strand.
GGACATGGTAACGATCTTGTCCGGATTGATGCTGTGGGGCTTTCACCCGCATCCGCGTCGGACACCCTGGCCGAGGCACTGCGGCTGCACGCCAAAGGCTGGGGAGTGGTGATCGATTGCCCCGAGGCCAAAGACCTGGCCGCGCTGCTGACGTTGGCGGCTTTAGCGCATGGTCAAAAGCTGCAAGGCCTGCGGATCGTCTCGCCACAAGGCGGCGCGGGGGCCGATGCGTTGCGCAGGGCGGGCCTGTCGGTCATAGATGCAGCGCCAGAAGACCCTGCAGCCATCCTGACTGGCACGCGTGAGGTGATTATGGCCCACTTGTCCCGCCTGACCCGCGATGCCGCCCGTCAGGCCGGGTTGTCGCAGATCGCCGGGCAGTTGCGGCCCGGATGCTATGCCGATTTCACCTTTCTCGACCACTCGCCGCTATGGCCCGGCGCCGGAGTGCCCAAAGTGGTGGGCACCTGGATTGAAGGTGTGCCCGTCCGACCGGAGGCTGATCATGTCGCAGCATGACCGGCTTTTGTCGCACGTGTTTCCGACGGTAGAGCATAACTTCACCGCGCGCGACACGATCCTTTATGCTTTGGGCTGCGGGGCAGGGCCAGAGGATCTGGACCTTGTTTATGAGCCCAGCCTGATCGCCCTTCCCAGCATGGCCGCCGTTCTTTCCTATCCGGGCAACTGGTACGCGCGGCCCGATGTGGCGCTGGATGGCGTGTTGACCGTCCACGGATCGGAACGCATCGAACTGATCGGCTCCTTGCCCGCCCAAGGCCATGTTCGCGCCACGCCGCGCATCACGGCCATCCACGACAAGGGGCCGGGCAAGGGCGCGCTCGTGATTTCGTCGCGTGAGGTAAGAGAGGTGGCATCAGACCGGCTATTGGCCACCATCACCCAACGCGCCTTTTGTCGGGGCGATGGCGGGATCGGCAGCTTTGGCGGACCTGCACCGGTGTATGCGCGCGTCCCGGAACGGACGCCGGACCGGGAATTGCGCGTGCCGACCTCGCCCCGCGCCGCGGCGATCTATCGTCTGATGGGCGATGACAACCCGCTGCACATCGACCCGGAGTTTGCCCGGGCGGCGGGGTTCGGCCGCCCGTTGCTGCATGGCCTGTGCTCTTACGGCCATATCGCCCGCGCCATCCTGCGCCATGCCCCCGGCGCCTCGGTCCGCCTGATGGACTGCCGTTTTGCCGCCCCGGTCTTTCCGGGTGAGACGATGGACCTTTGCCTTTGGGATACGCCCGAGGGCTTTGCCTTCCGCGCCCGTGTCGGGCCGCAGGTGGTGATCGACAATGGCGAGGTGGCCTTTCACAGCCGCTGAACCGACACGACAGCACGAACCGAATTCGACCCGACCGTCGCTTGCTGATGGTTCGGGACAGGACAGGACAGGCCTTGCCCTGAGCCGGAAGGGATACAGAATGACCCAAGCCATGCGAGCGATCCAGAGCCTAGTTCCCGGCGGGACCGAACTGCTGGAACTGCGCCAGGTGCCCCGCCCTGATCCGGGGATCGGTGAGGTGCGGCTGCGCGTCAAGGCCGTAGGGGTGAACTATCCCGACCTTCTGATCATCTCCGACCGCTACCAGTTCCGCCCGGCACGTCCCTTCTCTCCCGGTGCCGAGGTTTCGGGCGTGGTGGATGCGGTGGGGCCAGAGGTCACCACGCTGAAAGAGGGCGACCGCGCGATGGCCATGCTTGGCTGGGGTGGCATGGCAGATTATGTCGTAACCCCGGCGCAGAAATGCTTCGTCATCCCCGATGCCATGCCGCTGGATGAGGCGGCGGCATTTCTGGTGACTTACGGCACTTCGTACCACGCGTTGCGCGACCGTGCCGGTTTGGCGGCAGGCGAACGGCTTCTGGTCCTGGGTGCTGGCGGCGGCGTAGGTCTTGCAGCGGTCGAATTGGGTCATGCGATGGGGGCGCGGGTGACTGCAGCGGCCTCGTCCGAACAGAAACTCGCCTCAGCCAGGGCTCTGGGTGCGGCCGAGGGGATGGTCTATCCGCGTGGCGACCTGGACCGAACGGCGCAAAAGGCGCTGTCCACAGCCTTCAAGGCGGCGTGCGAGGGGCAGGGGCCTGATGTGATCTATGATCCGGTCGGCGGGGCCTATGCGGAACCCGCCTTGCGCGCCATCGCAAGGGGCGGGCGCTATCTGATCGTAGGCTTTCCGGCGGGTATTCCGCAAATCCCGCTCAACCTGCCGCTGTTGAAGGAATGCGATCTGCGCGGGGTCTTCTGGGGCAGCCATATCGAGCACGACCCTGCGGCCCATGCCATTGCGGTCGCTGAACTGCTGGATATGTACCTGAAAGGTCGCATCCGCCCGGTCATCCACAGCCGCCTGCCGTTGGAACAAGCCGCCCAAGCCATTGAACTGCTTTCGACCCGTGAGGTCGTAGGCAAGATTGTCGTCACCCTGTGAGTTTTCAGGCCGCCCAAGCCCATTACCAGAAGGGGGAACCCGATGCGAGACCTGCCCGCCACCCGCCATGAATTGCTTTACGGCTCGCGCATCGTGCGCTGTTTCTCTGATCGTCCCGCCACGATCGATTCCATGTTCCGCGATGCGGTTACTGCCAATTCTGATCGAGTGGCCTTGGTCGAAGGTCAGCGGCGCATGACATATGCAGCACTGGAGGCCGAGGTCAGCCTTATGGCCGCGACCCTGCTGCGTCGGGGCTTCGCCAAAGGTGAAAGGCTTGCCCTTCTGATGGGAAACGAGATTGAATTCGTCGTGGCTTTCCTCGCAACGGCGCGAATCGGCATGATCTCGGTTCCGATGAACACCCGCCAGAAAATGCCGGAGGTGGCCTTTGTGCTCAACCAATGCGCGGTGGCCGCTGTGATCGTGGATTCCGAATACGGAGCCAACCTGCCACCACTGACCGAGGCGCCTTCGGTTCGCGCGGTCTTTGCGCTGGGCGATCTGGCCGCCGTGCCGGGGGTAGAGCCCTGTGCCGCCTTGCTTGTCGACGGCCCGCAGCCGGAGATGCCTGTGGTCGGGCAGGAAGACACACTGTGCCTGCTTTACACCTCAGGCACGACCGGGCGCCCCAAGGGGGCTATGCTGACCCATGTTTCGACCATCCATTCGTTGATCCACTACGCTTGGGGTTTTGATCTGCAAAGGGGTGATGTGGCCTTTCTGTCGGTGCCTGCCAGCCACGTCACCGGGATCGTGGCGATTCTGCTGACCACCTTTTACATCGGCGGCACAACCGTGATTATCCGTACGTGTCACATCCCGGAAGGTGATATGGCTGTTTCCTGAACAATTCCGGCTTCAGTTTGTGCCAGTCCTTCATCGCCTGCAAGGGTGTCTTGCTGCCC
>JAYSQA010000140.1:0-4585 GCA_043721775.1 Rhodobacterales bacterium
GGGCAGCAAGACACCCTTGCAGGCGATGAAGGACTGGCACAAACTGAAGCCGGAATTGTTCAGGAAACAGCCATATCACCTTCCGGGATGTGACACGGGGCGGGACGGCGGTATGGCTAAGACTTCATTTTGATGCAGTAAGTTTCCGAGATCGAAGTCCGGATGGCCAAAGTCGCTGGCCAAGATCTTTGGCCAAGATCTCTGGCCAGTGCGCGCAAAAGCGTTATGCTGCACTGCGTCATAAAAGGAGCTGCAACCATGCTGGCAGGCAAAACCGCCGTCATCACCGGATCAAACTCTGGCATCGGGCTGGGCGTGGCCGAGGCGCTCGCGGCGGCGGGGGCGGATGTGGTGCTGAACTCTTTCACCGACAGGCCGGAAGATCACGCGCTGGCCGCCGATCTTGGCGCCCGGCATGGCGTGAAGGCCCGCTACATCGCGGCCGACATGTCGAACGGCGTGGCGTGCCGCCAGCTGATCGCCGATGCGGGGGCCTGCGACATTCTGGTGAACAACGCGGGCATCCAGCACGTGGCGCCGATCGAGGATTTTCCGCCCGCGATGTGGGACCGCATCATCGCCATCAACCTGTCGTCAGCCTTCCACACCACAGCCGCTGCTTTGCCGGGAATGAAGGCCAAAGGCTGGGGCAGGGTTGTCAACATAGCCTCTGCCCACGGCCTGACCGCCTCGCCCTTCAAATCGGCCTATATCGCCGCCAAACATGGGCTGGTCGGCCTGTCGAAGACCACAGCGCTTGAGGTGGCGGGCATGGGGCTGACCGCCAACGCCATCTGCCCGGGCTATGTGCTGACCCCGCTGGTGGAGGCGCAAATCCCGGACCAGATGAAAGTCCACAACATGGACCGCGAAACGGTGATCCGCGAGGTGATGCTGCTGCGCCAACCCTCGCGCCAGTTCGCCACGGTGGAACAGATTGGCGGCACCACGGTTTACCTCTGCTCGCCCGCCGCCGACCAGGTGACGGGCACAACGATCAGCGTGGATGGCGGCTGGACCGCCCTTTAACCAAATAGAGCGCGTGCCGCGCATTCCTTTCATCTCGCCTCTGGCGTGCCGCCAACCGGTTTGAGGCGTGCCTCCGGCGGGAGTATCTGAACAAAGAGCAAATCAGCCTTTGGGCGGTGCTGCGTCTTTGATCTGCGGCCTCTCATTGATCTGCGGCCTCTCTTTGATCTGCGGCCCCTCTTTGATCTGCGGATAGACCAGCCCGCCCGAGGCCACCAGTTTGGCGGCATCCTCTGGCGACAGGTCCAGCGGAATGGTATCTTCGCGCCTCACGAAAACGACAAAGCCCGAGGTGAAGGGGGTCAGGCCGATGAAGACGGCAATGACATCCGCCCCCAGCTTTTCGGCGATCTCGCCCTTGGGGCGGGATGAGATCAGGCCAACCGTCCAGACCCCCGGCCTTGGAAATTCCACCAGACAGCATTTGTCGAACGAGGCTTCGGATTTGTTGAAGACCGTTTCAGCCACCTGTTTCAGTGCGGAATAGAGCGAGCGGACCACTGGCATCCGGTCCACCAGCCGGTCCAGCCGCACCAGAACCGTGCGCCCGATCAGGCCCTTGGCGACCCAGCCCATCACTGTGGTGAAGACGAGGAAGACTACCACGCCCACGCCCCTTATCGGGAAGGAATGCCCCGGCCCGAACAGCATCTGCGTCAGTTCCTGCGGGTGATAGGCTTCCGGAATAAGCGGCAATATCCAGCCATCCAGGTAGCCGATCACCGCCCAGATCAGATAGACCGTCAGGGCAATCGGCAGGACCACCACCAGCCCGGTCAGGAAGCTTGAACGCAAGGATGCCATCAGGCTTCTGCGATGCGGGGCTAGGGGATCAGACATGGCACCTCCTTGGTCGGGGCAGATGTAGCGCAGCTTGCGCCGCGAAAGAAGCCTCGACCTTGCATTTGCCCTTTGCCGCAATACTCGCTGGGGGGGGCTGGGGGGGGCGGCAAGCCCCCCCAGACGGGTCCGCAGAGCGCCCCTGTTCAGGATTTGGGAAGTGCAAGAAGTGCCACAGCAATTGCCGCCGCCAGACGGGCGTTGTTCTTCACCAGCGCGATGTTGGACGCCAGCGAGCGGCCCTCGGTCAACTCGAATATCCGTTGCAGCAGGAAGGGGGTGACGGCCTTGGCCGAGATGCCCTCCTCTGCGGCCTCCAACAGGGCCTGCTCGATCACCGGCATGATCTCGGCCCGCGGAATCTCGGCCTCGGGCGGGATTGGGTTGGCGACCAACTGGCCGCCCGCCAGACCAAGCCTTGCACGCATCCGTTGCGCGGCGGCGATTTCGGCGGGCGTGTCCATCCGCAACGGCGCTTTCAGGCCGGAAGACCGGCTCCAGAACGCCGGGAAATCGTCCTGGCCGTAAGCGATCACCGGGACGCCGTGGGTCTCCAGCACCTCCAGCGTCTTGGGCAAATCGAGGATCGCCTTGGCCCCTGCCGCCACCACCGTCACCGGGGTCTGGACAAATTCCAAAAGGTCGGCCGAGATGTCGAACGAGGTTTCAGCGCCGCGATGCACGCCGCCGATGCCGCCGGTGGCGAAGACCTCGATCCGCGCCAGATGGGCACAGATCATGGTAGCGGCAACCGTGGTAGCCCCGGTACGCTTGGTGGCAAGACAGGCCGCAAGATCGGCGCGCGACAGTTTCATCACTCCTTTGGCCTGACCCAGCGCCTCAAGCTCTGCGTCAGACAGGCCGACATGGATGCGCCCGCCCATCACGGCGATGGTGGCAGGAACGGCACCAGCGGCACGCACGCAAGCCTCAACCTCGCGCGCGGTTTGCACATTCTGCGGCCAGGGCATGCCGTGGGTGATGATGGTGCTTTCCAGTGCCACGATCGGGCGACCCGAAGCACGCGCCTCGGTCACTTCCGGAGAAAATGAAAAGACGTCAAGCGTAAGTGTCAGGGTCATGATCCGACCTCCTTGGAGACATAATCCGCCGCAGCGCGCAAGGCGGCGTGCAAGGCCCCTTCGCGGTCAGCCCCCCGGCGTTCGGCTATGATATGGGCCGCCATGAAGGTGTCGCCAGCCCCGGTCACCCGGCTGACCATGACCTGCGGCGGGCTGGCGGTGAGGATGCCTTGCCCGGCACGGCCTTCGGCGCAGGGCTTGCCGCCATCGGTCACCAGCACGCGTGAGGCCCCAAGCGCCAGCAGCGCCTTGGCCGCCTGCGGTGCCGTTGCAGCCCCGGCCCGCGACAGAAGGCGGGCCTCTTCAAGGTTGACATACAGCGTGGCACCGGGATGGCGCAGCAGCGGTGCCAGACGCGCAGCCTTGCCGGGCGAGGCCGGGGCAAGCCGCAGATCGGCCCCGGCAAAGAGGGGAGAGGCTGCGATGTCAGACAGCAAAGCCTCAGTCAGGTTGCCGTCGAGGGCGATCAGGCCGGGCCAGGGTGCAGCCTCGGAGCCCAGAGTGCCATCTGACAGGGGCCGCAGGATCTTGGCCCCCGCAGCCTCCAGCGAATGGGCATCGGCCACGGCGGCGATCAGGCCATTGGCGCCCTCGATGGCCATATAGCGGTCGGTCGGCAGGTCATCGGAACGGTAGGCATGTGCTGTGATCAGGCCAAGACGATTGCAGGCCGCCACCAGTTCCTCCCCTTCGGCATCGCGGCCAATCGAGGTTAGGATGGCCGGGTGCAGGCCAAATCGGGCCAGCGTCATGGCGATGTTGAAGGCCACCCCGCCCGGCAGGCGCGTGATCCGTCCGGGCACGTCGCCGCCCAGCCGCAGCGACGCGGGCGTGCGGCCGATGATGTCCCACAAGGTGGAACCGATGCAGAGAATATCCGGTGTCATGGGGCATTTCATCGCTTACCTTGAGAGGGAGTTGCAAGGGGCAGATGGCGCTGCCGCCGGCGGGGATTGACGCGCATCAGAAGGTTTGACAGTACGCGGAAAACGTGGACAATGAAATCAATGGGTTATGGGGTATCACTCTCATAAGGTTTGACAGTGTTTGCACAAAAAAAGGCCGATTTTGGCCGTGTGCAGGTTTTGCTGTCAAGAAATTATGTAACGAAATCAATGTGCAGAAGTGACCGAATGGCAAAAGTCGTGCGTGGTTTTGCCCACGACCCACGATCTATTTTCACAGTTTCATACTGGGATTGTCGGCGATATCTTCGGCCAGATGCTTTGCCACGCGCAGCGCCGTCGCGTCCGGATCGCGAAGATCATCCTGCAAGATCAGGGCTTGCGCTGTCGTCAATTCCATCCCTAGCGCTTCCATCTTGACGCGCAGATCATGCACGGCCCGATACAGCACAAGCCAGAACGGCTTGCGGTCAACGAAGACGTTTATTGCGCGGTCAACATCGCCGCTCCTGGCTACTTCCTATTTCCTGCCGAAGGAGTGTGAACCGTACCAGTGCGATTGCCTGAGCGCACTCCTGCAACTCCGGCCAAACCTTGAGCTGAGACAAGTCTTCAGCGGGAGTATTGAAGCCCACCGTGCCAACAAGAGTGCGACACTCGACTGTCTGAAGTTTACACTCGGGGGCGCAGGAGAACGGTCTGATGGTACTGCCCGAACGTCTGCCCAGG
>JAYSQA010000141.1:0-37529 GCA_043721775.1 Rhodobacterales bacterium
GGCAGCAAGACACCCTTGCAGGCGATGAAGGACTGGCACAAACTGAAGCCGGAATTGTTCAGGAAACAGCCATATCACCTTCCGGGATGTGACACATAGGTCCAATCGGCATTTCCGCCCTGGATCATGCTTTGCGACAGAACCGGGTCCTCGACCACGGCAAAGACGGCCTTGTTGAAGAAGGGTGCCTTGGCCCAATAGGTCTTGTTCCGGGTCAGGATGCAGCGCTGGCCGGGCTCGTACCGCTCCATCTTGCAGGGCCCCGTGCCGCTGCCGTTGCCCGCCTTGAACCAGGTGTTCTCCTTGTCCAGCACCGTGGGGCTGACAATCCACGCCGCAAAGCCGGACGCGGCGATCATATCAAGCGGTTGCGGCGCGGACAGTTTCATCACGACCGTCGCCGGGTCTGGCGTCTTGATCGAAGTCACAGGGGCCTCGATAAACGAAGCGCCACCTGCTATCTTGACCGTGCGTTCGATCGACGATTTGACGGCGGTGGCGGTCAGATCAGCGCCATCATGGAACTTGACCCCGGCCGCAGGGTGAAAGGTCCAAGTCAAGCCATCGGCCGAGACATCCCACTTTTCCGCCAGCAAAGGCACCACCGTGGCGGGCGCGTCACCCCGCCCACGGATATAGCGCTTCAGGCTTTCATAGACATTGGCCATGATTGCCCCGTCGTTGGAAGACGAGGTCGCTGGGTCAAGGTCGGGGAAGCCCGCCGAGTGGGCCACGGTGAAAATCTTGTTGCCATCTTGCGCCACAGCCATGCCTCACCTTGCGGCGGCGAGTGTGCCAAGGGCAGACAGGCTGGCGGTCTTGAGGAAGTCACGGCGTTTCATGGGATTTCCTTTCAAGCTTCATAAGCGGCGACGGTTTGCGCATCGCTCGGCGCACCCAGATGGTGGGCAAAATCGAAATCATAGCCAACGGCGGGCGGACCGACCGACCGAGCGCAGTGCGATGTCTGACCTTAACAGCGCAGGTGCCGGAATGGCGATGACGCTGACCCGCAGGCCATAGCGCTGTTCCTCCGTCGTGATCGGGCGACCAGTTTCGCTGTCGACTATGCAGGTCAGATCGGGGACCATGGCCAGAACCTGGCCGCCTTCGGTTGCGATCAGGTATTCGTTCTGGATCTCGATCACCATCTGACGGCTCGCGAAAGCATCCAAGCCGGTCAGCGTCAGACTGCCACGCACAAATCCCGCCGCAATCCCGCGCCCGACGTCCGACGTCCGACACCTTGCCGCGCATCAAAAGCGTACCTCCAGCGCGGGCGATCGGCATTTCTACCGGGTGTGTCTTCGCGGCGTGGGCGTCAAGAACGGTATCCTCCAAAGTCCAGGTTTGGGAAACCGTGTGCGGCACGCCATAGCGCCGGATGAAGTCGCCAGACATCGGCGCGGTCGTCATGGGCGCCGTGCAGCCCATGGCGACCGTACCCGCCCGCATCAATTTCTCCAGCATTTCCGAAGAGGTGGCTTGCATCACGATCATCACATTGCCCAAGGCATCGGCCAGAACAGCAGGCTGGCTGGCTTGACCATGGATGAAGAAGGTGGTCATCCGCACTTCGGGAAAAGCGCGGCCCTTGCCATCGGCATCAATCACCGGCAGGCCAAGCTTGACCGCCGTGATCATTGGTGCCAGACTGTTCGACCCGCCAATTTCATCAGCAATCACCGCATCAACCTTGCGCCCGGTGTACTGTTCCAGCGCGTGAAGCGAGCGCACGCCTTCGTCGCCTTCCTCCATCTTTTCAATCCCCACCGTCGGAGCACCTGTATTGCCCAAGGCCAGCATAAAAGCATCGGGTGCCAGGTCACAGGGGCGGATCACCCGAACCACCATACCCTCACGCAATTGCGCTTTGACCATCAGCATCCCAAGGTAACGGTCAGCGCCGCCCCCGGTGCCAAGGATACCCGCGCCCAAGGCGATCCGGTCGATGTCGGCCTCTGTCAGGGTCCAGTATTTCATGCCCTCAACTCCCCCATGACCTATACTGAAATTCGGATGGCATTGCCGGGCAAGTAGGACAGCGGTGTCTCCTCGACCTCCGCCAGTTGGATCGAACTTTCCGCCGCACCCGCCTCGACGGCGCGTTGCCGGGCTTCGGCGATGATGCCCGCTCACGCGGACTCACGCGAACGCCCTTCCAGCGCGACCACCGAATCCACCTCGCCCGAGACCTGCGCAATCCCGGCGCCAATGGCATTGGCAGAGCCGAAATGATTTGGCCGCAGCGACTGGCTGGCGCCCTCCAGCAGTCCGTCGATCAGCACAGAACCACCTCCGACCAGCACCGCCGGAATAGGCTCTGGCCCCGGTTTCATCTGGTCCAGCACGGTTTCCACATCTGTCTTCATCTGCGCCAAGGCAGCCCTGACAAAAGCGGCATCCAGATGCGCCACGCGGTACTTGTCACCTAAGTCCACCAGCCCTGCACCAACGGCAATGTCGGTGGCTGTCAACGTATCGCCGCCAAAGCACAACGCCTTTTCCGGCAGCCGGAAGCCCACCGAGCCCGGGCCGATAAGGCTGGCCGAACGGATCAACGAGCTGCCCCCAGCCCGAACGAGAACACATCCGGCACCCGGAAGTTCGTTCGGACATCCGCAATCATCGCAATCTCTGAACGGCTGCGCGGAAAGTCCCTGACCCGCAGGCTCACGTCGGTCGTCGTACCGCCGACGTCGATGACAGCGGCGCCCTTCAACCCGGTGAGAAACGCTGACCCCCGCATCGAGTTCGTCGGGCCAGACGACATAGTAGACGCCGGAAAACGTTCCGCATAATCCGCAGCCTTCAAGGTGCTGTCGTTTTGTGTCAGGTACAGCGGGCACGCCAGACCCAGACCCGTGAAAGCAGCCCGGAACGCGGCAATCCTCTGCCTGCCAAGCTTGTGTAAACTGCCGTTCAGTATGGCAGCACTTTTGCGCTGCAAAAGTCCGGTGGGCCCGATCCGGTGCGACAGGAAAATCGAAACCCCCGGCATCTCATCTGCCACAATCGCTGCCGCCTGGTTCTCCATCGTGGCATCGACCAGCGCAAACACCGGGCAGATTGCGACCGCCGCAATATCCGCCGCTTTTCAGCCATTGCAAGCCTGCCGGATCGCCGCATGATCCAGCGCAGCTATCGGCAAGCCGTGAAAATTCACCCAGCCCCCCACCAACGCCGGCCCGCCATCGACCAAAGTACGCAAAGCATCGGGCCTATCCACCATCGGCCAAAGCGAGCGTGTCGCCCGCCCGCACAGCCGCAAGATGCCAACGCGCTGCAAGTGCCGCCCCTCGACCAGCGCAGTCAGGAAATGCGTGGTGCCGATCATCACGCCACTGACTTCCGATCCGGCAAGACCGCCTGCGGTCAGAACCGCCCTTATCGCCGCCTCTACGCCGCCTGTCACATCCGCCGTTGTGGCCGTCTTCACCGTGGCCAGCACATCCGTGCCGCGCAGCAAGGCCGCATCGGTATTGGCGCTGCCCACATCGACGCCGATCCGTACCAGACCCGTCATTCCGCTTTCCTTTTCGCCATCCGGTTCAGCGCCGTGGTCCGGGTTCCGAACACCTTGTACATGTGCAAAATCATGCACGGCACCACCCGCTTGATGCCGGGGATCTTGCTAATCACCGTCTCGCAAAACTCCAGAAGTTCGGCATGGGTCGCGACAAAGACAGCAGCCGACAAGTTGTAATTGCCTGTAATCACAGCCAGATACCCAACCTCTTCATGCTCGCCCAATTCCGAGGCCACGTCGTCTATCCGCCCCGGCTCGACCTCGATGAAGATGTCGGCCTGCACCTCGCGATCAACCGAGTTCGGGTCAGGGATGACGCCAATCACAATGCGGCGGTTCTGCAAAAGGCTTGCGATGCGGTTTCGGATCGTGCGTTCGGAAACCCCGCCAACCCGCGAAGCAATCTCTTAGGCAGACAGTCGCCCATCATTTGTCAGAAGGGCAATCACGGTCCGGTCAAGGTCATCAATCTCGCTGCGCTGCACGGTTGGAAGGCCCCCTGTGCTTGACATACAAGGTCTGCGCCCGTCGGCATTCTGACAATTTTGATCTTCCGTTTCGGAAGCGAACGCTGATATGTCAGCCTTATTGGGTCATGCCAGCCTGCTTTTCAACCACTCAATGCCTCGAACAACCGCGCTACGGCCTCGGCTCCCGGATCGACATGGCCTTCCAGATTGCCCGCATTGACGTAAGCCGCGCGCCCGGCCTTCGCCCGCTTGAGGGTCGCCGTGTGATTGGCACCGGACCGCGCCGCCTGTGTCGCCGCCGCCAGCCCTGCCGGCAAAGCTTCCAGCGCCGGTTGCAACGCATCAATCATCGTGCGGTCACCCAACCTTGCGCCGCCGATTTCCTGCATCCGCTCCAGCCCGGCCCAAAGCGCATCGCGCATTGACGCCCCCGACGAGGCCGCATCTCCTGCCGCCGCAAAGAAGATCGCCAGCAGCACGCCCGAAGACCCGCCCATGGTCTGGCTAAGTTCCAGACCAATCGCCCGGTAAAGCTGGGTGTGGTCGGCCAAGGGCAAATGATCCATCGCCCCAATCAACGCCCGTGCCGCCCCCGCCAATGTGGAACCGGTGTCACCGTCGCCTGATTTGGCATCCAGCCCGTTCAGAACGCTTTCCATCCCGATCAGGATTTCACAACATTTGGTCAGGAAAACGCGCGTCGGCGTATGGGCCGAGGGTATCGGCCGGATCGGTGTCAGCCCATCCGGCAAGGCCAGCAAAGCCGGAGCGGTCATCATATGCGCCCCGGGCCACGCGGCCAGCGGCGTATCAGCCTTCAAGGCCTTCTCGTCTTCTGGCGTCAGCGGATAGACCGAAATCGACACGCCGCGCATATCGAGTGAGGTCATCATCGCAGCGGGCCCCACCATCAGCCTGATCTTTGGCCCCAGAGCAGACCGCGCCAGTTCATAGGCAAGCACCGACATCTCCAGCACCGATGTCCCGCCAAGGTTGTTCAGCAAGGCCACATGTGGCTTGTCCACCATCGCCGGTGCCAGCTTTTCCACCATCGCCGCAACTGCATGTTCGGCACCCGAAAAGCTGACCTGCTCCACCCCAGGCTCGCCATGAATGCCAAGACCCAGTTCCGCCATGCCGGGCGCTATGCGGTTTTCCTTGGCGGACCCCGGCACGGTGCAGGTGTCAAGCGACATGCCGATGGATTTGGTGCCGACAATGACCCGTTCGGCAGCTGAGGTCACCTCGGCCAAATCCACCCCCTTTTCAGCAAGATAACCTGCGATCTTGTGCACGAACAACGTCCCCGCCACGCCCCGCGCCTGCGGCAGGTCCGGCAGGGCAATGTCATCATCCACGATCACCATGCTGACTTTCCGCCCGAAAGCCCGGGCCCGTTCGGCGGCGAGACCAAAGTTCAGCCGGTCGCCGGTATAGTTCTTGACGATCAGCAGGCATCCCGCCGGGCCAGTCACCGCAAGGATGCCCGCCAGCACGGCATCAACCGAGGGTGAGGCGAAAACATCGCCGCACACCGCCGCCGTCAGCATGCCCTTGCCGACAAATCCGGCATGGGCCGGTTCGTGGCCCGACCCACCACCTGACACCAGGGCCACCTTCGACTTGTCCCAATCCGCCCGCACCACGACCCGGATATGCGGGAAGCCATCCAGCCGCGCCAGCCTGCCGCCCGAGGCCATGATCAGCCCGTCAATCGCCTCGGTGACGATATTCTCACGTTTGTTCATGAATTGAGTCATGGTGTCCTCCCTTAAGCGATACGAGCGCCGGTTACGTCGAAATAGAACGGCCGGTCTGGCTGGATTTTAACAATATCGCCCGTGCGCAAAGCGGTGTGGGCACTGGTGACGGTGGTCAGGTCATGCTGTTTGAAGGTCAGGTGCAGGCGGGTCTGGTCGCCAAGGTGTTCGACCCGCTTGACGAGGGTATCTTGGCCCTCACCCTGCCGGATTTGTTCGGGACGCAAGCCGATGTGGGTGGCATTAGGGGGGGCAAGGCCGAAAAGATCGGCGGGCAGAATGTTGATGTGGGGCTGGCCTAGGCGGCTGGCGGCATAGATACTGACCGGCTGTTCGTAAATCTCTCGCGGGGTGCCGAACTGGACGAGACGGCCATGATCCAGCACGCCGACATGGGTAGCCATGGTCATCGCCTCGATCTGGTCGTGGGTCACATACAGGAATGTAGCGCCGAGGTTGGCTTGGATGTTCTTCAACTCCACCCGCAAATCAGAGCGGAGTTTGGCGTCAAGGCTGCTGAGGGGTTCGTCCATCAGGTAGACGGCGGGGTTGCGGACAAGGGCGCGGCCGATGGAAACCCGCTGCATTTCGCCGCCGGACAAGGCGGTGGCCTTGTTGTCAAGTTTATGAGAAATCTGAAGGATTTCCGCGACTTCGGCAACCTTTCGGGTGATCTCTGCGCGGGGTGTCCGCAAGAGGGGGGACTTCAGCGGAAACTCCATGTTTTCGCGCACCGTCAAGTGCGGGTAGAGGGAGTATTGCTGGAACACCATCGCGACGTTGCGCTGTGCGGGGGTGAACGTTTTCATCGGTTGGCCGCCGATCTGGATATCGCCGGTGTCGGGTTTGTCGAGGCCGGACACCATGCGCAGCATCGTGGTCTTGCCCGCCCCAGTCGGGCCGAGAAGGACGACGAAGGCACCGTCGGGGATGGTCATCGAAACCTCGGCAAGGGCGGTCTGGGTGCCGAAGTGCTTGGACACGTTGTGTAAAATGACCTCAGCCATGGTTCAGCACCCTTTGGTTGGCGACAGACTTCAAGGCGCGGCCTTCCGGGTTGAAGATCGTGATCGAACGGGGATCAAAGCGCAGGCCGGTTTGGTCGCCTATATGAACGGGCGTTTCGGAACCGATCCGGGCCTTGATCTGGCCATAAGCGGTGTCGATGGCGACGATCTGCGTGGTGCCAAGGTATTCGGCGGCAAGGATGCGACCTTTGGTTGGGGCCGCGTCGTCGAGATAGACGTTTTCAGGGCGGACGCCGAGGATGAGCGCGCCGGATGCACCGTCAAGCATTTCAGGGATTCCAATGGCTTGGCCGGAAAGGTCGATATGGGTTGCACCGTGGCCGACCATGCCGTCGAACCGCAGGAAGTTCATGGCCGGCGAGCCGATGAACTTGGCGACGAAGGTGGTGGCGGGCCAGTCGTAGATGTCTTGCGGTTTGCCGAACTGTTCGACAACACCATGATTCATGACGACAATCTTGTCACCCATCTGCATGGCTTCAAGCTGGTCGTGCGTGACGTAGACCGTGGTGGCGTGCATGCGGTCGTGCAGGGCGCGAAGTTCTTCGGCCATGTGCTCGCGGAATTCAGCATCCAAGGCACCAAGGGGTTCGTCCATCAGGAAGCAGGCAGGATTGCGGACGATGGCGCGGCCAAGGGCGACGCGTTGGCGGTCACCGCCGGAGAGGCCGCCGACGGGACGATCCAGCAGGGTCTGGATGCCCAGGATCGCGGCCACTTCTTCCACTTTCGCCTTCACTTGCGCTTTGGGCAGGCCTTGGCTGACCAAAGGATAAGAGATGTTTTTCCGCACGTTCATATGGGGATAGAGGGCGAACATCTGGAAGACAAAGGCGATGTCGCGCTGTGACGCGGGCTTTTGACTGACCTCTTCGCCGTTGATGTAGATCTCGCCCGAGGTCGGCAATTCAAGGCCTGCGATCATGCGCAGGGTGGTGGTTTTGCCGCAGCCGGAAGGGCCGAGCAGCATGAAGAATTCGCCGTCCTCGATGGTGAAGCTGGACGACTGCACCGCCGTGAAGGCCCCGAATTCCTTGCGGATGTTCTTGATGACGATCTGGGCCACCGCTTACTCCGGGAAATGGCTGGTGATGATGAACATGACGGTTCCCAGAAGGGTGACGGGGAAGGACCAGGTGAAAAGGATCAGCGCCACGGGCTGCATCAGCATGATGACGCCGAGGGCGATCAGGAAGGTTGCCAGCAACTCCCATGGGCTGCGGCGCAGATGCAGAAGACCGTTGAGGAAGTTCATTTGCGGACCGCTCCGAAGGTAATGCCGCGCAGCAGGTGTTTGCGCAGAAGGATGGTGAAGACCATGATGGGCAGCAGGAACAAAGTGGCGCCGGCAGCGACGGCGGGCCAGTCCTTGCCACCGGTTCCGATGATGGTGGGGATGAAGGGCGGGGCGGTCTGGGCAGTGCCAGAGGTCAGCAGGACGGCAAAGGCGTATTCGTTCCACGCGAAGATCAGGCAGAAGATCGCCGTACTGGCGATGCCGGTGGCGGCTTGCGGCAGGACGACTTTGTAGAACGCCTGAAAGCGGGTGTAGCCGTCGATCAGGGCGGCCTCTTCGTACTCGATCGGGATTTCGTCGATGAAACCCTTCAGCAGCCACACCGAGAGCGACAGGTTCACGGCGGTATAGAGGAAGATCATGCCGAGGTGCGTGTCGTTCAGGCCCAACTGCCGGTACATCAGGAAGATCGGGATGGCGACTGCGATGGGCGGCATCATCCGGGTGGAGAGGATGAAGAACAGAAGGTCGTCTTTCAGCGGCACCTTGAAGCGGCTGAAGGCATAGGCGGCGATGGTGCCAAGGAACACCGACAGGAAGGTGGAGCCGAAGCCGATGATGACCGAGTTCATGAAACGCTCGCCGTAGCGCGACGGTCCGGTGATGACCATGTCGTACTTGCGCACGATAGCATCGTACCAGGTGGCGGGCGGGGCCAAAGCGGCGAGGTCTTCCGGCGTCACCCGGCTGCGCGAGGTGAAAAGGTTGACGTAGCCTTCCAGCGAGGGGGAGAAGAACACCTTCGGCGGGTAGGCGATGGCGTCGGAGGGCGATTTGAAGCCGGTGGCGATGATCCAGACCAAGGGCAGCAGGGTGACCACGGCGTAGAGGATGACCAGTGCGCCTGCGATCCACTTTTGGCGGGGTGAGGGTTCGGTGATGGAAAAGCTCATCTGTCTTTCACCTTGTTCAGCGCTTTGACGTAGATGGAGGCGAGGCCGAAGACGGTCACGAAAAGGATCACGGCGTAGGCGGATGCGTAACCGGTGCGCCACTTTTCAAACGCCTCACGTTTGAGGTCGATGGAGACGAGTTGGGTTGTGGCGCCCGGGCCGCCCCCAGTCAGTTGCACGACAAGGTCGAACATCTTGAAGTTCTCGATGCCACGGAACAGCACGGCCAGCATCAGGAAGGGCAGGACCATGGGGATGGTGATGGTCCAGAACTGCCGCCATTTGGAAGCGCGGTCACACTCGGCGGCTTCGTAGATCGAGGGCGGGATGGAGCGCAGGCCCGCAAGGCAGATCAGCATGACGAAGGGGGTCCACATCCAGGTGTCAACGATGATGATCGACCATGGCGCGAGGGCGACTTCGCCGATCATCGAAAAGCTGGAAGGGTCGGCACCGGTAAAGAAGGCCACGACATAGTTGAACAGGCCGATTTGCGGCTGGTACAGAAAGGTCCAGAAGTTGCCGACCACGGCTGGCGACAGCATCATGGGCAGCACGATCAGGGTCGTCCACAGGTCATTGCCGCGGAATTTCTTGTTGATCAGGTAAGCTAAGCTGAAGCCAATCAGAACTTGCAGCACGATGGTCCAGATCAGGAAATGGGCGGTGGCTTGCAGCGAGGTCCAGGTGTCAACGTTGGTCAAGATCTTGATGTAATTCTCGATGCCGACGAAATGTACCGGGTTGTTGGGCCGGTTGGTGCGAAAGTCTGTCAGGGACAGGCGGATCGTCCAGATCAGCGGAAAGATATTGACCGCCAGCAGCAGGAAGATGGTGGGTGCCACGAACAGCCACGCGATGGTGCGATCTGACAGGCCACGAATGCGCCCAGACAATTTGGGGGCAAGACCGGGCGGCGTGGCTGACGCTACGCGATGTGCCATGGGGTCGGACATGATGGGTTCCTGAAACGAGGGCTTAAGGTGATGATGCGCGAGACCCGGTTGGCCCTCAAGGGCCTCGCGCGGGTTGCCCGTCGTGGGAGACGGCGGGCAATGCCTTCAGTACTTGCCTTCTTCGTCGAAGGTGGCGTGCCAGTCTTTCACCAGCCCATCCAGCGCCTCTTTCGCGGTGCCGTTGCCAGCCACGACATAGTCGTGGAAATACTTCTGCGAGGCTTGAAGCAGGGTCGCGTAGCTGGGTTCCGCCCAGAAATCCTTCACGATGGCCATGCTGTCGAGAAAGGTCTGCGCATAGGGCTGCGAGGTGGCAAAGCCCGGGTCTTCCACCACGGCCTTCAGCGCCGAGTAGCCGCCAAGTTTCCACCACTTGGCCTGAACCTCGGGCTGGGCGAACCACTTGATGTAGGACAGGGCCGCATCCTGCTTGTCCGAGGTCGCCACGACGGAAATCCCCTGCCCGCCCAACTGCGCGAACTGGTCACCATCCGGACCGGCCGGGTTCACGAAATAGCCGGTCTTGTCGCCGCCCACATTCGGGTCGGTGTTGAAGCCCGGCCAGGTGAAGGCGAAGTTCATCTGCATCGCGACCTGGCCCGACTTGTAGGCATCGACGCCCTCGCCCATATAGGCGTTGGACATGCCGGGGGGCGAGCAGCAGTCGTACAGCGCCTTGTAGAACTCCAGCCCTTTCACTGCCTTGTCAGAATTCACGAAGCCTTCCATGTCATAGGGCTTGTCGGGGTTATCATACTTGAAGCCGAAGGAATACAGCACATCCATGGCGCCCATGGTGATGCCTTCGGACCCACGCTCGGTGTAAATATAGGCGCCGTAGACTTTCTTGCCGTCTTCCTCACGCCCGGTGAAGAAATCGGCGATATCCTTCAGTTCAGCGAAAGTCTTCGGCACGGCCAGATCGCGGCCATACTTGGCCTTGAAATCGGCCTGGTTCTTGGGTTCGGCGAACCAGTCCTTGCGGTAGGTCCAGCCCACGACGTCACCAAAGGCGGGCAGTGACCAGTAATTTGGCGTATTCTTCGGCCATTCGGAATAGCCCACGACGGTTGCCGGGATGAAGGCATCCATCGAGATTTTGTTCTTGTCGAAGAAGTCGTTCAGCTTGAGGTATTGGTTGTTTTCAGCCGCCCCGCCGATCCACTGGCTATCGCCGATCAGAAGGTCGCACAGCTTGCCGCCCGAGTTCAGTTCATTCAGGAAGCGGTCGGCGAAGCTGGTCCAAGGCGCGAATTCGAAATGCATCTTGTTGCCGGACTGCGCCTCGTAGTCCTTGGACAGTTCGACCAGCGCGTTGGCCGGGTCCCAAGCGGCCCAGCACAGCGTCAGGTCTTCGGCATGGGCGCTTGCGCCGCCCATCCCTGCAACGACAGCCAGTGCCGCCGAAGTCTTCAACAGTCTCGCTTTCATTTTTGATTCCTCCCGGTTCAAGGCCCCGGCCTCCTCGCCGCGACTCCATGCCCTGACCAACGGTAGATGAGGTACGTACCTCATAGCAAGGCATTTTTGAGGTACGTACCTCATATCTGTGGACAGGCCCGGAGATTTCAGGGAAAAGGGCTGAAAGGGGACAGGCATGCGACCGACGACGAAGGATCTGGCCAAAGCGGCGGGCGTCAGCCTTGCAACGATCGACCGTGTGCTGAACGACCGGACCGGCGTGCGCGAGGATACCGTCAAACGCGTGTCGGAAGCCATTGAGCGGATTGGCTTTAGCCGGAATATTTCGGCTGCCAATCTGGCGCGCAGCCGCAGCTATCGGTTCCTGTTTCTGCTGCCACGGTCGGGGGATCAGTTTCTGGCGGAGCTGCTGGTGCGGATCACGGAAGCCAATCTGGGCTTTGCGGCTGAGGCCACGCGGGCCGATGTGGGGCAAATCCACGAAAGCGATCCGCACCAGATTGCCAACTTCCTTGGCGCATTGGACCCCGAACAGGTCGATGGTGTGGCGATCATGGCACCCGAATCACCGCAGGTCCGCGACGCCAAGGCCCGTCTGGTGCAGCGCGGGATAGAGGCGGTGTCGTTCATCTCTGGCCAGATCACCAGTGGTGAGGACTTCGTCGGCATAGATAACCACGCGGCAGGTGCCACCGCAGGCCGCTTGATGGGCCGGTTTTCCGGCCGCGCACCGGGGAAAATCCTGGTAGTGGCCGAAACCATGCGATCGCGCGACAGTCTGGAGCGGCGCTTGGGCTTTGACGAGGTGATCAATGCCGATTACCCGAACCTGACGGTTCTGCCCTCGCTGGAAACCCGGGGGGAGCCAGACCGAACCGAAAGCATCCTGCGCAGCACTTTCGCGCATAATCCTGATATTTCGGGGGTCTATATCCTCAGTTCCGAGGCGCGGGTGCCGTTGCAGACGGTGACGCAACTGACGGCTGCGGGGCATCGTCTGGTCATTGCCCATGAACGCACGCCCTTCACCGAGGCGGCCCTGCTATCCCGGCAGATCGACGTTTTGATCACGCAAGACCCCGGCCATCTGGTGCGCAGCGCTATCCGCATTCTGCGCGCGCGCTGCGACCGGCGTGACGTTCTGGCCAGTCAGGAAAAAATCCGCATTGAGATTCTGATTGCCGAGAACCTTTAGCGGGCGACCAGATGGCCATCGCCTACATCGGTCAGGACCTGTTTGACTGGGCTTTGGCCCATGGGGTGGACGGGGCTGGGGACTTCTCCGGCCAGACGCGCTGTGACGGGGCGAATGTGGGTGGGGTCCGGCACAGGAACGGCCTCGATCAGGCGGCGGGTGTAGGGGTGCTGGGGGTTGGTGAAGACCTGGGCGCGGGTGCCAGTTTCCACGATTTGGCCCAAGTACATGACGGCGACACGGTCAGAGATGTTCTCCACAACCGCCATGTCGTGGCTGATGAACAGGTAGGCCACCCCGAATTCCTGTTGCAAGGCGCGCAGCAGGTCAAGGACACGGGCTTGGACCGAGACGTCGAGTGCCGACACACTTTCGTCGGCGATCACCAGTTGTGGGTTCAGGGCAAGCGCGCGGGCGATGCAGATGCGCTGGCGCTGGCCGCCAGAGAATTCATGCGGGTAACGGTTTAGGTGGTCAGGGGAAAGCCCGACACGGGTGAAAAGGTCAGCAGCTTTGGCGCGGCGGGATGTGGCATCGCCGATATTGTGGATCAGAAGCGGTTCGCTGACAAGGTCAGCGACGCGCATTCGGGGGTCAAGGGCGGCCATGGGGTCCTGGAAGACCATTTGGATTTGTCTGCGCAGGGCCTTTTGGGCGGCTGGGTTGAGGTCGGACAGGGCTTTGCCAGCTATTTCAATGCGGCCAGCGTGGGGAACAAGGCCGACAATGGCCTTGGCGATGGTGGACTTGCCGCAGCCGGACTCGCCAACAAGGGCGAAGGTTTCACCCTTGCGGATGCTTAAGGAGACGTCTTCGACAGCGTGGACCTGGTGGGTGAGGCGGTTCAGCAGACCGGTTCGCATGGGGAACCGGACTGAGACGTTTGTTAGGCTGGCCACGACGTCGCCTTGGCGTTGTGGGCGCGCGGCGGAGCCCATGCGCGGTACGGCCGACAGAAGCGCTTGGGTGTAGGGCTGTTGCGGGTCTGCGAACAGGCTGCGGGTGGCGGCGGTTTCCACCTGCGCACCGTTTTGCATGACAATGACCCGGTCGGCCATTTCGGCCACCACGCCCATGTCGTGGGTGATCAGGATGATGGCGGTGCCAAGGTCGCGTTGCAGGTCACGCAGCAGGTCAAGAACCTCGCGCTGTACGGTGACGTCAAGCGCGGTGGTGGGTTCGTCAGCGATCAGCACTTCGGGACGCAGGGCGAGGGCCATGGCGATCATCACGCGCTGGCGCATGCCGCCGGAAAGCTCGTGGGGGAATTGGTTCAGGCGGCGCTCGGGTTGGCTTAGGCGGACGGCGTGGAGGGATTGGAGGGCGCGGCTGCGGGCCTCGCTGCGGGACACTGGGTCATGGGCGCGGATGGCTTCGGTCAATTGGGCACCGATGGACATGACCGGGTTAAGCGAAGTCATCGGTTCCTGAAAGATCATGGCGATACGGTCGCCACGCAAGGAGCGCATCTGGTATTCGGGGAGGGTGGTGAGGGTGGTTTGACCGAGGGTGACTGCTCCGGCGGTGACCGAGACGTTGGGCGGCAAAAGGCCCATGATGGCGAGAGAGGTGATGGATTTGCCAGAACCGCTTTCGCCTGCGATGGCGAGGGTTTCTCCGCGCCGCAGGGTGAAGGTCAGGTTGCTGACCAAGGGCTTTTGGCCCGCTTCGGTTGCGACCGAGACGGTCAAGTTCTGGACGGTCAGGACAGGAGTGTCCGAGGCCTGCGCGGCCCCGGAAATGAATTGTTGAACGGTCATTCGAAAACGCAACGCGGGAAGTAAAAGCTTACAACCCAGTTCGGCATATCGACGATTTCCGATATACGCAGGTCGCCACAGGTGGAGACCAGCATGTAGGCGTCAACCGCCGCCATGCCGCGTGTGGCGGTCAGGAAGTCGACCATACCCGCAACGGCGTCTCGGGAGGCCGTCATCAGGTCGGGGCCGATGCCGGTTGTTACCTCATAGCCTTTGGCGTCGAGGTGGCGGGTGACAGGGCCGGGCGTAGTGAAGCGCGGGGTTTTCAGGGCGTAGTTTTTCACCAGATCGAGGGTCAGGACCACGTCCATCGGGCTTTCA
The DNA here is from genome assembly GCA_043721775.1 of Rhodobacterales bacterium. Lineage (GTDB taxonomy): Bacteria > Pseudomonadota > Alphaproteobacteria > Rhodobacterales > Rhodobacteraceae > Stagnihabitans. Next base: position 14,632 of record JAYSQA010000141.1, read on the forward strand.
ATGGCGGTGCCGCAGACCTCGCCATCGCCTTGGGCTGCATGGGTGTCACCGACGCTGAACAGGGCGCCGGCGACTTCGATCGGCAGGTAGAGGGTGGTTCCGGCGTTGAGATCGCGAATATCAAGGTTGCCGCCAACCCGGCGCGGCGGGACGACGGAGTGGTGGCCGGGGTCCGCTGGGGCGTTGCCGATGGTGCCAGCGAAGGGTTTAAGGGGCACGCGGGCTTCGCGGCCGTAAAGCGCGGGCCCCATCTGGCCTGGGTCGTAGCTCCAGATATGAAGGGCGGGGTCGGTGAACTGGTCGGCTAGCAGGCCGAAGCCGGGGATATTGGCGGTCCATCCGAAGCCACGCCCTTCAAAGGGGCGCGGGGCGAAGCTGTCGATGGTAACTTTGAGGACGTCGCCAGGTTCAGCGCCTTCGACGTAGATAGGGCCGGAGACCGGGTTGATCTTGCTGAAATCAAGGGCGCTGACGTCAGCGACTGTAGACGACGGGCCAAGCTGGCCCGCAGATGAGTCGTTGCAGTGGAACCGGATTGTGGAGCCGGGTTCCACCCTTGCGACTGGGGCAAACGAATTGTCCCAGCCGAAGTGGTGCTGCGCGCCGTGGATTGTGTAGTTGCAAGCTTTGCACATGTTTATTGCTTTACATAAATGTAGTCGAAGTTGACCGGCGTCGCGACCGGGTCGGCGTAGAGGTTGTTGGCGCCGCCTAGCCGGGGCGAGTGCATCGTGTAGCGGCTTTCGTTGAAAACCGGCACCCAAGGGGCGTCGGCCATGACTTTGCCCATGATGTCGGACCAGGCTTTCATGCGGGCCTCGGTCTGATCGGGGGCGGTCATAGCGTCAGCGGCGGTGGCCGCGGCGTCAAGGTCTTTGTTGCAGTAGTGCGCCCAGTTCCAGCCGCCGGGGCCGCCAGATTGGCAGGACAGGATCGGGCCGAAGAAGTCGGACGGGTCGGGGAAGTCGGCGGCCCAAGCCATGCCACCGGACCAGATCATCGGGGCGGAGGCGGGTTCACCGCCCGCTTGGATCACGTTGGCTTGCGCGAGGGACTGGATGGCGGCTTTGACACCGATCTTGGCGAGGTCTTGCTGGATGGCTTGGGCGATCCGCGGATTCGGGTCGGTGTTGTAGACGAACAGTTGGGTTTCGAAGCCGTCCGGGAAGCCGGCCTTGGCCAGCAGGGCCTTGGCGGCATCGGGGTCGTAGGCGAAGCCTTTGAAATTCGGATCATAGCCGGGCATTCCGGGGGGCAGGACCTGGCTGGTGGGCTTGGCGCGACCGTTGATGATTTGCGTCACGCGGTCCTTGTTGATTGCCATGTTGACGGCCTCGCGCACCTCAAGCTTGTCGAAGGGCGGCATGTTGAGGTTCATCGTGATGTAGCCGGTTTGCAAGGAGGCTTGGCTGACCACCAAAGCGGCCTGCGCCGGGTCGGCCATGACTTCGGTGAACTTGGCGGGGGGGATGCCGTCGCCGGGAATGTCGATCTCGCCCTTTTGCAGGCGCAGGAGCGCCACGACGGGTTCCTGGCCGACCTGGAAGGTGATCTTGTCAAGGTAGGGCTCGCCAGCGCGCCAGTAGTCGGCGTTGCGTTCGAAGACGATTTGCTGGCCAAGGGTCCAGTCGGTCATCTTGAAGGCGCCGGTGCCGACCGGGTGTTTACCGAAATCAGCGCCTGCGGCTTCAACGGCTTCTTTCGGGACGATGTAACTGAAATTCAACGCCATGATTTGCAGGAAGGTGGCGTCGGGGCGGTTGAGGGTGATGGCCACGGTCAGCGGGTCAACGACCTTGACGCCTGCAAGTTCGGTGGCGGAACCGTCGGCCATCTTGTCGGAACCGAGGATCGAGCCGAAGAAGCCTGCGCCGGGGGATTGGGTTTTCGGATTGGTCACGCGGTCGAGTGAGTACTTCACGTCATCCGCCGTCATCTCGCGCCCGTTGGTGAACTTGACGCCTTTGCGCAGGTGGAAGGTGAAGGTCATGCCGTCCTTGGAGACGTCATAGCTTTCCGCCAGACCGGGGCGCAGGGTGGTGGTGCCGGGGACATAGTCCATCAACCCGTCGAAGAGAGACTTGATCATCGACCAGTTCTGCCAGTCGTAGCCGATGGCCGGGTCAAGGGTGGCGACGTCGTCATGGTAGGTGACGGTGATCTCTCCGCCCTGCTTCGCAGCCGGGTCGGGGACGTAGTCTTGCGCCAGTGCGGGCAGGGTCAGGGCAAGCACGAGGGCGGTGGAGGCGAGCAGGGCTTTCATGGGACTCTCCTGTTGTCAGCGGATTTTGATTAGCGAATCTTGATTCTGGGGTCGATGAACGGGGTGATGAGGTCGGCCAGAAGGTTGCCGAGAACGATGGCGATGGCTGAAACCAGCGTCACGGCCATGATGATCGGGATGTCGATGCGCTGGATCGCCTGCCACGCCAGTTGCCCGATGCCGGGCCAGGCGAAGACGCTTTCCACCACGACAACGCCGCCCATGAAGACGCCGATGTCGATGCCGATCATGGCGATGATCGGCAGGATGGCGTTCGGGAGGGCGTGTCTCAGGATGACCCTCGTGCGGGTCAGGCCTTTGGCGCGGGCGGTTCTGATGAAATCGGCGGCCAGCACCTCGATCATCGACGAGCGCATCATGCGGGCGTACCAGCCAGAGCCCAGGATGCCCAAGGTGATGGCGGGCAGCACCAAGTGGCGGAAGGTGCCGTAGCCGCCGACCGGGAACCAGCTGAGTTGGACGGCGAAAATATAAAGCAGCAGCAGGCTGACGACGAATTGCGGGGCAGAGACGGTGACGAAAGAGGTCATCATCAGGATCTGGTCAGTGAGGCGGCCTTTGGTGAGGCTGGCCACTATGCCCATGGTCAGCCCCAAGGCCAGTTCACAGGTGATGCCTGCGGCCATGAGGAGGAGGGTGGCGGGCAGGCGGGAGCCGATGAGTTCCGCGACTTGGGTTTTTTGCAGGTAGCTGCGGCCAAAATCGCCGTGCAGCAACGCCCACAGGTAACGGAAGAATTGCACGATGAAGGGTTGGTCGAGGCCAAGTTCGCGGCGGATGTTGGCGACGGTTTCGGGGGTGGCTGAGCGGCCTGCGATTTGGCGGACCGGGTCGGCGGGCAGGACGTAAAGCAGGAAGAAGGTGATGAAAGCCACACCCAGCAGGATCAGGGCGGATTGGATCAGGCGGCGGAGGAGGTAGCTGGGCATTATCCTCGGCCTCTTTGCGTGGGATCGAGGACATCGCGCAGGGCGTCTCCGACGAGGTTGAAAGCCAATGCCAGCAGGATGATGGCAGCACCGGGAAGGAAGACCAGCCAGGGGGCGGATTGGAAGTAGGTTTGGTTCTCGAAGATGATGTTGCCCCAGCTGGGAGTTGGGGGTTGGACGCCGACGCCGAGGAAGGAGAGCGTGGCCTCCAGCAGCACGGTGGTGGAGATGCCGAGCGTGCCCCAGACGATGATGGTGGGGATGAGGTGCGGCAGGATGTGGTGGATCAGGATGCGTCCTGTGCCTGCGCCAAGGGTACGCTCGGCGGCGATGAAGTCGCGTGTCGCGAGGGAGGACGTCTCGGTGAAGATCACACGGGCGGTTTGGACCCAGTTCACAAGGGCGATGACCATGGCGACGATCCAGAGGCTTGGCTGGAAGATTGCCGCCAGACAGATGGCCAGCAGCAGGGCCGGGAAGGCCATCATCAGGTCGGTGAAGCGCATAAGGAGCGCGCCGATCCAGCCTTTGAAATACCCCGCCAGCAGGCCGACCACGGTGCCGATCAGCAGAGACAGGCCATTGGCGACAACTCCGATGATCAGGGAGGTTCTAGCGCCGTACAGGATGCGGGAGAACAGGTCACGGCCCAGGAGGTCAGTCCCGAATAGGAAGGTGCTGCTGGGGGGCATGGGTGCGCCCTCCAGCGTCAGGCCGTCGAACATTTGCTCGTCGGGGGCATGAGCGACGATGTAGGGTGCGGCAATCGCGCTGCCTACGACGAGGGCGATGACGATCAGGCCCAGCACCGCCAGTTTGCGGCGCAAGAGGCGGCGGATTGGGCCGGCGGGGCGTTTGTCAGCCATGGCGAGAGACATCGGGGGCCTTTCCAGCGGCGACAATGCGGGCGGCGGCTTCCTCCAGCGTGATGCGCCAGGCCATGGCCATCTGGCGCAGGCGGTCGTAGCCTGCGGCTTCGGTTTCGCCCCTTGCCGCCAGAAGGGTGACGGCGCGGATGACGGTTTGGCGCTCGCCAAGGCGGCGGCGGAGGCCTGCGATTTCATCGTTGAGGGCGGCCTGGGCGTCGAAGGCGGCTCTCGCCACCAGCAGGGTCGCGTAGGCGCCGTTGTCGCCGACGGGTTTGAGCATTTGGGCGTGAGCACCCGCTTCGAGGGACCACTCGATGCGGCCGGGGGCTTCAGAGCCGATCAGGGCGATCATTGGCATGGGCGAAGTGCCGGGGGGCCAGGGGAATTGGTCGTGATGGCCCATGTCGGCATCGAAGAAGATGAAATCGGCACCGAGGGCGCTGGCGTTCAGGGTGGGCCAGACTTGGTCTACGGTCAGGCCGATGGCGGTTAGTTGTCTTGTGAGCGCCTGCACGGTGGGGTGCGCGCGATGCAGGATAAGGGCTTTGGCCCCGCCCAGGTTGTGAATGCGCAGGGGGCGTTTCATTGGACGACCCGCAGGTGGGCGGCGGGTTCGGCCCGGCGGGTCAGGTAGGGGTCTCCGGCGAGTTGGCCGCGATGCTGGATCACGCGGAAAGCGCCGTTTTCGACGCGGGCGATGAGGACGGGGAGTTTGGTGTGGTGGGTGTCGGGGTCGATCATATCCCCTGCCCCGGCCAACAGGTCTGACAGGCCTATCGCTTGCGGCTTCAGAGACAGAAGGCGGGCGAGTTCGCGGACGGCGACGAAGCTGGCGGCCTCATGGCTGGAACCGAAGCTGCCGCCGGGCCAGCCTTGCTGGCCGCGAAAGTAGGGGCCTGCGGCGATGAGACCCTCGGCGCGGTCACCTAACGCGGGAAGTTCAGCTTCAGTGAGGTTGCAGGACAGGACGGGGCAGTGGGAGGGGTGGAAGGCGGCGTCCTCGGCCCCAAGGGCGCGGTAGGCGGACATGAATTCATAGGACGAGGGGCCGATGAGGGAGTTCAGGATGAAATCGGGGCGGGTGGCGCGGATTTCCTCGATCATGCGGGCCACGTCGGTGGAACCGATGGGCAGGTAGCGTTCACCCAGGATTTGGCCTCCGGCGGTTTGCACGATGTCACGGGCGAGGCGGTTGATTTCCCAGCCCCAGATATAGTTGGAACCGGTCAGGTAGGCGCGCTTGCCATGGGTTGGGATGGCCCAATCCAACAGCGGCAACAGGTGCTGGTTGGGGCAAGCATGAGTGTAGACGACGTGATCGGAAGCCTCGAAGCCTTCATAGGGGACAGTGTACCACAGGGTGCCGCCTAATTTTTCGAGAACGGGGATAACTTCTTTGCGGCTCCATGAGGTGACGCAGCCGATGACGTGGGCGGCGGAGGTCCGCAGGATCTCGGCGCAGAGGGGGGCGTAGTGGTCGATATTGCCGCCGGGGTCGCGCTCGACCGGCAGGAAGGTCAGCGGGCTGTTTGGGTCGGCGTTGATCTGGGCGATGGCGGACAGCGCGCCCAAGCGGCAAGCCTCGCCAATCAGCGAATAGCTGCCGGAGCGAGAGTATAAAAGGCCCAGTTCAACGCGTTGCTTCATCGACAACTTGACCTTTCAGGCCTGACCAAAACAAAAAGCCCCCGCGCAGTCCTGTCAAAGGTGCTGCGCCAAGGGCCCTGATGCCACATCGGCTTTCCGCCGGAATGATGGACCAAGGCTAGCGCTGCCGCTGGGGCAGGTCAAGGCGCAGGGGGGGGTGAAGCGCCCGACATTGCGCCAAGTGCCGGATTTTTGGGCTTGGAGATTTGCTTTGACGGTCAATGCAGGGCCAAAGCCTTGGCAATACGCTGCGCCAGCTGGCGGGCGACGGCATCTTTGGCCATGCGGGGCCAGGTTTCTTCCGTGTCGGCGGTGATCAGGGTAACGGCGTTTTCAGAGCCGCCCATGATGCCGGTGGCGGGTGAGACGTCGTTGGCCACGATCCAGTCGCAGCCCTTGCGAGCGCGTTTGGCACGGGCGTGGGTCAGGACGTCATCGGTTTCGGCGGCGAAGCCTATGACAAGGGCGGGGCGTTGGCCGCCTTTGGCGATGGTGGCGAGGATGTCGGGGTTCTCGGCGAGGGTCAGCCCAGGGGCTTGGCCCGAGCCGTCTTTCTTCATCTTGGAGGCCGAGGCGTTGACCACGCGCCAATCAGCCACCGCCGCCGCAAAGATGGCGGCATCGGCGGGGAGCGCGGCCGTAACGGCGGCCAGCATCTCTGCTGCGGTTTCTATGCGGAGGATCTTGACGCCATCGGGTGGCGCGACGGAAGCAGGGCCGGTGATGAAGGTGACCTTGGCGCCAAGGTCGCGCAGGGCTGCGGCGATGGCGGTTCCTTGCGCCCCGGAAGAGCGGTTGGCGATGTAGCGGACAGGGTCGATAGGCTCATGCGTCGGGCCTGAGGTGACGAGAATGTGCTTGCCTGTGAGGGGGCCGGTGGTGAGGGCGGCTTGGAGGGCGGCTTGGATGGCGGCGAAGATCGCCTCGGGCTCGGCCAGGCGGCCGGGGCCGAATTCGCCGCAAGCCATCTGACCGTCATCGGGGCCTATGAAGCGGATGCCGTCGGCGCGCAGCGTATGCAGGTTGCGTTGGGTGGCGGGGTGATGCCACATGCGGACGTTCATGGCGGGGGCCAGAAGAACCGGGGTATCGGTGGCCAGAAGCAGGGTGGAGGAAAGGTCATCAGCGCGGCCTGTGGCCATCTTGGCCATCAGGTCAGCGGTGGCGGGGGCCACGACGATCAGGTCAGCCGAGCGGGAAAGCTCGATATGGCCCATCTCGGCCTCAGCGGTCAGGTCGAACAGGGCGGTGTGGACCTTTTCATTGGCCAGCGCTGCGACCGACAGCGGGGTGACGAAATGCCCTGCCGCTGCGGTCAGAACCGGGGTGACAGAGGCCCCTGCCCCGCGCAACAGTCTGATCAGCAACAAGACCTTGTAGGCCGCGATGCCGCCGCCGATAATCAGAAGTATGCGCCGGTCTGCCAGCATGTTGCCCCCTTGGATGGGACTAAGGTAGGGGGCTCAGGGTTTGACCTCAAGCCCTATCGCCAAAGAGCCTGTCGCCCGAAAACCCTGAGGCCAGAGCGCCATCAACGCAGGAAGGCTGCCGGGCCTGCGCCCAGATCTTCCAGCGACCGGCGAAGTTTTGCGAAAGCGGCGGCCTCTAGCTGGCGGATGCGTTCTTTCGACAGCATCAACTCTGCACCAAGCGATTCCAGAGTGCGCGGCGCCTCGATCAGTTGCCGTTCGCGCAGGATCATCCGTTCACGCGGCGACAGGGTTTGCAGGGCTTGGGTCAGGTGATTGCGCAGCACGGTGCGGTCATGGCTGGCGGCGAAAAGATCAGCGGCCTGGGTACGGTCATCCTCCAGCACGTCGATCCACTCGCGGCCATCCTCGTCCGCAGCCTGGGTGGCGTTCAACGAGGCGTCAGAACCGGCCAAACGCCCCTCCATCATCGCCACATCGTGCAAGGGCACACCCAGTTCGACGGCGACGGCAGCGCGCAGGGCCATACCCTCCAGCGGTTCACCACGCGCGGCGGCTTCACGCGACAAACGCGCTTCAACCCGGCGCAGGTTGAAGAACAGCGATTTTTGCGAAGTGGTGGAGCCGGTCCGCACCATCGACCAGTTGCGCATCACATAGTCTTGCAACTGCGCCTTGATCCAGAACATCGCATAGGTGGAAAAACGCACGCCACGATCAGGGTCAAATTTCTCGGCGGCTTTCATCAGGCCCATCGCGGCTTCCTGCGTCAGGTCGGACATTGCGGCACCGTACCGACGGAATTTGGCGGCCATCGACAGGGCCAACCGCATGTAAGCGGTGATCAGCTTGTCAAGCGCCGCCTTGTCGCCATGGTTTCGCCAAGCGCGGGCAAGGGTAGCCTCTTGCTCTGCATCCAAGAGGGCGGCCGACCGCGCCTTGGCGGTCAGCCGTGGGTCAGCGAATTGATCAAAGGCCATGGCTATTTTCCCACCTTGTCAGCTTTTTCTGGAAGCCTCCGCATTTGCTTGCGGGCTTTGGGTCTGATACGCAGCGAATTCATGGTTGGATCACATGACATGTGGAATTTGCCGGGGCTTAGCCTTGTGGTCGGCGGGGCGCGGTCGGGCAAGTCACGGCTGGCAGAGCGCCTGGTGACAGGCACCGGCAGGCGGCGGCACTACATCGCCACCGCGCAGGCCTGGGATGACGAGATGCGCGCCAAAATCGCCGCACATCGGGCCGACCGGGGCGCGGATTGGCTGACGCATGAGGCGCCCCGTGACCTGGGCGCGGTGCTGGCTGACGTGCCTGCCGGCGATGTGGTGCTGCTGGATTGCGCGACGCTGTGGCTGACCAACGTGGTGCTGGCCGAGGCGGATGTGACGGCTGAATGTGCCGGGCTTCTGGTGGCGCTGGCTGGGTGCAAAGCGCCGGTTGTGGTGGTCTCGAACGAGGTGGGCTGGGGGATCGTGCCGGACAATGCGCTGGCCCGGGCCTTTCGCAACCATCAGGGGCGGCTGAACCAGCAGATTGCGGCAGAGGCGGGGCTGGTGCTGGGCGTGATGGCTGGGCTGCCGATGATGCTGAAGGGGGCGCTGCCTGCGGGCTTTCATCACGGTTTGTGATACGCCCTGTCACAAATCAACGCTTTGCTGCGGCGTGGGCCTACTTTAGCCTTGCGGCAATAAGGGGACTGATGATGACCTATGACCTTGTGATCGGGGATCGCGCCTATTCAAGTTGGTCGCTGCGCGGCTGGCTGTTGTTCGATGCCTTTGGCATTCCGGTGAAAACCCACATTGCCCGGCTTTACACCAACGAGTTGGCCCTGATGCTGCGCGACTATTTCCCCGGCCGGACCGCGCCGACCATGCGCACGCCGGACGGGGTGGTGGTGCCCGAAACCATAGCGATTGCCGAGGAACTGGCCAGCCGCCATCCGGACGCGGGCCTGTGGCCTTTGGGCCCAAAGGCGCGGGCTGTGGCGCGGGTGCTGACAGCCGAAATGCATGCAGGCTTTGTGGCCTTGCGCAACCATTGCCCGATGAACCTGCGGGTGGCCTACGAAGACTGCGCCCCGCCCGAAGCGGTTCTGGCTGACCTTGCCCGGCTGGAGGCACTTTGGGCTTGGGCGAAAGACCAAACCGGCGGCCCCTGGCTCGCGGGGGCCTATTCGGCAGCGGATGCGTTTTATGCGCCGGTTGCCAGCCGGATCGCGACCTACAACCTGCCGGTTTCGTCAGCGGCGATGGCCTATGTGCAGGCGCATCTGGCGCATCCGTCGTTCCGGCGCTGGCGGGCGATGGGGCTGGTGGATGGCGCCGATCAAGAATTTTACCGCCGCGACTATGCCCGCCGCATCTGGCCCGGCCCGCAGCCATTGCCTGCCGCGGCGGTGGAGGGAACCGAAGCGAAGAACGCGGCCTGCCCCTATTCCGGCAAGCCGGTAGCCCATGTGCTGGAACTGGGCGGCAAGCGCTATGGGTTCTGCAACGCATTCTGCCGAGACAAGACCGTGGCTGACCCCGGGGCCTGGCCAAAATTCATGGCTTTGCTGGCCTGAAGCGTTGCTTTGCTGCATGAAGCGCCGGGGAGGTTTCACACCTCCCCGGACCCCTCCGTGGGATATTTATGAACAAATGAATAGGGGGCGGGTTTACCATTCGTAAACCATTCATCCGTTAACCGTTAATGCGGGTAAACGGAGGCGGAAAATGGTGGCGCGGGCGTTTACGGTGGCCTTTGAGGGGGTCGAGGCGCGGGTGGTTGAAGTGCAGTGCGCCGTCTCGCCGGGGATGCCGTATTTTGGGCTGGTGGGCCTGCCTGACAAGGCGGTGTCGGAAGCGCGCGAAAGAGTCAAGGCAGCGCTGAACGCCATGGCGATTGCGCTACCGTCCAAGCGAATCATGGTGAACCTGTCACCGGCGGATTTACCGAAAGAAGGATCACATTTCGATCTGCCGATTGCGCTCGCGGTGCTGGCGGCGCTGGAGATCATTCCGCGCGATGAAGTCGAGGGGATTGTGGCGCTGGGGGAATTGTCGCTGGACGGGCGGTTGATGCCGGTGCTGGGGGCTTTGCCTGCGGCGATGGCGGCGGCGGCGGAGGGCAAGGCGCTGATGTGTCCACGCGCCTGCGGGGCCGAGGCGGCTTGGGTTGGGGCGACGGAGGTGCTGGGTGCCGCCTCGCTTTCGGAGGTGGTGGCGCATTTCACCGGGCGCAAAGCGCTGCCGGTGGCCGAGGCGGGCGAGGTTCTGGCAGCCCCTTTCGGACGCGATTTGCGGGATGTGAAGGGACAGGAACGCGCCAAGCGGGCTTTGGAGATTGCGGCGGCGGGACGGCATCACATGCTGATGGTGGGCTCTCCGGGATCGGGCAAGTCGATGCTGGCGGCGCGGATGCCGGGCATTCTGCCACCCCTTGCACCGGTGGAGGCGCTGGAGACCTCAATGGTGCATTCGCTGGCGGGGCTGCTGTCGGAAGGCGGCATCAACCGTGCTCGGCCGTTTCGCGAGCCGCACCACACAGCCTCGATGGCGGCGATTGTGGGGGGGGGCAAGGGGGCCAAACCGGGAGAGATCAGTCTGGCGCACAACGGAGTGCTGTTCATGGATGAATTCCCCGAATTCCCACGTGCCGTGCTGGAAACCCTGCGCCAGCCGATTGAATCCGGGGATATCGTGGTGGCCCGGGCGAATGCGCACATCCGCTATCCGTGCCGGTTTCTGCTGATCGCCGCCGCCAACCCCTGCAAATGCGGCTACATGACGGACCCGGCGCGGGCTTGCGCGCGGGTTCCTCAGTGTGGCGAGGACTATCTTGGCCGTATATCTGGACCGCTGATGGACCGCTTTGATTTGCGGGTCGAGGTGCCTCCGGTGGCCTATACCGACCTTGATCTGCCAGCGTCGGGCGATACTTCGGCCACGGTCGGGGCGCGGGTGACGAAGGCGCGGCAGGTCCAGACTGAACGTTTCAAGAATCATCCCGGGGTGCGGGTGAATTCCGAGGCGGAGGGGGCGCTGCTGGAGGAGATCGCAACGCCGGACGCAGAAAGCCGCGCCTTGCTGGCCAAGGTGGCAGAGCGGTTTGGCCTGTCGGCGCGCGGCTATCACCGGGTGTTGCGGGTGGCCCGGACGATCGCCGATCTGGCGGGCGAGCCGGACCTCAAGCGCCCGCATGTGGCCGAGGCGGTCAGCTACAGACTGACGATGGGCAAGAGTTGAGGGCCGGTCGCAGTTTTCTCGCACGCCTCTGAACGCGGCCAGGGGTGAAGGAGACGGCGATCTGATCGGCGTGGGGCACCGTCACGCCGATCAGAGCAGTTAACTGGCGGCAGCGACCTTGGCTTCGATGACGTCCCATATCCGGGCAGAAACATTGGTGCCGTCGAAGCGGTCAAGCTCTTGAATACCGGTGGGCGAAGTCACATTGATTTCGGTCAGATAATCGCCAATCACGTCGATGCCGACGAAGACTTGCCCCTTCTCGCGCAGGGTCGGACCGATTGCGGCGCAGATTTCCAGATCGCGGGGGGTAAGGCCGATTTTCTCCGGACGGCCGCCGACATGCATGTTTGACCGGGTTTCGCCGGGCTGAGGCACGCGGTTTATCGCGCCGACGGGCTCGCCATCAATCAAGATGATCCTTTTGTCGCCATTGGCAACATCGGGCAGGAATTTTTGAACGATCAAAGGTTCGCGGCTCATCGACGTGAAAAGCTCGAACAGACTGGACAGGTTGCGGTCATTCGGGTCAAGCCGGAAGACGCCTGCGCCGCCGTTGCCGTAAAGCGGCTTGAGGATGATGTCACCATGCCGGGCCTTGAAGGCACGGATCGTGGCCAGATCACGGGCGATGGTTGTGGGCGGGATCAGGTCAGGGAATTGCAGGACCAACAGTTTTTCCGGGCAGTTGCGCACCCAGAAGGGGTCGTTGACCACAAGGGTCTTGGGATGGATCAGGTCAAGAAGATGCGTTGTGGTGATGTAGCCCATGTCAAACGGCGGGTCTTGCCGCAGCCAGACGACGTCCTGATCGGCCAGATCAACCTCGGTCTCGGGACCGAAGGTGACATGGTTTCTCAATTCAGGCCGCAGTTCAATCGGAAAACCTCTGGCCACAACCCGGCCCTCCACAAAGGCAAGCCGGTCTGGCGTGTAGAAGAACAGCGCGTGCCCACGGGCCTGCGCCTCAAGGGCGATACGGAAGGTGCTGTCTCCTTTGATGTTCACCGACCCGATTGGGTCCATCTGCAAGGCAACTTTCAGGGCCATGATCTTCTCCTCGATCTGTACCCCTTGATGGCGCAGCCACGCGGCGGATGCAATTGATCAGGCAGCCAAAGCATTCTCGATGATTTCGATGCGTCCCATCGCATCGACCAGCGCCACGTCAAATCGCATGTCCGTCAACTGGCCCTTGGGTTCCCCGCCCACGAACTCCGATGCAGTTGCCATGATGCGTTGCTGCTGTCGATAGGTCAGATGTTCGGCTGCCTGCGCATGGGTCGCACTTTTCTTGACCTCGATGAAGACGACGACATCGCCTTCCCGTGCGATAAGATCAATTTCCCCGATGCTGCCACGCCAGCGCCTTGCAATCACAGGGCGGCCAGACCGATCATAAAGCCGAGAGACCTGATCTTCGGCGGAGAGGCCCGCAAGAAACGCCGTTCTTCCGCGCGATTGGCGCGCAACGCCAACACCGTCCGGTTTCGCAATCATTCCCGACCTTCCAGTGACAAGGCGAGTTGGTAAACGTCGCGCCGGGGCAGACCAAAGGCCTCTGCCACCTGTGCGGACGCGTCTTTGCTGGATTGAGTTTTCAAGGCTTGCCGCAAAGCTTCCTCCACCGTTGCCGCATCGGCAATGACCGGAGGCGCCCGGTCAACCACCACCACGATCTCACCTTTGATGTCGCGCCCTGCCACACTTTCGGCAAGTTCGCCCAAGGTACCACGCGTGACCTCTTCGAAACGCTTGGTCAGTTCCCGGCAAAGCGCCGCCTGTCGCCCTGTCCCAAGCAACTCGATCATGTCACGCAGACACGCCTCTATTCTACGCGGCGATTCGTAAAAAATCAGTGAAGCGGGAACCTGCGCCAGATCCCGCAAGACGGATTTTCGGGCTGCACTTTTTGGCGGCAGAAAGCCCGCGAAGAGGAACCTGTCAGAGGGCAGACCTGAAACGCTCAACGCGCACAGCACGGCCGAGGGACCGGGCGCCGCCAGAACGGTCAGGCCCGCGCCGATCGCAGATCGGGCCAGTTGATAACCCGGATCAGCCACCAGCGGCGTTCCGGCTTCAGAGGCATAGGCCACTGATTTACCCGCTTTCAGCGCCTCGATCAGGCGGGGGCGCATCTGGTCGCCGTTGTGGTCGTGGTAGGCCAGCACCGGCCTGCCATTCAGGGGCACACCGTGAATTTCCATCAAATGGCGCAGGGTGCGGGTGTCTTCCGCTGCAAGCACATCGGCCCCGGCGAGGATGTCCAGGGCTTTCAGCGTGATATCGCGGGCGGCCCCGATCGGGGTGGCCACAAAATGCAGGCCCGGCGGGATGCTGGCGGGATTTGGCGTCCAACTGCTCATGATCGGCGTTCTGCCCTCCGGCTCAAGTTTACATCATCAGTGGTTCCGCTTACTCTGCCTCACGTCAAGGGGCGAGGGGGGTTTCGCGGGCAGCCGCCCGATAAGTCTCTTGCCAGCGCCTCTTCAGTTTCGCCGCCTTCGCTTTCGCAGATTGTCAGGAGTTTTCCATGGTTGCTTTACTGTCCCTCATCCGGTTCGCCGTCCTTCGCGTCGCCGCAGCACTTGCAGGCCTTGCGCTCTTGTCCGCGTGCGAAAGTGGAACCGCCCCCTCTCGCGCCGCCGGTGGTTATAATGGTGCGCCGGTTGCGGTGGCGTTGCTGGTGCCTTCGGGTTCGGGTCAGGCGACGGATGATCTGATTGCGACTGGTCTGGAAAATGCCGCACGAATGGCGATTGCCGATCTGGGCGGTATCAAGATTGACCTGCGGGTCTATCCAACCGCAGCCAACCCTGACACCGCTGCCGCCATGGCCGTCAAGGCCGTCGATGAAGGAGCCAAGATCATCCTTGGTCCCTTCTACGCGCTGGAGGCCAACAAGGCCGGCGCCGCTGTCGCCGGACGGGGCGTTGACGTGCTGACCTTCTCGAACAACGCGGCCATCGCAGGCGGCAATGTCTTCATCCTTGGTCAGACCTTTGACAGCACGGCAGGGCGCCTCGCCTCGTACGCCGTTTCCAAGGGGCTGACGCGGATCATGATCCTGTCGGATCAAAACCCGGCTGGCGAGGCTGGCAAGGCCGCGATGCAGACGGCGATCAGTGCCGCAGTTGGCTCGGTTGCGGCGGTTGGCAGCTATGAATTCAGCCAGAATGGCATTGTGCAGGCGGTCAGCGCCATTGCGGCCTCGGCCAAGTCGTCGAATGCGCAGGCTGTGTTCTTTACGGCGGATACCGGCGGCGCCTTGCCATTGCTGACGCAGCTTTTGATGGAAGCCGGCGTCAATCCCGCCACGACGCAGTACATCGGTCTGACACGCTGGGACATTCCGACGGCGAACCTGACGCAACCGGGCGTGCAGGGCGGCTGGTTTGCGCTGCCCGATCCGGGTCTCGCCCAGCAGTTCCTCAGCCGCTATCAGGCGGCCAATGGTGCGGCACCGCATGCCACGGCGGGTCTGGCTTATGACGGGATCGCCGCCATCGGAGCCCTGATCAAGCAAGGCGGGCCAAACGCCCTGACGGCCACCGGTTTGACGCAGGGCGCGGGTTTTGTCGGCGTGAACGGCATCTTCCGCTTCCTGTCCAGCGGCGTGAACGAGCGCGGTCTCGCCGTGGCGCAGATCGTCAACCAGCAGGTCACCATCGTGGATCCCGCCCCGCGCGCCTTCGGCGGTGCCGGGTTCTGAGGTGAGCACAGCCCGGCCCGGCCTGCCGCTGGTTGGCGCAACACGGGTGGACCCCTTGTTGCTGCCGGCCGAGGCCGTCCTGGGCCTTGGTGCGCTGCGCGGTCTGGTGACCTTGGCCTGCAAAGGCAAGCTGACCGATACCCGGATCGCCCGCAGCGCCGTTGGCGCAATTCTGGCCGAGGCGAAGTCAGCCGCCAATGCCCGCCTTGAGAATGCCTATGCCGCCGATCCGCGCAACGCGCTTCCCCTGACCCGCAGTCAGGCGCGGATGACCGATGGACTGGTGCAACTGGCCTTTGAAGCGGCGCAAATCCTGCATCCGTTGCAGATTTCCAGCGATTCGGAACGCCTGTCGGTGGTGGCTGTGGGTGGCTTTGGCCGGTCCGAAATGGCGCCGCATTCCGACGTTGACCTGTTGTTCCTGTGCCCCTGGAAAATCACCGCCCGCGCCGAAAGCGTGATCGAAACGCTGCTTTACATCCTGTGGGACCTGAAGCTGAAGGTCGGCCACTCCAGCCGCACCGTCATGGACTGCATCCGTCTGGGGCGCAAGGATATCACCATCCGCACCGCCCTTCTGGAACACCGCCACATCACCGGCGACGTGGCCTTGGCCGTCGAACTGGATGACAAGCTGTGGTCGGACCTGTTCAAGAACACCGGCAAAGAGTTCATCGAGGCCAAGTTGGCCGAACGCGCCCTGCGCCACCTGCGGCAAGGCGGCCAGCGCTATGTGCTTGAACCCAATGTGAAAGAGGCCAAAGGCGGCCTGCGTGACCTGCAAACTCTTTACTGGATCGGCAAGTATCTGCACCGTGTGTCCTCAGCCGAAGGCTTGGTTGGCGCTGGCCTGCTGACAGCCGAGGAATTTGCCATCTTCCGCCGGGCCGAGAATTTCCTGTGGGCCGCGCGCTGCCACATGCATTACATCACTCACCGCGCCACCGATCAGTTGACCTTTGACCTTCAGGTCGAGGTGGCCGAACGGATGAACTACCGCGACTCGGGCGGCAGGCGGGCGGTTGAGCACTTCATGCAGGACTACTTCCGCCACGCCACCCGCGTCGGCGAGTTGACCCGCGTGTTCCTGACTGAACTTGAAGCCCGCCACGCCAAGCCCGAAGCCCGCCTGCTGGGCTTCCTGAAAAAGCGCAAGCTAAGCCCCGGCTTCAAGCTGCTGCAAGGCCGGCTTGACGTGGCTGAGCCTGCGAAATTCCTGAATGACCCCCTCAACATCCTGCGCGTCTTTGAAGAAGCGCTGCGCACCGGCTACCGGATGCATCCCAACATCATGCGGCTGATTGCCTCGCATCTGCCCTTGATTGATGACGAGATGCGCGACAGTCCCGAGGCCGCGAAGATTTTCCTGCGCCTGCTGCTGGACCACGGCAACCCGGAACGCGGCCTGCGGCGGATGAACGAATTGGGCGTGCTGTCGACCTTCATCCCCGAATTTGAAAACATCGTCGCGATGATGCAGTTCAACGTCTACCACCACTACACGGTGGACGAGCATATTATCCAATGTGTGTCGTGCCTTGCGCAGATCGAGCGGGGCGAACTGGTCGAGGAATTGCCGGTCGCTTCTGGCATTCTGAAAGCCGGGGTCAACCGCCGGGTGATCTATGTGGCGCTGCTGCTGCATGACATCGGCAAGGGGCGGCCAGAGGATCATTCCATCATCGGGGCGCAACTGGCGCGGCGGATTTGTCCCCGGCTGGGTTTGACGGCCGAAGAAACGGAAACCGTTGAATGGCTGGTGCGCTATCACCTGCTGATGTCGGACATGGCGCAAAAGCGCGATGTGGGCGACCCGCGCACGGTGCGCGATTTCGCCAAAGCGGTTGAAACCCGCAAGCGCTTGGATTTGCTGACGGTTCTGACGGTCTGCGACATTCGCGGCGTGGGTCCGGGAACGTGGAACAACTGGAAAGCCATGCTGCTGCGCCAGCTTTACGGCCTGACCGCCGAGGCGCTGGAAGGTGGCTTGGAAACCTTCAACCGCGAGCGTGCAGTTGACGAAAGCCGTGCCGCCCTGCGTGCCCGGTTGACGGACTGGACACCGGAAGACATCGCCAAAGAAGCCGGCCGCCACTACGACCCCTATTGGCAGGGCCTGACCACCGACACGCAGGAAGCTTTCGCCACCCTTCTGCGCGGCTTGAAGGATGACGAGATCCGCATCAACCTGCACCCCGAACCACAGCGCGATGCGACGCGGGCCTGCTTTGCGCTGGCGGACCATCCGGGGATATTTTCAAGGCTCGCCGGGGCTTTGGCATTGGTCGGGGCCAATGTGGTCGATGCCAAGACCTATACCTCGAAAGACGGCTATGCGACGGCGGTGTTCTGGGTTCAGGACGCGGAAGGTCACCCCTACGAGGTGTCAAAACTGCCGCGTCTGCGGGGCATGATCGACAAGACGCTGAAGGGCGAGGTGCGGCCAAGGACGGCCCTTGCCGACCGCGACAAGATCAAGAAGCGCGATCGTGAGTTCCGTTTCCCAACCCATGTCACCTTCGACAACGAGGGCTCAGAGATTTACACCATCATCGAGGTCGATACCCGCGACCGTCCCGGTTTGCTGTATGACCTGACGCGGACCTTGGCTGCCAACAACATCTACATTGCCTCGGCGGTGATTGCGACTTATGGGGCGCAGGTCGTTGACGCCTTCTACGTCAAGGACATGTTCGGGCTGAAGCTTCATGCCAAGCATCGGCAGGAAAGTCTGGACCGCAAGCTGAGGCAGGCCATCGCTGAAGGGGCCGAACGGGCGGCAGGGGTAGTATGAAACCACACTCATTGGTGCGCAACATCCTCACCGTTGGAGGATGGACGCTGGTATCGCGTGGCACCGGTTTTGCGCGCGACGTGATGATGGCCGCCTACCTTGGCACCGGACCGGTGGCCGAAGCGTTTCTGGTGGCGTTTTCCCTGCCCAACATGTTCCGCAGATTCTTTGCCGAGGGTGCCTTCAACATGGCCTTCGTGCCGATGTTCGCCAAAAAGCTTGAAGGCGGCGAGGATGCAACCGGCTTTGCCCGCGACGCCTGGAATGGCATGGTGACGGTGCTGCTGGCGTTCACAGTGATCGGCACCTTGGCGATGCCGTGGCTGGTTTGGGCGATGGCATCCGGCTTTGTCGGCGAACGATTCGATCTGGCGGTGGAGTTTGGCCGGATATCGTTCAGTTATATCCTGTTCATCTCATTGGTGGCTTTGCTGTCGGGCATTCTGACAACGCATGGCCACTTTTCGGAAGCGTCGTTTGTGCCGGTTCTTATGAATCTTGTCTTCATCGCCGCCATGTGGCTGGCGGTCTGGGCGGGGTGGGGTATGGGGCAGACGCTGTCCTGGACCGTGCCGGTGACGGGGGTGGCGCAACTGGCATTCACATGGGTGTCAGCGCGCAACATCGGCTATAGTTTCACTTTTGGTGTGCCGCGCTGGACGCCTGACCTGAAGCGGCTGGCACTGATTGCCGGACCTGCGGTGCTGTCGGGCGGGGTGGTGCAGATCAACATGTTGGTCGGGCGGCAAGTGGCGTCCTATACCGATGGGGCCGTGGCCTGGCTGACCTATGCCGACCGGCTCTATCAACTGCCCTTGGGCGTGGTGGGGATTGCGATTGGCACCGTCCTGCTGCCCGACCTGTCGCGCCGCCTGCGCTCGGGCGATACGACGGGCGGCAAGGCCTCGCTGAACCGGGGGGCGGAGTTTGCGCTGGCGATGACGCTGCCTGCGGCGGTGGCGCTGGTGGCGATTGCGGTGCCCTTATGCTCGGTTCTCTATGAACGCGGGGCCTTTACGGCGAAGGATACGCAAGCAACGGCTTTGGTGCTGGCGGCTTATGGCGTGGGACTGCCGGCTTTCGTGCTTCACAAAGTCTTGCAGCCGCTGTTTTATGCGCGAGAGGACAGCCGCAGCCCGTTTCTCTATGCAATTGCCTCGATGATCTCGAACGCGGTGCTGGCGATTGGACTGATGCCTTACATCGGCTTTTCCGCCGCTGCCTGGGCTACGACGCTTTCGGGTTGGGTCATGGTGGCGCAGTTATGGTGGGGGTCGCGCAAGATGGGCGACGTGGCGCATTTTGATCCCCGTTTCAAGCAAAGGCTGCCGCGGATTGTAGCGGCCTCGGCGCTGATGGGCGTGGTTTTGTGGGGCGCGGCTTGGGCGATGGAGCCTTGGCTGCACCTGCATTTCTGGCGTTACCCCGCGCTTCTGGTACTGTGTGCCCTTGGCATCATGACATATTTCGGCAGCGGAGCGGCGATTGGCGCCTTCCGTCTGTCAGATTTCGCAGCCCTGCGCCGGGGGCGGCGTGCGGCTCCGGTCAGTCTTGATTAGCGCCTATTGCACGCGCTGCATGATGCCGCCGGCACCCGACTGGATGGTGTTCTGGTTCAGAAACTGCCCGGAAAACCCGGTGCATTGATTGCGCCCCTGATCCGAGATCATCGAGATGCCGGTGAACGCGCCAATGCCGCATTGCATGGCGGCCCATGCCCCCTGCCCCTGATAGCCGTTGCAGGCACCAGAGGAATCACAGACCTGATTCTGATAGGTCAGAATGTCGTTGGCACCTTAGGCTCAGAACCTATTAAACTGCTTGTTTTCGGGCTGTCTCACTGATTCATACCAACGGCCCGTTCAATTGACCTGTGCCCAGCTTCTGGTTGTGATTGAGGTTACGGTGTTGGGGTCGTTGGCGAAGAAGTTCCACGCGTTGCAGCAGGCGTCGACGATGTCTTCGTAGTTTTCGAAGACGCTGATGGCGGGTTTGTTGGCGCGCAGGTAGGCCCAGACGTTTTCGACCGGGTTCAGCTCGGGGCTGTATGGCGGCAGGGTCAGCAGGGAGAGATTGTCAGGGATGACGAGGGCATTTGAGCCATGCCAACCGGCCCCGTCAAGGATGAGCAGCGCATGGGCCCCGGGGGCAACGGTGCGGGCGATCTCGGCCAAGTGGGCGTTCATCGCCGCGGTGTTGACGAAGGGCAGGACCAGCCCTGCCGCGGTGCCGCGCGCCGGACAAACCGCGCCGAAGATATACGCCCATTGATAGCGCGTATCGCGGGGCGCGCGGGGTCTGGTGCCGCGCCGGGCCCAGATGCGGGTCAGGGTTCCCTGCTGACCCACGCGCGCTTCATCTTGGAACCAGATCTCCAGCGGCTTGTCCCGTGCCCGCGCCGGGATCGCCGCCGCTACCGCTTCGCGGAAGTTTTTTTGAACGCCTATTGGGCTGCCGGGTCCGACTTCGGGTGCTGCGGGCGCACGGACAGCCGCCGAAATCCGAACGCCGCCACGTACTTGCCGGCGGTGCGCTCGTGCACCGCCACGCCGAACAGCGCCCTGATCCGCGCCTGAGCATTGATGCGCTGCCAGCGCACAACCTCGCCTGCGCTGCGGATCGGGACCGGCCTCGACCAGGGCTGCAAGTCCGGCCTTCTGCCCGGGGGTCAACAGCGGCGACGCTCCGGGCGAGCGGCGGTTCGCGAGCCCGGCCAGCCCCTCGGCGTTGGTGCGATGCACCCGTTCGGCGGTTCAAACCGGCCCCCGGAAGGTTTCCCGGTCCGCCTCACCGCAGGGTCTGCCGGTCCATCCCGCAAGTCGTCGCCGCACGCGCCCGGTCTGCCCCCTCCAGCACGAGCGCGATCGCCAGCATCCGCCGCGCTGCGCGACTGTCCTTCACCTTGCCCGCCGCAGCGCGAAGCTCCGCCGACGTCAAATCCTGCCGCGTGATCTCGATTGCCTTTCGATCCCCCGTGCCATCGGCACAAGAGAAACAGAATCTGAACGCTTTGGGAATCCCCTCCGAGTCAGAAGCAATGGCCCTTGGTATTAACTATGTTAATCGTCAAAAATAAAAGTTGTGCAACTCCCCGCCTGACCTCCGCCCCGAGTCAGGACAAAGGCGCATCCTGCATCAGGCGGCGGAAGGCCGCGACGGCCAGCAGCACCGTGCGGGTCTGCGCGTCATGGGCCGCGCGGAACCGCGCGTCATAGATCGTCTCGTCGGTGGCCTCGGTAATCACGGTCAGCGGCGTGTCGTAAGTGGTGTTGGTTTCCACGATGCAGGGGATGCCCCGGCGGACCTCGAACGGGGCATCGGGCATATGGACGGCCACGCAAGCCAGTTGTTCGGCATTGAAGGCGATGAGCGCCGGGCTTTCGGTCGCCAGCCCGGTGACAATCTCGTCCAGCAGCGCCTGACCGATGGCTTCCCAGCCGGGATGCGTGACCAGGATCAGGAAGAAGCCCTTGGGGATCGTCCAATGTTCAAAGCCGCGCGGCAGGTAGCCCGACATCGGCCGCGTCCATTCATGCGCCGGATAGCCATGCAGGTTCAGGTGCAGCTTTGCCCCCGACAGCGCCAGTGCCTGCGTGCGGGCGTCTCGCTCATAGGCGGGCACTGCCGCACCCGAGGACAGATCATCGCCCATCGCGGTGTAACGGGCTGCGTGGTGCATGTGGAACGGGTTTTCAACGATCAGGCGCTGGTGCAGCTCATAACCATCGACGTTTTCCACCGGCACCACGACGAAATGCGCCTCCGGGTCGCGGGCCAGCGCTTGCGCCGCGCGCAGCGCACCCACCGGGCCGCTGGTTTCATTCGCGTGTTGCCCAGAGGTGATCAGCACCGCGGGGCCCGGCCCGGCGTGGTAGATGCCCCGCACGGTGCGCCCCTGGCGCGAGGTTGCACCCAGATTTGCACCGTCAACGGTCGCAAGCTCTTTGCGGATCTGGCCGATGGTCAGCGGGCGGTGGGCGGTGGCCAGGGGCTGATCGGGGCCGGTGGTCTCGGCGGCCTCGTCAAAGACCGCAAGCGTCATGACAAGGCGTGGATTGGCACCTGCGCGGATGTCGGGCACGATCTGACCGGGGCGGGCGTGGTTGCTGCGCCCGGCGGCGTCTGGCGCGGGCATCAGACATTCGCGCAGGGCAAAGAACAGGTCTTCGTGCATCGCCTCGCGGAAACTGATGCTTTCGCTGCAATAACTCAGGTCGTGGTCATTGGCGGGCAGGTCGACCTGCACCGTCAGCCGGTCAAAGAATGGCGTGGTGGCGCCCCAATCGCGCGTCTTGACGGAATCGATTGCTGCCAGAAACAGAATTTCAAAATCGGTGCTCAGGCGGCTGCCGGGATCGGCGGCATCCCGCTGCCAGCCGCAGCACCGCAGTACCGGGGTGCCGGTATGGTCGGCTTCCAGCACATTGGGCGCAAGAATGTGATGCGCGGTGCGGTGACCGTCGGCACCCGTCAGCGTGACGTGATAGGTCAGGTCATCGCTGCCGGGGCAAAACTGTAGCGCGGTGTTCCCGACCAGTCCGGCCAGCGGATAGGCCTCGGTCAGAAATCGCTGCGGGTCGGCGGCGGGATGAACCGGGTAGCTGATGTCGATCCGCGACAGAGTGGCAAGATCGACCTCCTCCAGAAAGAAATGCACCAGCGGCTTGTAGGCGCTGTGCAGCCGCACGTGCAGGCCTACGGCGGTCAAAGCCGCTTGTGACGCGGCGCGGGCGGCGCTGTCTTCGAACAGCCAGACCTCGGTCAGGCCTTCAGGCCGCGCGGAAAGCAGGCGGGCGGTGACAGCAGCAAGCGTGCGGGGGGTATCAAGGCTGAGAAGCGGGGTCATTGCCGGGTCTTTACCGGGTCAAGATGGTCGCGCAGCCAGTCGCCCAGCAGGTTCAGCCCCAGCACCGTCAGCATGATGGCAAGACCGGGAAAGACCCCGATCCACCACGCGGTCTGCACATAGGTGCGCCCGTCGGCCAGCATGCCGCCCCAACTGGG
>JAYSQA010000142.1:0-2209 GCA_043721775.1 Rhodobacterales bacterium
CATCTAAAACCACTTCAGCAAGATCAAGGAGTTCAGGGGCGCAAACCCAAGATGCGACAAAACCGGTACAAGCTACCGCGCAACATGGAACATCGCCGCGACCATCATCGCACTGCGCTAAATGTCCACAGCCCATAGGGAAAACTGTTTCCAAGGATTTCAGATGGTCGGAAGGTTCAGCGTGACGAAATTGACGGGCGTGGCAAAGTCGGTCAGGTGAACGGCCTGCACCGTCCGAGCGCCCAACGTCACCTTCAAGGGCAGGCTCAGCGCCAAAGGCGGCGCGTCAAAGCGAAAGCGCCCAGTGTTGTCCGTCGTGACCAGCGTTCCTCCTGGCCCTGTGATCTGCCCCTCGGCGCCCGGAACCGGTGCTGCAAGCTGATTGTCCGACACGACCAGGCCCGCCAGCATCACGGGCTTTGGCTTCAGTGCCAGCTTCAGGATGATCGGGGCGGCCGCCACGCTTTTCACCGGCACCGCCACGCCCCCACCATGATACTGCCCGCCTTGCGGGCGAACTGAGCCGCCGTCAGGGCTTGGGTCGGGGTGGCGCTTTGATAGCCCGGCGCCGAGGCTGTCAGCCGCAAAGTCACGGCCTTGCCCGACTGCATCCGGCCCGCGATGTCGCTGAGCCGGGCCGCGACGGCGAAAAGGCCGCCGCTTTGGTGGCGCAGCGGAAAGGGCAGCGGTTTGAAACCCGCGCCCTGAGCGAAATCCAAGACCAGACTGGCGGCAATGCCAAGTCCGGTCAGACTGTCGCTCACCTGCCCACGCAGCAATATCTGCGGGCCGGCGATATGCTCCACCACGGTCATGGTGTGGCCTCCGGCAGTTTTCCGTTTGGTGGCGGTGACAGTCTGACCGACCCGTGTCGTGACCTGCGCGGGCAAGGCGCGGTCCACCGCCACGGTATCCACCAGAAAGCTGGCTGACAGCCGGTACGGCCGCGCCAGAGTTGACCAAAGCTGCGCCAAGGGCTCGAACCCGATCAGATCGGGCCTGACCCGGATAGTCTCGGGCACACCGCCCCGGTTGGTGGCCAACGGCGATCCGGGCGCGGGGCGAAAGGTCGGGAAGTCGTAGATAAACTGCAGGACCCGGCCCAGTATCAGCTGATTGCCCTCTTCATCATCGGCCGCGGGCACGAAGATGTAGCGCAGATGAAGGGGCAAGGGCGGGCGGGCGGATGAACAGGGTCGGGTCAATGGCATCCGGCAAACGGGGCTGGTTGCGCAAATAGGGGTCGATGCCGATGTGATACAGACTCTGTTGCACACATGGCGTGACGGGATTCATCTCGAGAAATCAGCGTGATATCCGGGGTGGATGAGCAGACCAGACAGACCTTCCTGCAAGACGCAGAACTGGCCCACCGGCAACGAGGCGCTGAAGCGCCGCGGATCGCTGACGATCTGGTTCGATCCTGACATGACGTGGGCGGCGCAGCCGGCCGGCGAGCGCGGGCGACGGCCTGTCTATAGCGATGAGGCGGATCAGAAAACAGTCCGGGTTCGAGCAAAAGCATTTGATCCGGGGGATCAAATGACTTGCGAAGTGGTTTTCCCGACGAGCAAGCACGGGAAAACCCATTACGGCACCAAGAACCACGTCAATGTGGATCGCACGCACAAGCTGATCCGGCGCTATCACGTCACCGATGCCGCCGTGCACGACAGCCAGGCGGTGGATCAATTGCTGACGCGGGGCAACACCGGTTCCGGGGTCTGGGCCGACGCCGCCTATCGCTCGGCCGAGATCGAGACGGCCCTGAAGGCCAGGAAGCTGACCAGCCACATTCACCGCAAGGGCAAGCGGGGCAAGCCGCTGACCGAACAGGCCCAAAAGAGCAACCGTACCAAATCCTCCGTGCGGGTCAGGGTCGAGCATATCTTTGGCGCGCAGGCAAACGACATGGGCGGCACCCTGGTGCGAACCATCGGCCTGGTGCGGGCCAAGGCCAAGATCGGGATGAAGAACCTCGCCTACAACATGCGCCGTCTTGGACAACTGGGTCGCCTGAACCCCTGCCCGGCTTGAAAGAAGGGCGACCGGACATGCCGATCAGGCCGCGACGCGACACGGATTGCGCTCAACAGACCAAATGACGGGCCCCAAACCGCGCCAAAGGCCGCAGGCCGGCGGCCCCTTGCCAACTTCAAACCGGTCGCATCGAGGGCTGGTGCAGAAAATCGGAAAAATCGAGGTGCCC
>JAYSQA010000143.1:0-2219 GCA_043721775.1 Rhodobacterales bacterium
CCCGGCATGCTTTTCCACGCGGGCCTGTGGGTGCGCAAGACCATGACGACCGCCAGTTCGGTCAGAAGTGAGATCACGAACCACGCGCTTTGAAACTCCGCCTCTTGCGCGTGAAAGACGTAGACCAGAATGCCAAATGTCAGAAGGTCGAACACCGTGGAGACCAGACCGAAGACCACCATGTAAGCCCTGATCCTCGGCAAATCCCAGCGCGGTGCCTTGGCCACGGTTTCAGGGTCCACCGTGTCGGTCGCTATGGCGATGGAAGGGAAGTCGGACAGGAAGTTGTTCAGCAGGATCTGGCTGGCCAGCAACGGCAGGAACGGCAAGAACAGCGTACCGATCGCCATGCTGATCATGTTGCCGAAATTGGCGGAGGTGGTGATGGAGATATACTTCAGCGTGTTGGCAAAGGTCCGCCGCCCATCGACCACGCCCTGCCGCAGCACATCAAGGTCCCGTTCCAGCATCACGATGTCAGCGCTTTCGCGCGCCACATCGACCGCCTGATCAACCGATATCCCGACATCTGCCGCCTTCAGCGCAGGTGCGTCGTTGATCCCGTCGCCCAGATAAGCCACGGCATGGCCCCGGTGCTGCAAGGCGTTCACGATCCGCTCTTTCTGCTGCGGGTCGATTTCGGCAAAGATGTCGGTCGTTTCAGCCAGATGCCAAAGCGCCTCGTCCGCCGTATCGGTCAAGGCGGCCCCGGTCAGCACATCACCGCCCAAGCCCGCCGCCTGCCCGACGTGGGCCGCGACATGGCGGTTGTCGCCGGTGATGACCTTGACGGCGATGCCCAACGCTTTCAGCGCGGCCAAGGTATCGACGATCCCTTCCTTCAACGGGTCAAAGAACAAAAGAAAGCCTTCAAAGACCATTGCCACTTCATCTTGCGGGCTGTAGCGCGGCTTGGGGTCGATACGACGGGCGGCAAGGCCCAGGACGCGGAAGCCCTCGGCCCCCTTGGTGGCGTAGAAATCGTTCAGGCGCTGGCGTTGCGTGGTGTCCAACGGCACGGGCCCGGATGCGGTGGCCAACCGGTCGCAGCATTCCAGAACCTTGTCGAAAGCGCCTTTGGTGATGATGTGATGCTGCTCCTCGGCTGGCACATCCACCACGATGGTCAGGCGCTTGCGCAGGAAATCATAGGGGATTTCGTCGATCTTGGTGGGTTCGGGCAAGGCCATGCCCTTGGCTTTGGCGGTGGCCACAATCGCCTCGTCCAGCGGGTTCTGGATGCCGGTTTCCAGATGGGCATTGATCAGGGCGAAGGTGAAAACGGCGGCGGAGGCCGCACCTGCGGGATCGGTCGCCTCGCTCAACTCCACCACGCCGCGCGTCAGGGTGCCGGTCTTGTCGGTGCACAGGATATCGACCGAGCCGAGGTTTTCAATCGCCGCCGTCCGCCGCACGATCACGCCGCGCCGGGCCATGCGCCGGGCCCCCGCCGACATGGTGACGCTGACAATGGCGGGCAGCAGTTCGGGCGTAAGACCAACGGCGAGGGCCACCGAAAACAGCAGGCTATCGACCAAGGGCCGCGCCAGCGCGATGTTGGCGGCGAAAACCAGCGTCACGATGATCATCATCACCCGCGTCAGCAGATAGCCGAACTTGCGGATGCCCCGTTCGAAATCCGTCTCGGGATCGGCCCCGGTCAGCCGGTCCGCAATCGCGCCAAAGACCGTGTCGCGCCCGGTGTTCACCACCAACACCTTCGCCGTGCCGCTGCGCACCGAGGTGCCTTGCAGGACCACGTTGGTGCGGTCGGCCAGCACAGCCGCAGCGCCGACCGTTTCAGCGCGCTTTTCAACCGGGAAGGATTCCCCGGTCAGGGCAGCCTGCGAAACCAGAAAATCCCGCGCCTCCAACACCACGCCATCGGCTGGCACAAGATTACCGGCCGACAGGGTCACGACATCGCCCGGCACCACATCGGCCACCAGCACCAACACCGGGGCCCCATCGCGCAAGACCAAGGCTTTCAGCCCCAACCGCCCACGCAACTGCGCCAAAGCGACCGAGGCGCGATATTCCTGCGCAAACGACAGCGCCGTGCTGCCCGCAACGATCAAGAGGATGATCGCAGCTTCGGCCCATTCCTGCACGGCAACTGACACGATGGCGGCAAAGATCAGGATCAGGACCAGAGGGCTTTCGAACTGCCGCAGCAGCAACCGCAGCGCGCCGGCATGGGCCGAGGCCTCAATACTGTT
>JAYSQA010000144.1:0-20112 GCA_043721775.1 Rhodobacterales bacterium
CCGATGCCAATGCCGAACCGCCCAAACGTGCGGTGGTCGCTGGATTTTGTCTCCGATACCTTCGGTGCGTCGCGCAAGTTCCGCATTCTGGCGGTCAACGATGACTGCACCCGCGAGAATCTGGGGCTGATCGCCGATACCAGCCTCTCTGGCGCGCGGGTGGCGCCGGAGCTGACCGCGATGATCCGGATTTACCGCAAACCCGGCTGCATTGTCAGCGATAACGGCACCGAGTTCACCAGCACCGCGATCCTCAAATGGGCAGGCGACACCGGCGTGGCCTGGCATTACATCGACCCTGGCAAACCGCAGCAGAATGGCCTGATCGAAAGCTTCAACGGCAGTCTGCGCGATGAATGTCTGAACGAAGAGAACTTCAACAGCCTCGCGGATGCCCGCCAAAAGCTGGCGCTGTGGCGCTACGACGACAACAACGTCAGGCCGCATTCCTCGCTGGGAAACCAAACCCCGGCAGAAGTGCGCCGGGCGCTTGAGCTACCTGACAACAACGCACCCGGCGCGCTTGCCCAACCCGAAACTGACGACTATCAACAAGTCAGACTCTCGTTATGAACGAGGGACGACCGGGGGGCAGGTCAGAGCCAAGAGGCCGCGGTGCGCGTTGCGGAGGGGCGGCGGCGTCTCGAGATGGATCGACGCTGGTCGCCAGAGGTTGAGAGGGTCATCCTGGAAATCGTCAGTCGCACGGGTTCGCCCAAGTGTGCGTCCGAGGAGGTCGGCGTTGCCGCCTCCACCATCCATGACCATCACCGCCGTGACCCGGAGTTCCGGGCCAAGTATGCCGTGGCGATGGATGACGCCTTCACGGCTGTTCTCGGCCACGCCTTCACGCGATCATTCGATGAGATAAAGCCTTCGGACCGGTTGACCGAGGTGTTGCTGCGGCTGCGGTGGCCCGAGCGTCTCGGTTCGTTCCTGAAGGTCGATACGGACGGCGCCGGATCGGGTGGTCTTGACCCGATGGTGGTTGCGCGGATGCCGTCCGACGACCGGATCGCGCTCATCACCCTGTTGGAAAAGTACCAGCAGGCGCAGGGTGATCTGGCGCTGGAAGTGGAGGTGGATGGTGTCACGCTCCTGGGATGATACGTTGCGCGATCTGCGGGCGGCACAGGCTCTTTCCGCAGCTTTGACCGAAACGGCACCTGTGGCCGTCGATGCGGCTGGTGGTGCAAATGCGCTGGTCGCCAAGTTCGGTCGTCCCACCGGCGCCCAATTCTGGCGGCTTCGTCCACTCCCCGAACAGCTTTGGGCCGCGATGGCCGCAGCGCACAGCGCACGGTCACGCGGACTGGCCGACTAGGGCCGCAATTGTTGGTCCGGTTCGGCACGATAATTGTTCATGCTGAAGGAGTCTCCGGGATTTTCAATGGAAAGCCCCGGCCAGCCCCGATGGGGGCGGACGCCTTGCGGGATATTCCCGCGCCGGGGTCACCCGACCTCGTGGGGCGTGACGCACCACGACATAGGAGAATGACCATGGCACAGAAAAAGATCCCGCCCACCTTGACCCGCCCTTGGCAGTCTGTGACGGACATCCGGGACGGACTCTCGCGGGCCAGAGAATTCGGTGAGCAGCACAAGCGGTTGCTCACCGACCTACAGGGCCGGGTTGAATGCCGGCGGATGCAACTGGAATCGACGCTGTCCGAGCTCACACCGGCAGAACGAATGCAGGTGGTAAATCGCGCCGTCGGCGGGATGCGTTCCGACTTGAAGCGGTCCAGCCTGGACGCCCGAACGGCGCGTTTGCGTGAAATCGATGCGGTTCGGCGCGCTGTTGAAGATGCTCGCGCCCATTGCCAAAGCCCGATGCAGATGCTTGCCCGCGAACATCTTGGCACCGAAAGGCGCAGTCGGCTGATGCAGCAGATTGAATATTCTGGCGATTTGGAACTGGCCAGCCTTGCAGCCTTTGCGGTTTCGGCGAAGGACCGCGAACTTGATGCCGTGCTTGCGGCCCGCGTCAGTCGGATGCCCGCTGGCGAACGCCCGTTCAGTCCCCAAGAATTGGCTGACCTTTTGGTCGGTGCGGATTATCGGTCGATTCAGGCTGCAATCATGGAAGTTGGCGAAATCACCCAACGCGCCATCTTGGAAAGCCGATCCTTTGAAACCTGGCGGGCGTCCGGTGTCGCCGTCGTCAGCCTGGCATTGAAAGCGCGCGAGCGTGCCGCTGTCGGTGCAACCGAGGGCACACTCGATGCGCTTGCAGATAGCGAAGAGGAGTGAACCATGCCCACCTATTGCTTCTACCCGGCCCGTGACGATCAGCGCCGCTCCGATCAACTCAACTTTGCGGTGGCAGTTGGTGCCACCGCAGCCGCAGCGCGCACTGTGGCTGAAACCCTGCTGGGCGAAACCAACGCCTTGCTGGGGTGGACAAGCGTCGACGTGACCGCTTCGCCAGCCGTGTTTGTCAGCGGTCTGCCGGTCGGCGCACGGTTGCAAGCCACTTGGCCGAACCTCGACCGGGGCGGCTCTTTTTTGAGGGGGACTTGACCATGGCCGAACGCGATCAGGAATGGCGCGACCTTCTCATCGGGTCGCCGGTCATCCGACCTGTTGAACTGTGGATCAGATTGGGGCGTGACCCCGCCAGCTTCAAGGGTGTAGACCGCGCTGTAGTCGAACAGGGGCTCATCTTCATGGGCTACCGGAAAGAGGCCGTTGATCCCCGTCAAACCTCCAAAGACAGATATGTCTGGGTTCGTGACCCTTGGCCGTCCGACATCCTCTGGTCCGACCTGTCGAACGATCCAATCTTGGCCGCCTTTGCGGAGCGATACGCGGCCTCAGTCGTAGCCAGGTCGGTGCACTGACATGGCAACTTTGGAAGAATTCGCCAAACGGATGACGCGCATATCCGTCGAGGTTGAGAACGGCGTCGAGCAGGGTATGCGCGACTGCGCCGGCACTGTGGCGCGCAGTGTCATCGGAGGCACGCCTGCCGACACGGGGCGGGCGCGGTCAAACTGGTCGGCGCAAATGGATGAAGCCTACAAGGGTTTGCGCCCGGCCTATGTGCCCGGTTTGGCAGGCAGCACGGCCCAGGAAAATACCAAAGCGGCTGTGCAGGCCGCCGTGGCAAAGATCGCCGAGTTCAAAATCGACAAGCACAAATCTATCCACATCACCAACAACTTGCCGTACATCGGGAGTCTGAACGACGGCCATTCCAAACAAGCGCCGGCCGCTTTCGTTCAAATGGCGACCTTGGCCGGGTTGGCGGCGGTGCGGGGGATGCGTGTTCTGAAGAACTGACATTCACCGCCCTTGCGGCCTGACCAAGGCGGCGCAGACCTGCTCCTGCGCCTCACGCATGTGACCGAGAAGGTGGGCGCGGGTCACATACCCCCATGTAACGCCTGCCGGTCGATGGTTCATCAGCAGGGTGATCGTTTGCATGTCCACGCCTGCCTCAAGGGCCCAAGTGCGGTAGGTGTGCCGCATCTGATGCGGTGCGTGGGGAAATTCATCGGTGCGCCGCATTTCTTCAATGTGTCCCGATTTGCTTGTTGTGGATGGAAACACGAACGGGCTTGCCAGCGGTGCAGTGTCCTGTTTGACCTTCTCCAACACCTGCAAAAGCCTTCGTGGCAATGGCAGGCGGAAGGCCCGCGCCTCGCCGCCTTTGGGGGAGGGAACCGTCAGCACCCCGTCAGCGTCCAGATGTTCCCACTTCATCGACCTTGCATCATGCGAGCGCAGGCCGGTTAGCAATAGCACTGTCCAACACGCCGCCGGCAACTGATCGTCCATCGTGTCGGGCGCCTGCCAAGCCGCAGTCAACCCTGCCGCGTCCAAAGCCCAATGCCGCGGGGCCTCTTTGTTCATCCTGACCGCGCGGCTGACCGGATTAGGTGGAAGGTCCTGTGTGCGTGCCGCGTCGTTGTAGACGGCCTTCAGAGCGCGCATTGCGCCGTTGGCCCCATAGGGCCCGCTCTTCCCGTGCAGGCTTCGAACGGTTTCACGCTCCAGCTTGTCGAATGGAATATCGAGGATCGGTTTCAGCGGCCCCGTGACCTTGTCCTAATACCACCCGACCGTGCTTGGCCGGAGTTCGACACCACGCGTTTCCCGATACCTCGTCCACGCGGTACGAAGGCAAGGCACCGTGCGTTTGGCAGACTGCGGGTCATCCCCGCGCCGCAGCGACAGCTTGAGTTCATTCGCTTTGTCGCGGGCAGTCTTCAGACTGACCTCATCGGTTCGCCCCACGATGATCGACACATACCGGTCGCTTCCATCGTTGATCCTGCCCACCAACTTGTAACTTGCCGACTTGCTGCCCACGACAATACGCAGGCCGGCAAAGTCCTCGTCATATACCTGCGAGCCAGTTTGATGTTCTTCGGCGATCCGGTTTACGGTCGCTTGCGTTAGTTTGGTGCCCATTTGGTTCAACCTCATCTTCGAGCTTCGGCCCGATCTCAGGCCCGGTACGAAACCGGAACCGACACTGCGCCACACGATGATGATGTCGCGTTACTCTATGAAAGTAAGCCATGAAACGGCCCGGCATATCCCCAGAAGGCATTGATTCTAAGACTTAAAATCTTCAGGCCGAACGGTCGTACCGGTTCAAGTCCGGTCGCGGGCACCAGTTTAAACCTGCATGTTGTCATGGCGTTGCTGAAGTCTGCCCGGCCAAGGTGGCGATTCTGTGTCTTGCCGGCCATCGCATCAGACTGGCTGCCAGGTGTGTCTGTTCGGCCCTTTGCGGGCTGGTACCCTGCGACAAACAGGGTCTGGTGGTTTACAACCCCTGCGTTTCCTGCGCCCCACCATTGGCTGCTGCCAGACGTGCGATTTCATCAAGCGAGGCCGTCGCCTCGACCGTCATCTGGGCAAAGAGCTTCTGGTTGAAACCTTGATCGGCCTCGCGCTGGATGCGCAGGTGCAGACGGGTTTTCACAGCGTCCAGTTCCAGTTCCAGCTTTGCGCGCTGTTCGGCTTCGCTGCGGGATGCGGCAAGAGCTTTGGCAAGGGCCTTGTCCCAGGCATCGGTGCGCGGTGCAGGGGCATCGGCGGTGCCAGCGGCAAGGGCCCGGGCCTCGACCAGCTGGTGATCGGCGGAGGTTGTCACGATTTGCGCCAAGCCGTCTTGCAGAACATGAACCTGCGCGGCCAGCAGGTCAATTTCCGCCGCACGCTCGGCCAGCGCGGCGGTGTGTTTGGTGCGTTCGTCGGCCAGCACCTGTTCGGTCTGGTTGACGGCGTCGCGCAGCACGCGGGCGTCTGCTTCGACGTTCGCCCGCGCCAGGGCTTCAGACAGCGCCTGCACTTCCAGGGTCTGGATGCGACCGTCAGCCGCTTCAGACTGCGCTATGGCAGCCGCAATCTGTTGGGCCAGGCCATCCTGAACCACGACCATCTGCTTGGTGATCAGGTCAAGTGCCACGTCACGCTCTGCCAGCAGGACGTCGGATTTGGTCCATTCGGTCAGCGCCTGATCAAGATTTTTACGCTCAAGATCCAACGCGGTGGCAAGGTTGACAATCTGCTGGTCAGCCGCCGTCAGCCGGGTTTTCAGATCCGCCACGGCCTGCTTTTTCTGTGCGAGCATGTCTTCCAGCGCCTGAACCTGCGCAGCGCTTGAATGGCCGGCAGCCTGCAATTCATTGATTTGCGCCAGCAATGCGGAGTGACTGAGGGTCAGTTGCATGATCTGCATGCCGGAATGTGCCTCGCGTTCGGCCAGTTTGGCGCTGACGGACAGGCCTTCGACCAGCAATCTGGCGGACTTCTTCTCTTGCTTGGCCAGTTGATCTTCCAAAGTGCTGATCCGCTGTCCGGTCGCAGAGGCGGCAGCTTCGGCGGCGGCTATTGCGGCGGCGGTCTGTTCAGTCAGGGCGGATTTATGGAGATCCACCTCTGCCCGCAGCGCTTTGGCCTCGGTGTCGCGTTCGGCCAGCACGGAGTTGGTTGTTTGCGCTTCTGCCAACAGGGCAGCGGTCTGCTTGTCTTGCTTTGCCAGTTCTTGTTCCAACACTCCAACGCGTTGGGCGGCTGCGGCGGCATTGGTTTTGGCGGCGTTGGATTGGTCGGTCAGGGCCGATTTATGCGCATCGACCTCTGTGCGCAGCGCTTGCACTTCGGTGTCGCGTTGCATCAGGCGGGCACTGACGGCGTTGGTGTCTGACAGCAGGGCACCGGCCTGTTTTTCTTGCTTGGCAAGCGCCCCTTCCAGCGTGCTGATCCGCATTGTGGCGGCTGTGGCTGCCGCAGCCGCGGCTTGGGCGGCGTTGGCGTGCTCGACCAGCAGCGACTGGTTAAGGTCTAGCTGCGCGCGCAGCATATCGGCTTCGGCCTCGACCTCGGCAAGGCGGGCGGCCTCGGTTGCGGCTTGGCTTTGGTGCTGGGCCAACTGATCTTGCAGCGCAGCGATGTGCAGGGCAGCGGCCCCGGCGGTTGCGGCGGCTTCAGCTTCAGCGGCAGCTTTGTCGGCTGACGCTTCGGCTGTCATCTGGTCCAACTGGGCGCGAAGCTGGTCCTCACGCGATTTAATGTCTGCCCAGTTCGCTTCAAGTTGGTGGCGCAGTCGCTTTGCTTCGACCAGGTCCTGATGCAGCGCTGACAGGGATTGGCTGGCCTTGGCAGACTGCGCCACCGCACATGTCAGCACATCGCCCATGGCCAGATCGGGAACCGGCAGGCTGGAGGATACCACTTCATCAAGCAAAAGCCGCAGGTCCTCATCTTGTTCAAGCGCAATGTGGATCAGGGCCTGACCGAGGGCCGAAGGGTGGTGAAGGCCCGGCAGGCTTCCAGCATCCGGCAGGGTCGGCGCATCCGGCAGGGCAAGGCGTTCGGCCAGCGCCTCTGTGCCGGTGGTGCGCAGGGCTTCGCCCTCGGCCAGGATCATCAGGCGGCGGTTCTTGCGGAACAGGACGGCCAGCGCCCGTGCCTTGTCCTTCCAGTTGTCCAGCGCCGGGGCGACCGGGGCGCCGTTGATCAGGCAGGCGGCAAGGTCTGCATCGGGGCCGCGCCACAGAACCACCACGGTCTTGCGGCTGCGCAGGGCCGCTGTCACGCCTATCGGATCAAAGGCCAGCGGCGGCGGACCGCCAAGCTGCCCGGCAAGATGGTTGGCAAGCTCGTGCTGACCCGGCCAGAAAAACAACTGCGCCAGAACTTCGTCGGTTCTGTTTCCGTTTTGCAGTTTGTCTTGGGGCATCTTGGCCGTCTCCGAAATTGTCGCATCATATTAGGCGAAACCATAGGCAATGCACAGGCCGGACCGGCGCAAGTGCCATGCGACCCTTACAAGGCCTTGCTGACGGGGCAAGGACAAGGGCAAAACGCGCATTCGAAAGCGCCGCCAAATTTCTAATCCCTGCCGATGCTGTGTGGCCCGGTCTTTGCAGGACTTGAACCGCCTTCTGCGCAAAAGTCGTGCGACTTTTGGCGGAGCAAATCAGGTGCCTGCAAAAGGCGGATGCCCCGAGCAGGTCCCGGTCTTCGTGTCCGCTGCCGCCAGATCGGGCGTCAAGCGGGATCTGGCGATGCAAGGTGGTGAAAAGTCGCCAACAGGCGGGCGCCAAGCCGGTCAAGTTCATCGCTGATCAGCGCCGGGTTGGCGAACAGCTGCGCGAGGTGGTTTTGGGTGCGCACGTAAGCCTTTGCCAGATCGGGCGTAACGGCGGTGCCCGCATCGAACGGCGGCACTCTGGCGGCGTCCTTGCGCGGCAAATGCGCGTCCAGATTGACCCACGAGCCTTCCCCGACATAGCGGGTCACCGCATGAGACCGGGTGGCGATGTACAGCGGCACGCCGCCGACCGCGAAGGCGTCAAAGATCTTCTCGGTCACGTAATTGACCTGATGGGTGTTTTCCATGGCCGAGACATAGCGGCATTTCAGATCAAGCTTGCCCAGCTTTTCGCCGTGCCAATCGGCCAGTTCGTTGCGCCGGGTGTCGACATCCCAGCCCCTGCCGCTGCGCAGCACCTTGGCGCCTTTGCAGTTGAGCGTAATGCGCCCGCGCAAGGTGCCAAGGCCCCAGACTTCTTTCGCGGCAAAGGCGGGGGCGTGGCGCGCCTCGTCACGGCGTTCGGCCATGAAGGCCGCGTCCCACGTCGCCTTGCGCCAGTGGGCCAGCCAGTCGTTCGCGGTAAAACCGGCGTTGCGGTCAAACAGCGGGCGGTAGCGGGCGATATAGCGGGGATCGGTCAGCAGGAAATACGGGATGGCCTTGGTGTCATAGATATCAGACGTGGCATGGTTCAGCACGGTATAGCTAAAGGGCACCGGACTTTCGGTCCAGTGCTGATACTTGGTGAAGGGATCGGCGGCCCAGCAGGTGTCCCAGAACGGTTCTTCCGACAAAAGGACCGGGCGCAGGTGCGGGTGGGCCGCAACCATCAGGGTCAGGGCTTTGGCATGGTTTGCAAGGTCCTGAGCGTGGCTGAACAGGGCCAGATGCGCGTCGGCAGGGTCATCAACGAAGTCGACCTTGCCCGACAGGCGGTCACGGACCGGCGCGTAAGCCAGCGGTTGGCGGTTCCAGAAATCACCGACCAGAACCACCCGGATCATTTACGGGCGATCCCTGCGTCAGAGGTCGCAACCTCAAGCTCGCCCGTCACCGAACGGCCAAGTGCCTCAAGTTCCGCCGCTACATCCTTGGCTGCGCGCTTGGCGGCATCAAGGGCCGCAAGGTCGCCCGTCACGGCCGCCAGCCTCCCTTCGGCAATGTGGCGGCGCCAGCGTTCCATAAGGTGGTCTTGCGCCAGACGGCGCATGACAAGGGCCACTTGCGACGCAAAAAGGCAAGGTGCCTCGATGATGTCAAGGTTGCCCATTTCGTCATGCTGGGTCCAGTCTGGGGTCAACTCCTCGAACGTAATGTCAGACCTGCGGGCGGCAAGTCTGGTGTTGCAGTCGTCAAAGCGGGCCTGCAACTCCTGCGCCAAAGCGCGGCCCAGTTGCAGACGTTCCGCGCCCTTCATCTCATCCAGATACAAGCCCGGCGGCTTGCCAAGGCCCAGCTTGGCAAAGCCTGCGTGCACGACATTCGACAGCGCCAGCGCTTGCCAGTCAAGGCTGGGGTTGACGCTGACAACCGGGGTCAGGCGGCTGGAGTCGATCAGCAGTTCGTCGATCATGAAACCGGTGATGTCAGGAATACGACGGTACGGCACCAGACGCAGGCTTTGCGCCCCGAACACCTTTTCCCAATGGGCGATGAAATTGTTGTAGTTGTAGAAGTTGCTGATGGCGCTGACGCCCTGCCGGGTCAGATCGGCGCGGTTGACGGGTTTGCCGCCGCGCACCGTTTGTGAGGCGTTCGAAATCAGCAGGTCTACCTGCGGGCGCAGGTGCAGGTAGACGGTGATCTCGTCGAAATGCGGTTTCAACAGCGCGTTCAGGCGCGTGATCATCGACGGCTTGGCAATCCGGCTGTGCAGCAATTCGCTGGACATCAGCCACGTGGTTTGCCCCATATCGCGGCTGAGGGCGATTTCGCGGCCAAAGTCATCGCGCATCGTGGCTCGGAAGGCTTCATGGTCGGCTTCCGACCGGATGCCTGCGCTGGTCAGCACCGGTTCGGACGCGACGGTGTCCAGCGCATAGACCATCAAGCGGCGATGGTTCTTGTCGCCGGGGCTGGTTGGATAGCACAGGCCCTGATCGGCCAGTCCGGCGCGGTTGGCTGCGAACCAGGTTTGCAGGGTGGTCGTTCCGGTCCTGGCTGTGCCAATGTGCAAGGCAAGCTTCATCGACGGCAGTTCCTTCATAGGGGCGTCATGGGTATCGTGTCAGCGCCGTGCAGCGCCTGCAAGGCACGAAATTCCACGATCAGGTGCAGCGCCTGTACCTGTTCTGCCATCTGCGAGACGCGTTTGGGCAGGTCGGTCTTTGTGTCAAGGCCGCCAGCGTCGCCGCCCCACAGCAGGTAATCGACCCGGCCATTGACCTCGACCACGCTTTGCAGGGTCCGGTCAGCCATCCAGGCGGCGACCGTACCGGCGATCTGGCCACGCACAAGCGCCTCTACCATGCCGCCGATGGCTGTTGCGGCATAGCGGTGGCGCAAGGTGGCCCACCGCGCATCCTGCCCCGCCAGCACCATAGCCGCCCGCGCCGCATAGGCCCAGAACACGCCCTGATTCATCCGGCCGATCTGCCATGACATGTTGTTGACCAGCCATTCCAGCGCTGCGGTTTGCAGGACCGTGTCCGTCAATGGCAGACTGCTGCGGATCGTTTCGTAATGGTCAAAGAAGGCCAGAAATTCCACCCCGGTGGCGGCCATGGTCTGGCCGGGCCGGTTCATCCGATGCCGGCACAGCACGGCGTCATGGAAGCGGATCGTCTCGGCCGTCCGGCAGACCTGCCAGTGAAAGGGGTTATCCTCGAAGAAGAAATCGCCCTCGGGGAAGCGGATGGCGTGGCGTTCCAGAAAATCGCGGCGATAGAATTTGCGCCACGGCACCGCAATCATCGAAAGCGCCAGCAGCCGCACCGCATCCAGACTGGTGGTGGCGTTGGGCAGGTTTGACCAGCGCTGGATATCAGAAGGCGACTTGATCTTGCCGGTCGCCTCATCATGTTCAAGGTAGTTGCCAATCAGGATATCGGGCTTTGTGGCGTCAAAGACCACGCGGGCGGCCTTGAACCCGGCAGGCTCCATCCAGTCGTCGCCATCGACGAAGAACACCGCGTCACCGGTGGCGTGCGACAGGCCGATGTTGGCCGGAATCCCCACGCCGCCGATGGTGTTGGTGCCCAAAAGGATCAGCCGCGTGCCAACGTCAGGCCCGAAGCCCTTGGCAAAGCGCTTTTCCGCCAGATCATCGCTCCGGTCGGTGGAGCCGTCGTCGACCAGAATAACCTCATCCCCGGGACGAAGGCAGCCCATCAGGCTGTCAAGGCACTGCCCGATATAGGGGGCCACATTGTAACTGGTGATGATGAAAGAGATCTTCATTTGCCAGCCGCCAGCAGCATCCGGTTGATCCGCGTGGCAACGCCGGGATTGCGAAGGGCGATCAGGGTGAACTGTGGCTCGGTCATCCTGGCCAGCAGAAAGGCCCGCGCCCTGGCTGCAAAACTGTCGCGCAGGTCGGGTTCCAGCTTGGCCGCGATCCAGCCGAACAACCGGGTGTAGAATTCAGCGAAGGGCACCAGAAAATCCAATCTGCGGGGATTGCGGTCCAAAGCGTCCTGCAACACTTGCAGGGCCTGAAAGACCGCAAACCGTTCGGTGCCAGAGCGGTTGGTCAGACGCTGGCCATCCACCTCGACAAAATGTTCGCAGCATACCCGGCGCGAGGTCAGAATGCGGCGGGCTTCAAGGAAGCTCATCCAATGCAGTTCAAGGTCATTGTGGACCGGAATTTCGGTGCAGCGGATGCCTGTTTCGCGCAAAAAGCCGGTCCGGTAGACCTTGTTCCACGGATAGGCGCTGATACGGCACAGCTGTGCGGCGCCTATCAGGGGCAGGGGGGTTGGCCGTGCGGTCATCGCATCGGCTGCGACCCAGATGCCATCGTCAGACCCAAGCGGGCCAAAGCCGCCTTTGGCCCGCTTGCGGCTGTCAACATGACGGAAGACGCAGAAATCGAAGTCGATCCCATCCAGTTCCGGTATAAGCTGCGAGAATTCGGGCAGGAAAAGATCGTCCGAGTCAAAGAAGATCACATGGCTGGTGGTGATCGCATCGAGGGCGAAGTTGCGGGCATGGCCTGCGCCACGCTGCGCGTCGCTGCGCAACCACAACAGCCGGGAGTCGTTGGCCAACGCGGCAGCCGTGTCGTAGACCAGGCCCAGCGTATCCGGCCCGGCGGCAGGGTCAGAGGCGTCATCCGATATGATGATCTGGTCAAACACTGGCATAGTCAGCAACTGACCCAGCAGCCTGCCAAGACCGGCGTGATCATTCCAGACCGGGATGACGACGCCAAGGGTCATCTGGTGCGGCTCATATCGAAAAGACGCCGAAGTTCAGCAAGGTCACCTCGATCGCTGTGGTGTCGAACATCAGAATGATCTCGCGCCATGGCGCCTCTCGCGGAACCGAAAGATCGCGCGACAGGTCAATCAGATCAAGGTGCACACTGTCTTCGGCATAAGCCACGGCGGTCTTGCGGAACATCGTGTCGACAAAGCCACCGGCAACACCCGAGCGCAGGGTCATCCGGAATGTCATCGACTTTGGCGCCTGCGACCGGCAGATCACGCCCAGAATCTGCACTTGCCGCAGGTCTGACCCGCCCAACTTCATATGAATGCTGATCCAGCGGGTCGGGCCATGGGGTGTCAGGTGCAAGGACAGCAAAGTGCCGGGTGCCGAGGTGATGCTGCCGCTGACCGACGCCTCGGGGTCGACCGAGAAGAAGACGTTGGGGCCAAGGTCTACCCGCGGATCAACCGGCCTTTCAAACGAGTCCGCCCGCAGCAGCGCCAGGCTGTGATTGATCCCTGCCTCAGGCCCAAGCAGTAAGTTGTCGGCCATCAGATACCCTCGCAAACCACAGATACGGCGCTTGAAAGACCCAAGGACCCATCACATTCCAGTCACAATCGGTATGAACTTTCTTGCTTGGCCTTGTCAACAAACCCGCCCAAATTGAAACAGATCGCGGGCGGGTGCTTGCTGTCAAATCAAAATCCAGTGGCATCGCCGCGCATGACGCTATAGCAAAATGGACAGGTGATTGCTTCCATGATCCGCAAAGTACCGTGCCCGCACCAAACTGCTGTTGAAGAAGAGGATCCCAGCCATGGCGCTGCCCGAAATTGACCTGTCGCAGGGTACTCTTATTGAAATCGGGGCAGGAACGGCTTCAGCACTGGAAGATCTGCTGAACGGACCTGCCGCACCTGCAAGGGTCATCCTGGTCGAGCCGCATGCGGCAACCGCCAAGGCTTTGGCCAGCCGCTTTGCCGCCTGGCCGCAGGTTACGGTGATGGATGTGGCGGTTGGCGTGCCACAGCCTGATGGCGCAACTGTGCTGCGGGTGACCAGCAATCTGGCGCATTGCAGCCTTCACACCCCTTTGCCCGCCTTGAAGGCGCTTTTGCCCGGTTTGCGGATGAACAAACCCCAACCGGTCGAGGTGGTGTCGGGCGCGCATCTGATGGACCTTTTGGGCGATCTGGCGCATCCGGTGCATCTGAAGATTGACGCCCCGGGGTCCGAGCAGGACATTCTGGCCTCGCTGCAACAATCGGGCCGTCTGGCCGAGGTGGACTCGGTCGATCTGCGGGCGGGCAGCGAGCCTTTGTATGAAGGCGCTGTCGGGGCAGCGGTGTTGAAAGGCGTGCTGGTCCAGCAGGGGTTCTTGCTGGACGAGGTGTCGTTGGACGACCCCGATTGGCCGGAAGTGCGCCTTGTCGCGGACCGGTCGCGCCGTGATCTGCAACGCAGGCTGGCAGAGGCAGAGGTAACCGCGGCGGCGCAAGCCCTGCAAATCGCTGACCTGACCGCGTCCCGGCATCAGTTACGGGCCCAGATGGCAGAGCGCGACGCTGCCAGTGCCACAGCCCAAGGCACAGCCGAAGCCACCGCCATCGCCACCGCAAGCCAGCTCGCCGCCGCAGCCGCGCAACGTCAGGCTGATCTGGAAGCAGCGCTTGCCGCCGCGACGCAAGACGGCGCGGTGCAGGCGCAGGCGCTGGAACAAACCGAAGCAACTCTGCGCAAGGCCGAAGAAACCCTGCGTCAGGCACGGACCGCATGGGATGAGGCGTCCGAGGCTGCCGCCAAAGCCGCCGCACAAACCGCAGCCGAAGCCGCTTTGGCCGCACAGTGCGGGTCTGATGCCAGGATCAACGACCTGACCGCCCTTGCCGCCGCCCGTGCCAGCAAGATTGCCGAGGTGGAACAAGCGCTTCAGGCGGCAAATCAGGCGCTGGAGGAAAAGACCAACGCGCTTGCAGGGGCAAAGACGGCCCTTGCACAGTCCGCCGCCGCAGGCGAAGCCGCCAAGGGTGCCGCCGCCGCCGCGCAGGTGGAAGCAGAGGCGAAGATCAAGGACCTGACCAACATTGCGACCGCCCGTGCAGGCAAGATTGCCGATGCGCAAATGGCACTTTCGGCGGCCACGCAAGGGCTTGCCGAAAAGTCGCTTGCGCTGGATCAGGCCAACGCGGCGCTGGAAAACGCGGTAACCGCTGGCCAGGCGGCACAAGCGGCGTCCGGGGCCCGGGTCAAAGAGTTGGAGACTGCGGCAACGTCCCGTGCCACCAGGATTGCTGAGTTGGACAAAGACCTTGCGGCCTCGGGTCAGGCGCTGATCGACACGCGGGTCGCACTGAAGCAGGCCACCACCGCAACCGAGTCCGCCAAACGCGCCGCAGGAGAAGCGCAGATTGCGTCAGAGGCGAAGATCAAGGACCTGACTACCCTCGCCGCTGCCCGCGCCAGCAAACTTGTCGAGGTCGAAGACGCGCTGGCCACAGCAACCCGTGCGCTGGAAGAAAGGTTCAAAGCGTTGACCGACGCCCAGGCCGCGCTTGACGTGGCAGACACGGCAAGCAAAACCGCCAAGGCCGCGTTTTCGGCGACGTTGGTGGCGGCCGAGGCCAAGATCAAGGAAATGATCAGCCTTGCCACCCTGCGCGGCACCAGGATTTCCGAACTGGAACCAGCGCTTTCCGCGGCAACCCAGGCGCTTGCAGCCAAGGGGGCGGCCCTTGCCGACACTGAATTGGCGTTGGATCAAGCCAACAGCGCCCTAAAAACCGCCCGGGATGCAGCGTTGCAGGCCCAATCCGCGTCAGAGGCGAAGATGAGGGAAGCTGGCGAACTGGCCACCAGATTGGCCACCGAACTGGACACCGACCGGGCGCGGACAATTGCCGGACTGGAACAGGCCTTGGCGGAAACGGGTCAGACGTTGGCCGAAAATACCAAGGCGTTGGCGCAGGCCAGGGCAGCGCTGGAACAGGCCGAGGCTACTGCGGAAACCGCCGCCACAACGGCCTCCAACGCCGCCGCCACAGCGCATCAGGCGTTTGAGGCCAAGATCAAGGGGCTGTCAGACCTGTCTGCGGCCCAGGCTGGCAAGCTGGTTGAAACTGAACACGCCCTTGCCGCCCACCACAAGGTCGAGACCGCTGCGAAAGAGAAAGAGGCTGCCGTCAAGGTCGCCGCCGAAAGACTGACGCGCATTGAGACGCTGGAACGGCAGTCCGCCGAACTGCAACAAAAACTGCTGATCGCCCGGCGGGAGTTGAACCGCGCCGAGGGGCAGATCAACCTTATCACGGATCTTGTTCTGCGTGGGGATCGGCTGTGACGGACCAGGAAGCACCTCAAGGTAGTACCTCAAAGAAGGTGACTGCCACCAGAAAAGCAGCGCCAGGAAACAAGCTAAAGCCGGTTCCTGCTGTCAGGGCAATGGATGGTGTCGCACCATTTTCTGCCTATACCGATCCTTCGGCAGATGGATTGCTGGAAACCTGCCGGACCCATTGGCAATACGGTGAATGGGAAGAGCTTGCCGCACTTGATGAGGCACAGTTTTCCTCCAACCGTGACCGGGCCAAGTTGGCCTTGCTGGCCGCCGTCGGTCGCAGTGCTATGGGCGATTTTGCAACGGCACGGCGGTATCTGGGCCTTGCCAAGCGCTGGGGATGTGATGCACGTCTGGTCAGTCAGGTGCTGATCTCGCAGGTGCACAATACCCTTGGCCGGGTGTCTGCCTGCCTTGACGACGCGGAGTCTTCGTCAGAGCATTTCGAAAAGGCCATTCAACTGGTCGAGCCACGGGCCGGAACAAGCCTGCTGGGCCGCACCCGAGAGATTCGTGAGACGGCCCGGATCGGTCTGCTGCCGGAAGCCGCAAAGCTGATGAACATTGATTTTGCCAAGGCGGCCGGGATTCCGGCCGACAACGAGGCCCGGCTGCGCATTCTCAAGGCTGAGGTAGAGCTTTTGCAGGGCGGGCTTTCGCTGGCCTTGCGGCGGCGCCAATTGTACGCGGATGACATGGCGTCCGGTTCTGCCGATACGGCCACGGGAATCGAGTCCCATGCCATGTCGCAGCTTGGTCAGGATCTTTGGGTGGTGGAGCAGACCGGCGGACTGCGCGGCGGTTACTTCGTCGAGTTTGGTGCGACGGATGGTGTCATGCTCAGCAACTCGCTGCTGTTGGAACGGGAATTTGGCTGGACCGGGCTTTGTGCGGAACCCAATCCGAAGTTCTTCCGCCAACTTGTGGTTAATCGCCGCTGCAAGGTGCTGCCCGCCTGCATCGGTCCCATTACTGGCGAGAAAGTCAGGTTCATCATGGCTGATGCCTATGGCAGCATGATGGAATATGCAGACAGCGATTCTCATGCCGACAAACGCGCGGCCTATCTGGCACAGGGCGAAGTGATTGACCTGACAACCGTGTCTTTGCACGACTTCCTGACGCAAAACGGCGCACCGGACGTCATCGACTATCTGAGCATTGACACCGAAGGCAGCGAGTATTCCATCCTCAGCGCCTTTCCCTTTGACAAATGGACGATCCGTTTCATCACGGTCGAGCATAATTACACAGCCATGCGGCAGAAGATCTATGATCTTTTGACACCACTTGGCTATGTGCGCACGGAAATGAAATTCGACGACTGGTATGCGTTGAAAGCTTAGGATCAGGTATGGGTCAACTTGCCCGCTTCAAGAACCTGCACGCCGGTCAGCGCTGCGTCATCGTGTGCAACGGGCCTTCGCTGAATGCGATGGACCTGACGGTGTTGCGGTCCGAGGTGGTGATCGGGTTGAACAAGATCCATCTTGGGCTGAAGCGCTTTGGCTTTTATCCGCGCTATCTGGTGGCGGTGAATGCCCTTGTCGTGGAACAAAGCCGCGAGGCGCTGGCCGCGATGAGCTGCGTCAAGTTCATCGGCGGGCGTGCGGCGGGGCATCTGCCGCTAGACGCCTTCACCCATCACCTGAAGGTTCTGGGGCCGCCTGACATCTTCTCGACCGATATTGAGGTTGGCGTGCGCGAGGGCGGGACGGTGACCCATGTGGCGTTGCAGCTGGCCTATTACATGGGCTTTGCCGAAGTGATCCTGATCGGCATGGACCACCGCTATGACTTCTCCGGCGCACCGCATGAAAAGCGTCGGCTTGAGGGGCCGGATGTGAACCACTTCAGCCCGGAGTATTTCTCGGGACGGGACTGGCAAAACCCGGACCTTGCCCAGTCTGAGGAGTCCTATGCTGCTGCCAGATCGGCCTATGAGGCGGCAGGACGCCAGATCCTTGACGCGACCGTTGATGGGGCTTGCACGATCTTTCGCAAGGCCGACTACCGCAGGATTCTGGGGCAGGGGCGGGCCTGAGGCATGAACCGCGCTTCCGCCCAAGGGCTGGGCGACGATCTTCGCTGCACGCACAAAAGCCAGGCATTGCCAATCAAAATTGCCGGATTTCGTTCCGCTGGACAAGACCTATGGGCTTTGGTAGGCGCAAAACTGTGCTAAGAGCTGGGTTACGATCTATCCGTCTGGCGCGGGGATAAGGGAACGG
Organism: Rhodobacterales bacterium; assembly: GCA_043721775.1. Lineage (GTDB taxonomy): Bacteria > Pseudomonadota > Alphaproteobacteria > Rhodobacterales > Rhodobacteraceae > Stagnihabitans. The sequence goes on from JAYSQA010000144.1 coordinate 17,501, forward strand.
GTTCAATCGGCGACGGCTGGCTGCATTTGTAACCATGTCGCATTCAAGGTGTGTCAGACTGGTTGTACCCGAAGATGTCACCGGGCTTTTTGGGGCAGGTGAAAGCCACCGGGTTTGAAAGGAGCTTGAATGCGGATCAGCATCGTCATTCGTACGCTCAATGAAGGGCGCTATCTTGACGACCTTCTGGTGATGATCGGGCAGCAGGTTCTGGACGGGCATGACCTGGAAACGGTTGTGGTCGATTCAGGCTCCACCGATGCAACCATCCCCACGGCAGAGCGTCACGGTGTGGCGCTGACCTATATCCGCAAGGAAGAATTCTCGTTCGGGCGGTCGCTGAACCTGGGCTGTGCGGTCAGCACCGGCGATATACTTGTGTTCATTTCGGGCCACTGCATCCCGGTCGGCACCGATTGGCTGCAACGGCTGTGCCAGCCCGTGCTGGACGGTAAGGCCGCATACTCTTATGGCCGCCAGATCGGCGACGATGACAGCAACTATTCCGAACGGCGGATTTTCGCGAAGTACTACCCGGATGTCTCGGCCGTCCCGCAAGAGGGGTTCTTCGTCAACAACGCCAACTCCGCGCTGTTGCGGGGCACTTGGAAGGCCAATCCCTTCGATGAAAGCCTGACCGGCCTTGAAGACATGGAATTGGGCAAGCGTCTTGTGGCGCAGGGCCTGAAGCTGGCTTATGTCGCCGGGGCCCCGGTCTTTCACCACCATACCGAAACCTGGACATCCGTGCGCCGCCGCTTTGAACGCGAGGCGCTGGCGCTGCGCACCATCATGCCAGAGGTGCATTTGTCCTTTCTTGACGTCCTGCGCTATTTCATCACCAGCGTAACAAGCGATTGGGCGGCAGCATCGCGCAACGGGGTCAGGTCAACCTCTGCGCTGGATATGCTGCGCTATCGCTGGAACCAGTATATCGGTTCGTACAAGGGCAACCACGAACACCGCCGCCTGTCGCAAAGTGCGAAAGAGCGGTTTTTCTATCCTCAAATTGTCGGAAAGGCTGATCAAGATGACTGGCTCGGGCCGCTGCGTCGCACTTCTCCCCATGAAAGCAAACAGCCAGCGCGTAAAGGGTAAGAACTTTCGCATTCTGCAAGGCAAGCCGCTGTTCAAGTGGATTCTGGATTCCATGCTGGCCCTGCCGGAAATCGACGAGGTGGTGATCAACACCGATGCCCGCCATATTCTGGCTGAAAACGGCTTGGTCGACGGCGGGCGCGTGCGCATCCGTGACCGGCTGCCGGAACTGTGCGGCGACACGGTGTCGATGAACCTGATCCTGAAAGACGACATTTCGGCGGTTGCGGCTGACACCTACCTGATGACCCACACCACGAACCCGATGCTGGGCGCCGAAACCATCCGCGCCGCAATTGACGCCTATCTGTCAGGCGTGGCGGCAGGTACAGCGGATTCGCTGTTTACCGTCAATCGCTTTCAGACCCGGTTTTACCGGGCCGATGGCGGTGCCGTGAACCATGACCCCGACAACTTGATCCAGACCCAGGATCTGGAACCCTGGTATGAGGAAAACTCCAACCTTTACATCTTTTCGCGCGACAGCTTCGATTCCTCAAACGCGCGGATTGGCTCCAAGCCGATCCTGTTCCCGATGTCCAAACTTGAAGCGGTCGATATCGACACGCCGGAAGACTGGGCGATTGCCGAGGCCTTCGCAGGCCATTCCCTCAAGCAGAGTGCTGCCCAATGACCACACGCAATTCCTTCGACGTTCTCGTGACCTGCCCGCCGATGCTGGGCCAGATCGACCGTTTCACCGAATTCGCCGCTGAACGTGGCATTCGCCTTGTGCCCGCCAAGGTCACGCAAACCCTGTCGGTGCCCGAACTGCTGGAGGTGGTGCCAGCCTATGACGGCTGGATCATCGGCGACGACCCGGCCACGCGAGAGGTGTTCACCACCGCCAAGGCGGGCAAGCTGAAGGCGGCGGTCAAATGGGGCATCGGGGTCGACAACGTCGATTTTGCAGCCTGCAAGGAATTGAACATCCCGATCATCAACACGCCGATGATGTTCGGAACCGAGGTGGCTGACGTCGCCACCGGTTATGTCATCGGGCTTGCCCGGCAGTTGTTCGTGATTGACCGGGGCGTGCGTGTCGGCACCTGGCCGAAGCCAGCCGGCATCAGCCTGCTGGGCCGCACCGTTGGCGTCGTGGGTCTGGGCGACATTGGCCGCAACACCTGCCGCCGGATGCAGGCTTTGGGTCTGAAGGTGGTGGCCTATGACCCAGGCGTCGAAGGTGACGCGGGCATTTCCGGCCTTGAACGCGCCGCCTGGCCTGCCGAGGTGCAGCGGCTGGATTTCCTTGTCTTCACCTGCGCCCTGAACAAGCACAACTTCCACATGCTGAACGCCGAGGTTCTGGCCCATTGCATGCCCGGTCTGCGCGTGGTCAACGTGGCGCGTGGCCCGCTGATCGACGAACCTGCCCTGATCGCCGCGCTGCAATCGGGCCAGGTTCATTCCGCCGCCCTTGACGTGTTCGAGAACGAGCCGCTGCCGATGGACAGCCCCCTGCGCACCATGGACCGCTGCATTTTTGGCACGCACAACGGGTCAAACACTGT
>JAYSQA010000145.1:0-17024 GCA_043721775.1 Rhodobacterales bacterium
GCCCTTCCGATGTGCTATGATGAAAGACTGGCTTAGAAAACACCCGGACGTCCGGACCATTCGCGTGGCCGCGGCGGATTTGAACGGGCAGGCGCGCGGCAAACGGGTTCCGGCGCGCTTTGCGGACAAAGTCGTGAAAGACGGGACACGCTTCCCCTTCTCGGTCCTGAACCTAGATATCTGGGGTGAGGATATCGACGATTCCCCTCTGGTGTTTGAACAAGGCGATCAGGACGGCGTTCTGAAGCCCACCGAACGCGGCTTCATGCCGATGCCCTGGCTTGAGGCGCCGACAGCGCTGCTGCCGATCTGGATGTTCCGCGAAAACGGCACACCCTATGAAGGCGACCCGCGTCACGCGCTGGCCCATGTCGTGCAACGCTTCAAGGCGCGTGGCCTGACGCCAGTGTGCGCGATGGAGCTGGAATTCTTCCTGATCGACGACTCGGGCAAAACCTTGCAAGTGCCGCCCTCGCCCCGTTCGGGCAAGCGCCGCAAGGCGGCCGAGACGCTGTCGATCCGCGCGTTGGATGTGTTCGACACCTTCTTCACCGACCTGTACGACGCGTGTGAGGCGATGGACATTCCGGCCGACACCTCTACCTCGGAAACCGGTCTGGGGCAGTTCGAAGTGAACCTGATGCACTGCGACGATGCCCTGCGCGCCGCTGACGATGCGTGGCTTTTCAAGATGTTGGTCAAGGGTCTGGCGCGGCGGCATGGCTTTGCGGCCAGCTTCATGGCCAAGCCCTATCCGGAATATTCCGGCTCGGGACTGCATACCCATTTCAGCCTGCTGGACGAGGCGGGGCGGAATGTGTTCGACAGCGGCGGGCCGAAGGGCACGGCGATTCTGAAGCAGGCCGTCGCGGGCTGCCTGAACGCAATGCGTGACAGCACCCTGATCTTCGCACCGCACCAGAACAGCTATCAGCGCCTTGTGCCCGGCAAACACGCCCCAACTGCCGTCGGCTGGGGCTATGAAAACCGCACCGCAGCCATCCGTATTCCGGCCGGCAACCCCTCGGCCCGGCGGATTGAACATCGCGTGGCGGGAGGCGACGTGAACCCCTACCTGATGCTTGCCGCCATTCTGGGTGCAGCCCTGGACGGCATTGAAAACGAGATGGAGCCCGCGCCCCCCATCGTCGGCAACGCCTATGCCGTCGACGGCCTGCCGCAAATCGCCGAAAGCTGGGAGATTGCCATTGACGCGTTGGAGCAAAGCACAATTGTGGCGCGCTTCCTGCATCCAGAGTTGATCAAGAACCTGATCTCGACCAAGCGGCAGGAACTGCACTATCTGGATGAATTGTCAGAGTCCGAAAAGGTGGAACTGTACCTCGATACGGTTTGATCAAACTTGGACAAGCGCCCCCTTGACCGCACGGGGGGGCGCTGCGCTAGTCTGATACGGGCAGAAATCGGAACCCTTATGAAAATTGGCATCCTGCAAACTGGCCTTGCCCCTGACGTCCTCAAGGACGAGATGGGCGATTACCCGGATATGTTTGCCCGGCTTCTGGCGGGGCATGGCTTTGACTTCGTGACTTATCGGGTTGTGGAGGGCGATTTTCCAGCCAGTATCGAAGATTGCGAAGGCTGGCTGATCACAGGCTCGCGCCATGGTGCTTACGAGGATCACCCGTGGATTCCCCCGCTGGAGGATTTTATCCGTCATGTCTATTGGGCGCATGTTCCGCTGGTTGGCATCTGCTTTGGCCACCAGATCATTGCCCAAGCCATGGGCGGCAAGGTGGAACGCTATGCTGGCGGCTGGGCGGTGGGCGCCACCGACTACGACGTTGGCGGCAAGACCCTGCGCCTGAACGCGTGGCACCGCGATCAGGTGACGCAAGTGCCGCCGATGGCCGAGGTTGTGGCCTCCAACGCGTTCTGCACCAATGCGGCGCTGATTTATGGTGACCGCGCCTTTACAGTGCAGGCGCATCCTGAATTCCGCCCTGAATTCATTGATGGGCTGATGCGGACCCGGGGCAAGGGGCTGGTGCCCGACGATCTGATGGCCACTGCGCATGACCGTCTGACCCTGCCGCTTGATGACCAGACCATGGCCAACCAGATTGCGGCCTTTTTTGAAATGGCGCGGGTCTAGGGCCCGCCAAACCCAAGTGTGATTTCATGTCCAAATGGACCGACCAACTGCCCGAAGCCGCCAAGGAATACATAGGCTCCCGCCGGGTTGACGAAGTGGAATGCGTGATCGGAGATATTGCCGGTGTGGCGCGCGGCAAGGCGATGCCTGCCACGAAATTCGGCAAGCAAACCAACTACTACCTGCCGAACTCGATCTTTCTGCAAACCATCACCGGCGAATGGGCCAACAACCCGTTTGACGCCTTCACCGAGCCGGATATGGTCATGGTCCCCGACTACACCACCGCCACCGCAGCACCCTGGACGGCGGACGTGACGCTGCAAGTGATCCACGACGCGATGGATCAAGACGGCAACCCGATCCCGTATTCGCCCCGCAACGTCCTGAAACGCATCGTGCAACTGTACAACGACCAAGGCTGGACGCCGGTTGTGGCCCCCGAGATGGAGTTTTTCCTGACCGCCCGCAACATCGACCCCAACATGCCGGTTGAACCGCCGATGGGTCGTTCGGGTCGCAAGGCAGCGGGCAAGCAGGCTTACTCGCTGTCGGCGGTAGATGAATACGGCAAGGTCATCGACGACATCTATGACTATGCCGAGGCGCAGGGCCTTGAGATTGACGGCATCCTGCAAGAAGGTGGTGCTGGCCAGATTGAGCTGAACCTTGAACATGGCGACCCTGTGCGTTTGGCCGATGATGTCTTCTTCTTCAAGCGGATGATCCGTGAAGCCGCAATGCGGCACGATTGCTTTGCCACTTTCATGGCCAAGCCGATTGCTGGTGAACCCGGCAGTGCCATGCACATTCACACCTCGGTGACCGATACCCGCAGCGGCAAGAACATCTTTTCCGAAAAGAAGGGCGAAGAGACGGACGCCTTCTTCCACTTCATTGCCGGAATGCAGAACCACCTGACCGGAGCCATCGCGGTTCTGGCACCTTACGTGAACAGCTATCGCCGCTATGTCCCGGACTTTTCGGCACCGATCAATCTGGAATGGGGTCGCGACAACCGAACCACGGGTTTGCGGATTCCGATCGCCTCGCCTGCCGGGCGGCGGATTGAAAACCGGCTGCCGGGAATGGATTGCAACCCTTACCTTGGCATCGCAGCCACCCTCGCCTGCGGTTATCTGGGTCTGATGGAGAAAAAGCAGCCGCGGCCTGAATTCAAGGCGAATGCTTACAGCGAAGGTGACGATATACCGACCAATCTAGGCGATGCGCTTGACCTTCTGGGCGCGGACACGGCTTTGGTTGCCGTGTTGGGGGAACAGTTCTACAAGGTTTACGAATCAGTCAAACGCAATGAATACAAAGAGTTCCTGCAAGTGATTTCCCCGTGGGAGCGTCAGCATCTGCTGTTGAACGTATGAACCTGCTGCATGTGAACGACCGGGCCGGGGAATACCCCCCGTCTTGGTATGCCGCCACCGCCACCCCCTTTGCACCCCTGCACGTCCTGGATGGCGAAGTTCAAGCCGATGTCTGCATCATCGGCGGCGGCTATACTGGGCTGTCAGCCGCCCTGCATTTGGCGCAGAAGGGCTATTCCGTGGTGCTGCTGGAAGCCCACCGCATGGGTTTTGGTGCCTCTGGCCGCAACGGTGGCCAGGTCGGCTCGGGTCAGAGGCAGGATCAGGATTGGCTGAAGGCTGAACTGGGCCGCGAGGCGACGCATCGGCTGTGGGATATGGCCGAAGAGGCCAAAGGGCTGGTCAAATCCCTGATCCGCGACCATGCGATGCCCGTGACCTTCCATTCCGGTGTGGCCGCAGCCTGCTGGCGCGACGCGGAGGTGAAAGCCGCCCTGACCTATGCCGAGATGCTGGAACGCGACTACGGCTACAAGCACCTTGAACGCTTGGATGGCGCAGGGATTGGGCGGCTGATCGGCTCCACGGCGTTCAAGGGCGGCGTGCTGGACCGCGATGCCGGGCATGTCCACCCGCTCAACTATGCTTTGGGGCTGGCAAAGGCGGCGGGCGATGCGGGCGCACGGCTGTTTGAACGCTCGGAAGTGACGGCGATTGAACCGGGGGCGAAGCCTTTGGTGCGCACGGCCAAGGGGCTGGTGCGGGCGGGTCAGGTGATCCTGGCCTGTAACGGCTATCTGGGCGGGCTGAACCCGAAGGTGGCGGCGCGGGTGATGCCGATCAACAATTTCATTGTGGCGACCGAACCTTTGGGCGATGCGGCGCGCGATATCCTGTCAGAACCGGTGGCCGTGGCCGATACCAAGTTCGTTGTGAACTACTGGCGCCTGTCGGAGGACAACCGCCTGCTGTTTGGCGGCGGCGAGACCTATGGCTACCGCTTCCCCGACATCGTGAAAACCGTGCGCAAACCGATGCTTGCGATTTATCCGCAACTGGCGGACGCCAAGATCGACTATGCTTGGGGTGGCACCCTGGCAATCACGATGAACCGGATGCCCTGCTTTACCCGGCCCGCCCAAAATGTCCTGTCAGCGTCAGGCTATTCGGGTCACGGCGTGGCATTGGCCACTTTGGCCGGGCGTGTGCTGGCTGAGGCGGTGGCGGGCCAGAACGAGCGGTTTGACGTGATGGCCAGCATTTCCCACACCGACTTCCCGGGCGGCCCGGCCCTGCGCTGGCCCCTCTTGTTGCTGGCGATGACTTGGTATTCCTTGCGCGACCGATTGGGGTTCTGACAGCACCAATCACAAATCTTTCGGCGGATTTCGCCGATGCCGATTTTTTGTCACTGGCGTGTCACTTTCCTCAGGTTTACAGTTTTGCTAAAGAAGAGTTTCAGGAAAGCTGCAATCATGGCACATGACGGACAGGCAATTGCCCCCAATGTTTATGACGCGGAACCGATTCCAGCCGCTGCGATGGCCGAGATTGAACGGCTTTTGATCTCGGGCGACCTGTTCCGGTATACCGCCGCCGAGGGTGCGCCAGTCGCGATGCTGGAGCGTGAGTTTGCCGAAATGATGGGCTCTCGCTTTGCCTTGGCGGTGTCTTCGTGTTCAGCGGCGCTGTTTCTGTCTTTGAAGGCGCTGGACCTGCCGCGTGGGGCCAAGGTGCTGATCCCGGGCTTTACCTTCGCAGCCGTACCGTCGGCAGTGATCCATGCCGATTGCGTGCCGGTGCTGGTGGAAGTGGGCCAGAACTACCGGGTGGATATGGAGGATTTCGCGGCCAAGCTGCCGGGTGCTGATGCCGTGCTGATCAGCCATATGCGCGGGCACACCTCGGATATGGATGCCATTCTGAAGCTGTGCGACGCGGCGGGCGTTCCGGTGGTTGAGGATGCGGCGCACTCTTTAGGGACGGAGTGGCATGGCCGCAAGATTGGCACCATCGGCAAGATCGGCTGCTTCTCGTTTCAGTCCTACAAGCTGGTGAATGCGGGCGAAGGTGGGATGTTGATCACCGATGACCCGGAACTGGCGGCGCGCTGTATCATTATGTCGGGCGCTTATGAACATAACTGGAAGAAGCATCCGGGCCTGCAAAACAGCTTCATGCAGTGGCAGAACAAGCTGCCTTTGTACAACATGCGGATGCAGAACCTGTCGGCGGCGGTGATCCGCCCGCAACTGCCAGAAGTGGCGGGCCGTGTGGCCAAGGGTCGCGCCGGGCATGACCGGGTGGCGGCGCGGCTGAACGAATGTGGCTGGCTGGCAGTGCCCCCCGCCCTTGCGGCGGAAGAGCGGGCGCCGGATTCCATCCAGTTCAATCTGGCGGGCGTCTGGAGTGATGAGGAAGCGCGCGGCTTCCAGACCCGCGCAAAAGAACGTGGCGTTGCGGTGCAGATCTTTGGCCTGAGCGCGGACAACGCCCGCGCCTTCTGGAACTGGCAGTTTCTGGGCGATCAGCCCGATCTGCCGCAGACACGCGCCATGCTGATGCGTGCCTGCGACGTGCGCTTGCCGACCCGCCTGACCGATTCGGAACTGGATTTCATCGCGTACGCTTTGGTCGATGCGGCGATGGATGTGAAGGGCTGAGGATGTGAAGGGCTGAGGATGTGAAGCGGCCGATGGGGGCATGGGCCAATGGCCCATCCTACCTATAACAGCCGCAAGCTGCCCTGCATCCACGGCCAATCACGCAGCGCCGGTTTAAGAACCTGTTCATGAACAAGGCCGCGCAGGCGGACGGCGACTTGGGCAGGTATGTCACGCAGCACACCAGCCCGGGCAGACAGCGACAGGCTGCGGTCGAGGGGCGCGAAGGGCAAGGGTGCGACCGAGACGGCCGGGCGAAACCGGGCGGCGTGGTGCAGGGCAAGAGGCGTCAGGATCGTCCAGCCCTCGCCCTGCGCCACCATGGCCAGAATAGCGGAATAGCTATCCAGTTCAAAGCGATGCGCGGGGCGCAGGTTCTGGCGGGCAAGGTGGGCGGCGATCTGGCGGCCCATCAGGTGACGGGCGGTGTATTGGATCAGCGGCAGGCCCTCGATGCCGCCGTCTTTGATATCCCGGCCCTGCGGCGTTACGGCGACGAAGGGTTCAGACAGGATCGGATGCACCTCGCGCCAGCCTTCCTCACCGCCTTCGGTGCCTTGATCGGCGGCCACGATGACATCCAAGGCGCGGGCTTCAAGTTGATCAAGCAGACGGTGGCTGGCCCCGGTTTCCAAAAGGAAGCGGCAGCCGCGCAGGTCTTGCGCCAGTGCGGTCAGCAGGGCGGGCGTCACCTCGGCGTCGAAATCCTCGATCATGCCAAGGCGCAGGGTGGTCAGGCCGGACAGGTCGGCCATCGCCAGATCGGCGCGCGCCTCGGCTTCGGCGTTCAGGATGGTTTGCGCGTGGCGGCGGAACATCTGGCCACCAGGGGTCAGCACCATCGGGCGGGCCGAGCGGTCCAGGAGGGGCGATCCCAAGGCCGCCTCAAGCCCGGTGATCTGCTGGCTGATGGCCGAGGGGCTGACGCCCAAACGGCGGGCGGCAGCGGAAATCGCCCCCTCTTCCGCCACGGCCAAGAAGCTTTCGATGCCCCAAAGGGTCACACGTCCCTGTGGATCGGGCAAAATCCGGCCTCCGCTTCAGGATTTAAAGCTTGGACAGCTTTTGCTGCAATTCGGCAACCTGGCGCTTGATCTCGGCCAGATCGTCGGGCGCGTCGGCTGAACCTTCTGCGTCAGGTTTGGTGGCACCGGTCCACGGCAGGCCGCCCATCATGGTTTTCATGAAGGCTTCCTGCTGCTTGCGCATGGCATCAAATCCAGGCATCGCAGTCAGGGGGTTGGGGATCACGGTCAGGTTTTCCAGCACCTTGGACTGACCATCGCGCAACATCTCGAAGCTGGCAGCCAGAAACTGCGGCACGACAGACTGGATGTTGGTGGTATAGGCGCGGACAAGGTCGGTCAGCACGTTGGTCGGAAGAACGGTGTCGCCCTTCGATTCATGCTCGGCCACGATTTGCAGCAAGTACTGGCGCGTCAGATCATCGCCGGATTTCAGGTCTATGATCTGCACTTCGCGACCGGCGCGGATGAAACCTGCAATATCCTCCAGCGTCACATAATCCGAGGTTTCGGTGTTATAGAGCCTGCGGCTGGCATAGCGCTTGATCAGTAGCGGTTTTGCAGTCTCAGCCATGGTGCTCTCCCCGAAGATATTGCGGTGCAGAGAAGCTTAGGCGAGGTGCAGAATAAAAGAAAGGGCGGGCATTGCGGCCCGCCCCCGAATAAGTGTCGCAGTCTGTTGCTTCGACGCCGATTACTTCGCGGCAGTCGCAGCGGTGGCCTTCTTGGCAACGGCAGTCACGTCGTCGGCGGCTTTCTTCACGGCAGCGGTGGCTTCGGTGGAAGCGTCCTTGCCAGCAGCCAAGAGCAGTTCAACGGTGTCAGCCTGAACCTTTTTCGCAACTTCAGCGAAAGCGGCCATATGCTCGGACGCGATCTCGGCAGCGGCGGACGCAAAGTCAGTGGCGGCTTTGGTGTAGTCAGCCGGTTCAGCCTTGGCTTTGGAGGCGGACGACAGCTTGGCCAGCGCTTCTTTTGCCCACTTGGATGAGATCTCGGTCGACTTTTGCGCAGCTTCCAAGGCAACGTTGGTCAGCTTTTCGCCGAAGGCTGCCTGGGTTTTGAACGCGTTCTGGAAGGCCGAGGCGTCAACCGGGAAGGACGCCATCATGTCTTGCATAACTTTGGTGAAATCGGGGGTCTTGGTCATTTCATGCTCTCCTGCTGAAGCGGGTCCAATCCCGTTTCTCGTGTACCTGATATACATGCTGCGGTGCAGCATTTCAAGTGAACATTCTGCGACGCAGCGTCGTTATTCCCGCATAGCGGGTATCACGAAACGCGTGATCAAACCTTGGGAATCGCCGTGACATAGGTGCCGGGGGCCGGGCACAACACGGGCAACGGGCCATCGCCGGGCTCTCGTGCTGCCACTTGCGGGCCAGAGCGGGCGGCCAGCCAGTCGCGCCAGCGTGGCCACCACGAGCCTGGGGTGAAGGTAGCACCCTTCAGCCAATCCTCAGGCGCGCCTGTGGGGGAGCCGTTGGTGTAGTGGCCATATTTTCCCTTTGCGGGCGGGTTGATGATACCTGCGATATGGCCGGACTGCGACAGGATGAAGGTCTTGTCGGTGGATCCCATCTGTTTGATTCCATTGAAGCTGCCCTTCCATTGGGCAATGTGGTCGGTCTCACATGCCACGGCGCAAAGCGGCAATTTTACATCTGACAACTTCACCGTGCGGCCAAAGACCTTGAACGTGCCTTGCGCAAACCCGTCGTCCTGGCAAAGGCCGCGCAGGTATTCGATGGCCATCTTGGCGGGCAAATTCGTGCCGTCGCCGTTCCAGTACAAGAGATCAAACGCCGGGGGCGCCTCGCCTAGCATATAGCTTTTGATGGCGGGCTGGTAGATCAGGTCGTTCGAGCGCAGGAAGCTGAAGGTCCGGCTCATATAGGCTTTCGACAACATGCCATCGACCTTGGCCTGCCGCTCGATGCCATCAACAAAGTCATTGGCAAGGAATACGCCGACCTCTCCCGAATCAGAGAAATCAGTCAGGGTGGTGAAGAAGGTGGCGGCATTTACTGAATGGTCCCCCGCCTTTTCCAGATGGGCCAGCGTCAGGCCCAGCGTAGTGCCAGCAATGCAATAGCCGATGCAGTTGATCTGCTTCTCGCCAGTGGCGCGACGGGTTTCGGCCATGGCGGTCAGAAAGCCGTCGCGGATGTAGTCGTCCATCGTGATATCGGCATAGGACGCATCGGGGTTGACCCAGCTGACCACGAAAAGGGTGAAGCCCTGTTCCACGATCCAGCGGATAAGCGAGTTGGCGGGCTTCATGTCCATCACGTAGAACTTGTTGATCCATGGCGGAAAGATCAGCAGCGGGGTCTTGTGGACGGTTTGCGTCATCGGCGTGTACTGGATCAGTTCAAACAGGTGGTTGCGGAACACCACCGCGCCGGGTGTGGTGGCGATATTGCCGCCCACCGTAAAGGCCTCGCGGTCGGCAAGAGTGACGGCAAGGTCCCCGCTGTTGGCCTCCATATCCCGCACAAGGTTTTCAAGGCCTTGCACAAGGCTTTGACCATCGGTGGCCAGCGCCTTTTCCAAAGCATCCGGGTTGGTGCCAAGGAAATTCGTCGGCGCGAACATGTCGACGATCTGGCGGGTGAAGAACTCCACCCGCTTGCGGTCGTCAGCGTCAAGCGTGTCCATGTCGGCGAGCGCGTTCTGGACAGATTCGACGTTCAGCAGATATTGCTGCTTGAGGTAGTGGAACGCCGGGTTGGTATCCCACAGCGGGTTGGAAAAGCGCCGGTCCTTGGCGGGCTCGGGCGGCGGTGCTGCTCCGGTGACCAAGGCCTGCTGAGCCGTCACATAGGCCTGCATCGTCTTGCCCCAATAAGCCACCTGTTGTTCCATCACCTTGGCGGGGTTTTGCAACATTCCCGCCAGATAAGCGGTGGCGGCCTTCATGTAGACTTCGTTGCCAGGACCATCCAGCGCCTGATCATGCGGCTGACGCGCAGCCATCGCCTGCATCAAACGGGCTGACAACTGTTCAACCTTAGACAAATTTTCAGTCAACCGGGCCAACTTTGCATGTGCGTCAATGTCGTCGGTTGTCATGTTAAACTTTCGCCTCTATTCTCGCTGCTGTGCAGCATATTCGCCGTCGGCCCCAGTCGCCATGCGACCGATGGACCGCAACCTAGCATCGCAAGGACGCCTCATGAAGTATATGGCCACATACGACTGGATGGAAAGCTTTCGCAACACCAGCGAGTGGGCGGGGGCTTCGGCGCGGGCGATGGCCTCTTACCCGGCCTTTGCCCTGTCGATGAACCCGATGATCGGCCTGACCGCCGCCTGGGGCGAAGTGGCCGAACGCAGCTTTGGCCGGATGACCGCCAAGCCAGACTGGGGTATCAGGTCCATCGTCGGGCCGACTGGGCAGGACCATCTGGTCGATGTGGTGACCGCGATTGAAAGGCCCTTCGGCAACCTGATCCACTTCGCCGTTCGCCGCCGCGAGACTATGGCCCGCAAGATCCTCGTCGTAGCGCCGATGTCGGGGCACTATGCAACGCTGCTACGCTCGACCGTTCTAAGCCTGTTGCCCGATGCCGAAGTCTATGTGACCGACTGGCACAATGCGCGTGACATTCCGGTCAGCGCGGGCAAGTTCGACATCGAGGATTACACCCTGTACCTCGTTGAATTCATGCGATATCTTGGCCCTGATAGCCATGTGATCGCCGTCTGCCAACCGGCTCCGCTGACGCTGGCCGCCACGGCCTATCTTGCGGCTGAGGACCCCGATGCCCAGCCGCACACGCTGACCCTGATCGGCGGCCCGGTTGACCCGGACGCTGCGGCAACTGATGTGACCGACTTTGGCAGCCGTGTGACGATGGGTCAGTTGGAACAGCTGGCGATCCAGCGCGTTGGCTTCAAGTACAAGGGTGCGGGACGGCTGGTTTATCCGGGCCTTATGCAACTGGCGGGCTTCATTTCGATGAATGGCGAACGCCATGCGAAGGCGTTTCAGGAACAAATCATGCGCGTGGCACGCGGAGACGCCTCGGATCATGACGCCCACAACCGCTTCTACGACGAATACCTGTCCGTGATGGACATGACGGCAGAATTCTACCTGTCAACGGTTGAGCGTATCTTCAAGAACCGCGAGATTGCCAAGAACGAGTTCCTAGTGGCGGGCAAGAAGGTCGATATCGGCGCCATCAAGCGAGTCGCCGTGATGACGGTTGAGGGCGAGAAAGACGATATCTCGGCCCCCGGCCAGTGCGTTGCGGCGCTGAAGATGCTGACCGGCCTGCCCGAATCAAAGAAGACCCAGCATCTGGAGCCGGACGCCGGCCACTACGGCATCTTTGCCGGGAAAAGCTGGCGGCTGAACATCCGTCCGTTGGTGCTGGGCTTCATCGACGCGCATTCTGCCGTTGCGGCCCCCAAGGCTGCGACAGCCACGGCGGTGTTTGTAAAATCGGCTGCCGTTGAAAAGCCCGCTGCGGTGACTGAACCCGTTGCAGTCGAGGCTTCGGTGAAGGCGGTTGTGGTCAAGCCGTCAGAGTCACCGGCGGCAGAGGCGCAAGTGGCGGCACCGGTAGTGGCACCCGTTGACGCCCGCCAGCCAAAAAAGGTAGAGGCAGTGACGGCAGCGGATGTGACCAAACCAGTTGAAGCCGCCAAACCCGTGGAAACCGCAAAGCCGGTTGAGGCTGCGAAGACAGTTGAAGCCGTGAAGCCGGTTGAAGCTGTGAACACCGTTGAAGCTGCTGAAACCGCCAAGCCGGCTAAAACGCCTGCGCCGCAAGTGGAAACGCCAAAGGCTGCCGAAACGCAGGTTCTTGCAGATACCGTGGTGACGCCAATTCGCCGGTCCAACAAGCCCTAAACGGACACCTCGGATACGGCGGTTTCGATCATTTCAAGGCACGTGGGGGTGGAAAAGCGATGATCCGCCCCCTTTGCAATGGTCAGTCGGATATCGGGCCCGCTGGCATGGGTAAAAAGCCGGATCGCCACCTCGGGTGGTACATCGTTGTCATCTGAGCCTTGCAGAAAGCGGGTCGGGAACGGCAAAGCCAACGGGCTACGCAGGATCAGGTTCGCACGGCCTTGCTCTACCAGTTTTCGTGTGAAAACATAGGGATCGGCGGAATAGGCCGACGGGCGCTTGATGCGGCCCTTTTGCGCCATATCGCCAAGTTCAGCCGCGCTAAGACTGGGCAGCAAACTATCCTCGGTGAAATCTGGCGCGGCTGCGATGCCAACCAGACCCGCGACCCGTTCCGGGAACTCCCGTGCCAAAAGCAACGCCATCCAGCCACCCATGGAGGAGCCGACCAGCACTTGACGCCCCAAGGTCAGCGCCAAAGCCGCCTGCGCATCCGCGAACCAATCGCCAATTCCCAGTTCATTGAAATCGCCGTCTGATTGCCCGTGGCCCGCGTAATCA
The DNA here is from genome assembly GCA_043721775.1 of Rhodobacterales bacterium. Lineage (GTDB taxonomy): Bacteria > Pseudomonadota > Alphaproteobacteria > Rhodobacterales > Rhodobacteraceae > Stagnihabitans. The sequence continues at coordinate 12,555 of JAYSQA010000145.1, forward strand.
AAGCGCAGATAGGCCCGGCCCTGCGCCTTTGCCCAGGCTTCCAGCGCCACCGCCTTGGTGCCGCACATATCCGAACAATAGCCGCCGAGGAAGATGATCCCCGGCTGAGTGCCCTTGGTCTGGTGATAGGCAAGACGGCGGCCTTGCGGAGAGGTCAGGATCTGTGGCTGGTTCATCGGTATCTTCCGGGTATCATGGGCAATAATGCCCATCCTACGGACCAGCCCCAGATTGACAACCGCTGACCTTGCGGGCAAAACCCCGGGACTTACCCGCAACCGGGCGCTTGGTAGGCGCCAGAACGACGAGGAGAGGGCAAAATGCCTCATATGTCCCAGATTTCACAGATTTCCCTGACATTCCCCGATGGTGCCCGGCGTGACTATTCCGCTGGCGTGACGGCTGCCGAAGTGGCGGCCTCGATTGCGCCGGGGCTTGCCAAGCGGGCCATCAGCGCCACCGTCAATGGCCTGCACTATGACCTGCAATGGCCGATCACCACCGACGGCTCCATAGCCATTCACACCATGGCCGATGACGGGCAGGCGCTGGAGCTGATCCGCCACGATCTGGCGCATATCATGGCCCGCGCCGTGCAGGAAATCTGGCCGGATGTGAAGGTTACCATCGGCCCAGTCCGCGACTATGGCTGGTTCTATGACTTTGACCGGGCCGAGCCGTTTACGCCTGAGGATCTTGGCCAGATTGAAGCCAAGATGAAGCAGATCATCAACGCCCGCGACCCGGTGCGCACCGAGGTTTGGCCCCGCGCCCGTGCCATCGCCTATTACGAAGAGCGCGGCGAGCCCTTCAAGGTTGAACTGATCAACCGCATCCCCGAAGGCGAAGACCTGCGGATGTATTGGCATGGGCACTGGCAAGACCTGTGCCGTGGCCCGCACCTGCAACATACCGGTCAAGTTCCGGCGGATGCCTTCAAGCTGACCCACGTGGCCGGGGCCTATTGGCTGGGCGATGCGACGCGCCCGATGTTGCAGCGCATCTACGGCCTTGCCTTCAAGAACCGCGACGATCTGAAAGCCCACCAGACCATGCTGGAAGAGGCAGCCAAGCGCGACCACCGCAAACTTGGCCGCGAGATGGAACTGTTCCACTTGCAGGAAGAAGCCCCCGGCATGGTGTTCTGGCATCCGAACGGCTGGCAGATCTGGCGCAGCCTTGAAGACTACATGCGCGGCCGTCTGCGCACCGCCGGCTACAAGGAAATTCGCACGCCGCAAGTGGTTGACCGCGTCTTGTGGGAGAAATCCGGCCACTGGGAAGCCTACCGCGAGAACATGTTCATCGTCGAAGTCGACGAGGACGGCGCCAAGGAAAAGCGCATCAACGCTTTGAAGCCGATGAACTGCCCCTGCCACGTGCAAGTCTTCAACCAGGGCCTCAAAAGCTACCGCGACCTGCCGCTGCGTCTGGCAGAGTTCGGGTCCTGCCATCGCTACGAGTCCTCGGGAAGCATGCACGGCCTGATGCGGGTGCGCGGGTTTACTCAGGACGACGCCCATATCTTCTGCACCGAAGACCAGATCGAAAGCGAATGCGCCAGCTTCATTGCACTGCTGTCCTCGGTCTACAAAGACCTTGGTTTCAACACGTTCGACATCAAGCTGTCGACCCGGCCCGCCGTTCGGATCGGCTCGGATGAGACGTGGGACAAGGTCGAAGGTGCTTTGAAAGGTGCCATTGAAAACCTTGGCCTGCCCTATCAGATCAACCCCGGTGACGGCGCCTTCTATGGCCCCAAGCTGGATTTCAAACTGACCGATGCGATTGGCCGCGAATGGCAGTGCGGCACCTTCCAGGTTGACCCCAACCTGCCGACGCGCCTTGGCGCGGAATACGTCGGCGAGGATGGTGCCAAGCATCCGCCCTACATGCTGCACCGTGCGATTCTTGGGTCTTTTGAACGGTTCATCGGCATCCTGATCGAGAACTATGCCGGCAAGTTCCCCTTTTGGCTGGCACCGCGTCAGGTTGTGGTGGCCTCCATCGTGTCGAATGCCGACCCTTTCGTGCATGAAGTCGTCAATGCGCTGAAGAAGGCCGGGGTCCGGGCCGAGGCTGATGTTCGCAATGAAAAGATCAACTACAAGGTCCGCGAGCATTCGCTGGGCAAGGTTCCGGTCCTGCTGGCGATTGGCATGAAAGAGGTCGAAGACCGCAGCGTTTCGGTTCGTCGTCTGGGCGAAACCCGGACGGATCAGATGACGTTCGATGCTGCTGTGGCAGACTTGGGGTTTGCCGCCCTGCCGCCCTCTGCAACGTGAGTGCCAAGGACGCAAGGGGCTGGCCCCCTTTCGTCCTGACGTCCCGGAGGCTTTGTAGAAAACCTCAGCCATAGCCATGGCGACAGACCACGCATCGCAAGCGGATCGGCCACAGGAAAAGTGCTTTGGCTGGCCAGAACAATTGCGCCTTTATGACAGCGACAAGCTGTGCCGAAACGTCGAAGGGCGACTGTCAGGGCACCGCATTTAAACTGATATCCAAACACATCTGCCGGAATTTGCCCCTTCCCCTGATGATGGACGGCACCCCGCGCGCAGGTTTTTACCCCAGCAAGCCCACCACCTGTCGGCGGGCTGGCATTCTCCCGGTGTCGGCGCAGGGCGCGGGCCCGTCAATCTGCCGCAAAGGAGCCTTGGACACCGCCCCTCTAAACCGCCCGAAACGGCTTTGCGACAGCCTGCAATCCGACCACTTCACCAGACGCAAGACTGCCTTGGCCGCACTAGCCGTTGCAAAACCCTTTCGGTACCATGGCTTACCCCAAAAGCCATTCGCCTGAGTTGAGAAATATGTCGTCGGACGGGCAGTTGGATGCAAACGGCATGGAAGTCTCGTCCGGCACTACGAACTTTGTGCACCTGCCCATCTGGCCATCTATCCGATTGACCTGGTTATGGAAATTCACCGTGGCTGCCAAAGTCGATGCCATACTGATCAACATCGACAGCGCCCCGGTCGCCGACCCGGCCTGGCAGCCTTATAACCGCATCCCGCGCTATCGTCCGCGCCCGACCCGGATCGAATGCGACAACGACGTGCCCAACTGCCCCACCCTACCCGCCGAGGCTGCCTCCACACCGTCGGTCGTCTGCTCAGACTGGCCGAACTGAACCACCAAGGGCAGGTGCCATTGCTCCCGATAAAAAAGGATCGAATTCGTCATCCTGCGCCCAAGTTCTGACCCCACCAACCGCCCACTGCCTCTTGGCGGCAGCACTTTCTTCGCGACAATTGCGTAGGGGCAAGCCCTGTCCTGCGCCCCGCAAAACGGCAACCTACTCGCGATCCTGACAGCAGTTTTGCGATGAAATGGCTCGGCCTCTCTCAAGGGATCAGCGAAAATGCCTTGTTTTCACGGTTCCACTTGATTTTCGTTTAACCTTTGGCATCATCGTGTTTGTGACGACCAATTTCTGACCGCCTCCCTCGTGAAGGCCAAGAAACACCTGGCCGCACGTCCCGGGGCAATATCGCGTCGGGAGGGTTTGGATGGGAGAAGCGGCATGCCGACGGGCACCGTGAAGTGGTTTAACGCGACCAAGGGCTATGGGTTCATCGCACCCGACAATGGCGGCAAGGATGTGTTCGTGCACATCTCGGCCGTCGAACGCGCCGGGCTGAAGGGGCTGAATGAGAACCAGAAGATCGGGTTCGAATTGCAGTCTGGCCGTGACGGCAAGGAGTCAGCGGGTGATCTGCGGATACTTTAAGCGCATCCCTATATGGGAGAACCAGCTTTGAAACCAAAGGCGCCGACCGAATTAAGCCGTTGTTTTAGCTTCGGTTTTCGCGTCCCAACCGATATACCAAGTGGCCCCGTCCTGAATGATGGGGCGCTTCATCACGGTCGGCTGCGCGGCAATCTGCGCCTCGGGCTGGCTTTCCCGAAGGAAGGGCGAGAAGCTGCGGTAGGTCGTGGATTGCTTGTTCACGGCCGTATCGCCGAATTCGGTAATGATGGCGTCAATCTCCGCTTCCGTCAAAGGCTGCGCGCGAACGTCGCGGAACGTCACTTGCCTGCCCGCCCGCTCCAGCGCCTTGAGCGCCTTTTTCGTCGTGTCGCAGGTGGAGAGTCCGTAAAGGATCATCGCTTCGTTCCTTGGAAACCGCTGTCGGTTTTGCATCGGTTTGCTGTATGGTATCCGTAGGGCATCTGTAGCTACATGCGAGCCAATCACCTAACGCTTTGTTAATGGCTGTCAAGATCACGACGTACCGCAACACTTTGTTAACCAGGCTTTGGCAAGGTGGGGCATGTCGCAGGGTAATCCCCCGTTTTTAACGGGGTGCATACGCAGCACTTACGTGGCCATTTTCAGTTTCTGGGCGGGGGTTATGCCGCCGATGGCCATGTTCGGGCGGTCGTTGTTGTAAGTCCAGAGCCATTGTGTGGCGAAATTCTGGGCCTCATCGATGGTTTCGATGATGTATTGGGAGCCATTC
>JAYSQA010000146.1:0-5044 GCA_043721775.1 Rhodobacterales bacterium
GACCGATGGCCGCTCACAGACCCGGAAAAAGTCCATCGCGGGCTTCGAAACCGACCGGAGCCCCTCTCGGAGAGGGATTCGATGAATATCCCGGGTTGATGTGTTTTGAGACGGCGTTGAGGCTCATCGCAAACCGGGCCGCGATTTCGGTAACGCGGGTCGGACCATTCTGCGCCAGAAGGGTCAGAATTTCGCGCCGCGAGAGATCGCTGGCGGCTTTCAGGATTTCCGTCAAGTTGTATGGCGGGTCTGATTGTTCAACCATAAATTTGAATTACATCTTGTGGCCATATCCGTCAACCAAAAGGTAGAATGACGGCATAAAAAAACGGGGCCAGACGGCCCCGCATTTGTTCGGCGATGGCCCGGGCGTTACTTAGGCCCGATCATCATCACCATCTGACGGCCCTCAAGCCGGGGCATCGATTCGACCTTGCCGTTGTCGCCCACATCAGCGGCGACGCGGTGCAGCAGGGCCAGACCCAGGTCCTGGTGGGCCATTTCACGGCCCCGAAAGCGCAGGGTGACCTTGACCTTGTCGCCCTCTTCCAGGAACTTCAGAACAGAGCGCATCTTGACGTCGTAATCATTGGTATCCGTACCGGGACGGAACTTGATTTCCTTGATCTCGATGATGTGCTGCTTCTTGCGGGCCTCGGCCTCGCGCTTCTGCTGCTCATACTTGTACTTGCCAAAGTCCATGATCTTGCAGACCGGAGGTTCGGCAGTGGGCGAGATTTCGACCAGATCCAGACCCGCTTCCTCGGCCATGGCCATCGCACGTGCGGGCGTCACCACGCCCACGTTCTCTCCATCCGCGCCGATCAGGCGGATTTCCGGAGAGCGGATGCGATCATTGATACGCGGGCCGGTTTCGCGTTGCGGCGGAGCGTTGTGAGGGCGGCGTGCTATGGTTGTGGTCCTTCATCGTTGTTGTGCGCAGGCCAAGATAGACCCTTGCGGCGCCATCTTCAACCCACAAGCGGGCCGCGCTTATGCTTCTGCTTCGCGGCAACAGGGCTTTTCATTTTGAAGCCCGTCTGTCATACCCCAATGCAGTGAATTCAACCGTCTTTCGATGGAGACAAACATGAACAGAAATGTGATCATTGCGATCATTGTTGTGGTTTTGGCCGGTGGCTATTACCAATTCAGCTACAAGCCGGCCCAAATGGCCAAGGCCGTGGCTGCACAGGCCGCTGCGGATGCCGACAAGGCTGCGGCTGACAAAGCTGCGGCTGACAAAGCTGCTGCCGACAAGGCCGCTGCTGATGCCGCCGCTGCTGCTGCCGCTGCAACCACCGCTCCGGCTGCCGCTGTGGTTGATGCCGCTGCCGTTCTGGACCCGGCCAAGTTCAATGCAACCGCCGTCAACGCCTTCATCGACGCTTCGACCGCTGATGACGCGACCAAGAGCACGCTGAAGGCGGCTGTCACTGCTGCTGGCAGCGACCCGGCCATGATCACCGCCGTGATCGCGCAGATCAAGACCGCGCTGAAGATGTAATCTTCGGATTAGTCTGACAGCTTGGGCCGCAGGTTCAGTCCTGCGGCCCTTTTCATTTGCCGCTCTTTCCTTTTTTCGGGCGACTGCCTACCAAGGCCCATGGCCAAGATCATCCTGCACCTGCCCGAAAACGGCGCGACTGAGGCTTTGGCCGGGCGTCACCTGCGCCTGTACCGCGTGATCCGCGACATGGCCCGCGCCGAGGGCATAGTGTTAGACATCCGCCCGCGCGCCCGCGATCTGACTCCCGCCACCCGAACGCCCCCCGATGACCGTTTTGCCGATGGCAATCTGCACATCCTTGACGACCGGTCGGTTCAGGCGGCTGGCGTGCTCAACTGCGCCGTCGCCTATTTCTGGGAGTTCTGGCACCTGGACCCCAAAGGCACCAAGGCATTCTCGGGGATTGGTGATCTGCCCTATGATGCCGCCGATATGCCCCATGCCCGGGCCGAACGATTCTTTGCGGGCCAGAAAGCCCGTCTGGTGGACAGGCGCCGGTCAAAATACGGCCAGAAGGCCGCCCACACGGCGCTGCCCGAAGCGGCCGTGACGGTCTTCCTGCAAGGCGATTTTCCGCAGCGCCAGTGCGCCACGCGCTTCGATGATCTGGCGATGCTGGCGGTGGTGCGCGCCCATGCCGGGGACCGGCCCATCGTCGTCAAGCCGCATCCCTTGGTGACGGACCCTTTCACGTTGGCCGAAATCCGGTCCCTGCGCGATGACCGCCTGAGTGTCACCGATGCCAATGTGCATGACATTCTGGCCTGTTGCGCCGTCACCGTCTCAATCAACTCTACCGTCGCGCTGGAGGGTTATCTGCACCGCAAGCCTGCCATCTTGTTCGGACAGTCAGATTTTCATCACATCGCAGGGCGGGTTCAGGTGCCGGATGATTTCCCCGCCGCCTTGACTGCGGCCTTGGCGCGCAAGCGCGGCTATGCGCAGTATCTGGCTTGGTACTTCCTGCGGCACTGTCTGCGCCTTGGTAGCCCGGCGCTGGAGCCGACGCTATGGGCACGCTTTGCTGCGGCGGGTTTTCCCAAAGAACGACTGCTGGCGGAATAGCAAAGTCGGACAACCCTGCGCACGGGCACCAAAAATTTTCGCCGAAAATTTTTGGTCCGGTCAGATGCCGCCTGTCAGATGCCGTCGCCGACGAAAGCCTTTTCCACAACATATTCCAGCGGCTCGGAATTGGCGCCCTCGTGCAGGCCGAATTTCTCAAGCACCGCTTTCACGTCATGGTTGAAGGCCAGCGAGCCGCAGACCATGCCGCGGTCGTCTTCGGGGTTCATCGGCGCCAGGCCCAGATCGGCAAAAACCTTGCCCGACAGCAGGTTGTCAGTGATCCGCCCCATCAGGGCCGAGGGTTCGCGGGTGGTGGTCGGATAGTATCTCAGCTTGTCCGCGACCATCTCGCCAATCAGCGGGTCACCGTGCAGCGCTTCGACCAGTTGGCGGCCATAGTCCAGTTCGGCCACCTCGCGGCAGGTGTGCATCATGATGACCGTCTCGTATTTCTCGTAGGTTTCAGGCTCGCGCAGCAGGCTGGCGAAGGGGGCAAAGCCGGTGCCAGTGGACAGGAACCAGATGCGCTTGCCCGGCAAAAGGGCATCATGAACCAGCGTGCCAACCGGTTTGGGGCGCAGAATGATCTCGTCCCCGACCTTGATGTGTTGCAGGCGCGAGGTCAGCGGGCCGTCCGGCACCTTGATCGAATAGAACTCCAGCTCGTCATCCCACGCCGGTGAGGCGATGGAATAGGCACGCAGCAGCGGTTTGCCGGTGTCGCCCATAAGGCCGATCATCACAAACTCACCCGAGCGGAAGCGCAGGGATTTCGGGCGGGTCACGCGGAAGGAAAACAAACGGTCGGTCCAGTGCTTGACCGAGGTGACGGTCTGCGCATCGGGCAGGTGCGGTTTGGCGGGTTTGGCTGCGGCTTCGTTCATCACGGTCGTTTCGGTCATTTATATACGGGATCGGGAATACGTCAGGCGACGGGTGCTGGAAAGCCCCGTTTACGCCTTCAGACGCGACAGATAGTCATGCGCCTTCCAGTCGGCGCGGAACAGCCATTGGCCTTCGGGCTGGCGCAGGGCCAGTTCATCCGGGATTTCAACGCTGTCAAAGCCGACACGGCGGGCCATGGCGTATTGGTCTGCAATCACCGGACCCACGGCGCGCAGGGTGCCCTTGTAGCCCGCCATCCGCAGACGCCGCGCAATGGTGAAGGCGCGACCGTCGTTGAAGGCGGGGAAGGCCACGCGGATCAGGGTCAGGTCGTTCAGGTAAGGCTCTGCCAGTGCCGGATCATCGGTATGGGCAAGGTCAAGCGCGCCTTTGTGGTTGGCAAGTTCGGCCAGCTTCACGGTTTCAAGTGCAACGGCGGGCGAAAAGCCCTGATCGGTGACGATCACGCTCATGCGGCGGACTCCTTTGAAGGTATGGCAGAGGAAGGCGTGGCAAAGGAAGGTATGGCAGAGGAAGGTATGGCAGGACTGCGGACGGCTTTGCCGTTGATGAAGTGAATGCCGCACTCGACTTTTTCCGTGTTGCGCCAACGGCCTGCGCGCGGGTCTTCACCCGGTTTCACAGGTGTCGTGCACGGTGCGCAGCCGATCGAGGCGTAGCCTTTGGCCACCAGCGGATGCCGTGGCAGGCGGTTGTTGACCATGTAATCTTCAATATCCTCGCGTCCCCAATGGGCCATGGGGTTGACCTTGATGCGGGTATCACCCTCGTTCTCGAAGAACTCCACCGCTTCACGGCTGGCCCCCTGATAGCGTTTGCGCCCGGTAATCCAGCCGTCGAAGGTGGACAGCGCCCGCTCCAAAGGTTCCACCTTGCGCACTGCACAGCAGGCGTCGGTGCTGAACTGGTGCAACGTGCCGTCGGGGTCTTCAAAGCTGACCCGAGGCTGCGAGGCCCGGATGGTGCGGATGTCGCACAGGTGCAGCTTTTCAGCCACCTCGCGCTGGTAGTCCAACGTCTCGGCAAACAGCATCCGCGTGTCAACGAACAGCACCGGGGTTTCCGGGGCGATGACTGACACCAGATGCAGCAGCACCACCGATTCCGCGCCAAAGGACGACACCAGCGCCACCTGGCCCAGATCGGCATCCTTAAGGGCATGTTCCAGAACGGCGGTGGCGCCATGGTGGCGGTATCGGGCGTTCAGCGCCGCCACACGTTCGGCAACCGGGCCCTGATGAAGATCACGCGGCATCCTGTTCGCCTTCACTGCCATAGAGTGCGGCCTTGAACGGCGCCATCCCCACGCGGCGGAAGGTGTCGAGGAAGGTTTCCTCTTGATGCGTGCGCACGCCCAGATAGGCCCGCAGAATGCGTTCGATGGCAGGCACGATGTCATCATAGGCAAAGCCCGGGCCGGTCTTCTCGCCGATGGCGGCCTTTTCGGTGCCATCGCCGCCAAGGGTGATCTGGTAATTCTCCACCCCCGCCCGGTCGAGGCCGAGGATGCCGATATGCCCGACATGGTGGTGCCCGCAAGCGTTGATGCAGCCCGAGATC
>JAYSQA010000147.1:0-8851 GCA_043721775.1 Rhodobacterales bacterium
CAACGCAAACACGTTAGGAATGGCATGCTGTCACCGATCGATTTCGAGCAGCAGCAGAAACTGAAGATGCAAGGCGTCTAGGAAACCAGGGGCTATTCAGACCGCCCTTGCAGAAGGCCAGCACGTTCTGGTGGGTGCGGCCGAATTTGCGCGAAGCCTCGAATTGCCGCCCGGCGCGGATTGGCAGCGATCCGACGGCGGTGACGAGGATCGCGTCGTTATAGAACCGGGCCCCGGCTGCCTCGAAAGCCTCGACCGTTTTGCCCGGCAGGTTGACAAAGAACCCGCCCGCGTCGCGGACATCGCCGATCACCCAGACGGCGAAACGGTCGTCGCGCAGGCGTGAGACCGCTCCGGCGATGATCCGGGCATAAGCCTCGAAGAAGGCGTCCTTGCCCAGCGTCGAAAGGTCGGCCGGATCGTCGGTGTAAACCTCAAGATTCCAATAGGGCGGGCAGCTGAAGATCAGATCGGCATCGACCTCAGCGGCCAGCGCGGCGATATCGCGGCTGTCGCCCGTGATCCACTGCGGGGCCGGGCCAGAGCCCAGCGCCGCTTGAGCCCGGTTGGCCACGACCTGTTCGGCGCGCAACTCAACGCCGACATAAGCCCGGCCAAGCTGGGAGGCGACGATGCCGCGCACCGATCCACCTGCAAAGGGATCGAGAACCGTGCCGCCCTGAGGGCAAAACCAGCGATAGGCGATTTCGCACAGGACCGGATCGAAGATCGATGTTCCGGAGGCGGTGGCAGCATCAGAGGCTTGGTAATGATCGGCCAGGAAGACTTCGGTTGTGAGTTCATGGCCGAGTTCAGCCTCTTTGGCGCGCTTCTTGGCATAGAAGCTGGGATCGCCCGATGAATGCGACGGCATCAGCACGCCGCCGTTGGTCTTGTCGCCGCCAACCACATGCTCGCCGCGCATCAGGTCTTGGCCGAACGTCCGGGCGAGGGATTTAGCCATGTGCGACCTCCTTTTTCTGGCGCCGGGCGGTGGCAGCCTTGGCAAACTGATCGGCGAGACCACCACCGCCAAGGACCGCGCCGTCGTTGAACGCCTTGGCCGCACCGGGTTTGTAATCCTTGCGGGAGCCGTTGCCGGGCATCGGGCTGCCGCCGGGGCAGGCGCGGTCGCCCTCGCCGCGGCCAAGCTCCGAGCGAATACCCATGTCCAGCCAGGCGCGCTTGCGATCTTGCCACCAGCCCTTGCGGGCATCGAGGATCGAGAAGGGCGGAATGCCGAAACGGGCTGCCAGACTTCCCGACGACGAGGCGGCCGGTTGGTGATCGTCGGTGCCAGCCCCGCCGCCCTGACCTTCGCCGCCCAGCGCATCCGCGTCGCCAAATTCAAACCCCGCCAGCAATTCTTCCAGTTCAGCCTCATCGAAACCGATCATGTCCAGATCGAAGTTTTCGTCACGCAGCGCCGCCAGTTCCGAGGCCAGCATCGCGTTGTCCCATCCGGCGTTTTCCGCAATCCGGTTGTCGGCAAGGATCAGCGCCCGGCGCTGGGCTTCGGACAGATGGTCCAGCACGATCACCGGCACCGGCACCGGCACCTGCGCCAAGCCGAGGGACTGCGCCGCCATCAGCCGCCCATGCCCGGCGATGATCACGTCGTCCTCGCCGATCAGGATACCCTATCACACTGGCAATCCCATAATCGCCCTAGGTAGTGGCCTGTCTTGCGCTGGACCCTTGCAAGCTAAGGGGTATTTTGCATCTGCGGGTTGTCTGACTTGGATTCCGCTGTCATCCTGCTCTTGCCGCGTCAACTTGGGTCGAGTGGCCGAAGCCTTTGTTTGCAGAAAGATCAAATGACCGAATTATGGACACTGACCGCAAGTGAGCTGGCGCCAATGGTTGCCGCACGACAGATTTCGGTGAAGGAAGCGATCTCATCCGTGTTGGCGCGGATCGAGGCAGTCAACCCCGCCCTGAACGCCATCGTTCAACGCATGGATGAACAGGCTCTTGCTGCGGCAGAAGCCGCCGACATCGGCTTGGCGCGTGGAGATACCCCGGGCCCGTTGACCGGCGTTGCAGTTACGATAAAGGTGAACGTCGACCAAGTGGGATTTGCCACCACCAACGGTCTGCGAACCCAATCCGGGCTGGTGGCGGAATTCGACAGCCCGGTTGTGGCAAACCTGCGCAGGGCGGGTGCGATTGTTGTCGGACGCACGAATACCCCCGCGTTTTCGCTGCGCTGGTTCACCCGCAACAGCCTGCATGGTGCAACCACAAATCCAAGGGACCAGACCCTGACGCCGGGTGGGTCTTCTGGCGGGGCCGGGGCTGCGGTCGCGTCCGGCATGGGGGCTGTCGGCCACGGAACTGACATTGCCGGATCAATCCGGTACCCGGCCTATGCCTGTGGCGTGCACGGTCTGCGCCCTTCATTGGGTCGCGTTGCCGCCTTTAATGCGACCGCCGGAGATCGGCTGATCGGCGGGCAGTTGATGGCGGTGTCCGGCCCGCTTGCCCGGTCGATACCCGATCTGCGACTGGCGCTGGCCGCGATGGCTGCGCGCGACATGCGGGATCCGTGGTGGCAGCCGATGCCATTGCGCGGCGCAGAAGTGCCGCGCAAGGTTGCTTTTGTCGAAGCGCCGGATGGCATGCCGGTAGTCCAGCCCGTCCGAGATGCCCTGCGTGCCGCGGCGGCGAAGCTGCGGGACGCGGGCTATCAGGTGGAAGAGGTGAAACCGCCGCCGCTGCGCGAGGCAATGGAGATGCAGTTGCGCCTGTGGATGGCCGAGTTCCGGCAAGACGCAGCCGCCGCCTTGCGCGCCGAAAACGATCCGGACGCAAATTTCGTTTACAGCCAGTTGATGCGCCACTGCCCGGGAATCGACCTGCACGGACTGATGTCCACGCTAAAGGCCCGCGCGCGGCTGACCCGCTTGTGGCGGACATTTCTGGCGGAGTGGCCGCTGGTCCTGTGCCCGGTCTCGGGAGAATTGCCCTTCATTAATCACCTTGATGTCGCCTCGCCCACCGCGTTCGACGCCGTGCTGGAAGCGCAACTGCCGATGATCGCCACCCCCTTCATGGGCCTGCCCGGTCTTACGGTTGCAACAGGCTATGCAGGGTGCAGCCCTATCGGCGTGCAGCTTGTGGCGGATCAGTTTCGGGAAGATCTGTTGTTTGACGCGGGCGAAATCCTGTCACCGGAACCGGTTGCGCTGGCCATGGCGTGACCCCGTTTCAAGGCAGCGCCCTGCTGTGACAGCGAGCTGTCGATGCTGCGGTTCGCTCAAGGCTGGACAGTCGTCGCCAGGCCAAAGACCTCGGCCGCCGATTTGCCAGCCGCCAGCGCGCTGATCCAGCCGTCTTCGCGGGCAAGTTTGGCTTCCGCATCCGCGATGCGGGTTCGGGCAACGCGGGGCGACAGCGCTACCAGACCGTCGTCGTCGCCGATCACCAGATCGCCCGGCGAGACGAGGCAACCGCCGATCACCACGGGCAGGTTGACCGCGCCACGGTCAGCCCCGGTTGGACCGCGCGGGGTGATCCAGCGCGAAAACACCGAAAAATCGTCCCAGCCGCCGAGGGTGCCGGTGTCGCGCACCGCGCCGTCGCAGATCAGGCCCGCAATGCCCTTGCTGCGCAGGTGACCCGAAAGAATGTCGCCAATCATCGCCGCATCGCGGTGGCCTGCGGCGTCGATCACCAGCACCTGCCCCCGCTCGATCACGTCAAGTGCATGCAGAACCGCCCCAAAATCGGGTGCCTCGCAGCGGACGGTGACGGCCTGACCAAACAGCCGGGGCTGCTGGCCCGCAGGCCGAAGTGGGCGGATCGCGGGGTCGATCTGGCCCGCGTCCCGGCCCAGATCGACGGCGACCGCAACGGGTATGGCGGCCCAACGGGCGATCTCGGTCAGGGTCAGGTCAGAGGCGGGCGGGGTGTACAAAGTGACGGGCATGGGGCCTCTGGTTCAGGACAAAAGGTGGGCGTGCAGGGCCTTGCCCAAGGCGGCAATCCCGATCTGGATGTTTTCCACGGACTGGGCCGAAAAGTTCAGACGGGCATGATTGGGACGCGGGGTCAGCGGAAAGAAGCTGGCCCCGGGCACATAGGCCACGCGCGCCTGCGGCAAAGCCACGTCGCGCATGAAGGCGGTGGCGTCAAAACCTTCCGGGAACGTCGCCCAGATGAAAAGACCGCCCTCGGGATCAGTGACAGTGATTTCTTGCGGGAAATGCTGCCTGATCGCGTCAAGCATCGCCTCCTTCTTGCGGGCGTAAGCGGTCTGCAAGGTCGCGATATGGGCCGCGAGGTCGTGGCGGTCCAGAAACAGACTGGCCGCCGCCATGTTGAGCGTCGAGGTCTGGGTGTCGGCGGCGACTTTCAACAGGCCCATGCGGGCCAGAAGGTCGGGGGCGGCGACAGCCCAGCCGATGCGCAGACCGGGGACAAGCACCTTGGAAAAGCTGCCCAGATGAATGACCCGCCCCTCGGTGTCCAACGACTTCAGGGTGGGCAGGTTCTGACCGGAAAACCGGATGTGCCGGTAGGGCGTGTCTTCCAGCACGATCAGGTCGTATTGGTTGGCCAGCGCGATCAACTGCTTGCGGCGGGCAAGCGACAGGGTGACGCCCGTCGGATTCTGGAAATCCGGCACCGTATAGATCATCCGCGCGCTTGGGTTGGCCTTCAGGACCGCTTCGAGATGCTCGGTCTGCATCCCGTCTGCATCGACAGGGACGACGGCATACAGGGGCTGGCTGGGTTCAAATGCGATAAGCGCGCCCAGAAAGGTCGGGTCCTCGGTCACGATCACATCGCCCGGGTCGATCAGCATCCGGGCGGCAAAGTCCAGACCCTGCTGCGAGCCTTGCAGGATCAGCACATCATCGCCGGTGCAGGGCGTGCCATCCACGGTCATCAGGTGGGCAATCTGGTCGCGCAGATGCGGCAGGCCGTTCGAGGGCGCATACTGCATCGCGGCCCCACCGGGCGTCCGGATGATGTCATGAAAGATGGCGTCCAGCTGATCCGTCGGAAACAGCGTGGCATCGGGATAGCCGCCGCCGAAGGAAATGATCGACGGATCGGCCCCAAGGGCCAACAGCTCGCCGATGGCCGACGGCCGAACCTTGGCCATCCGCTGTGCATATCTTGGGGTCATCGGCGCTGTGTCCTGATGTGTGTCGGTTGCAGGTGACACGCAGCGGGGGGGCGGTGCAAGTGGTAGCTGCACGACGACGCTTTCCATCGATTTGCCGAAACGTGGAGCCGCTGTCGGCTTGACCTGCGTTCGCGGTGTTCACGAGCAAAAATGCTGCCGGAAAGTGCGAAAGACTGGTGCCGGAGCAATTGCCCAAAGTGACCAAACGTCCGAAAGGGGGCGGGCGCATCTATGGGTTGCGACCATCGCGGAATCACATCCCGAGAGGAAGTATGGCTGCCTCCAGAACAACTCCGGTTTGAGCTTGTGCCAGGCCTTCATCGCCGGCAACGGCGTCTTGCTGTTCAACGCTGATTGCAAAAGCAGCTGGTTATAGGGCGGGACACAGTGATGCAGCGTGGTTTTCAACTCATCTCCCGAGCGGAAATGGTGCGGACTATCGCACCGGTGACGGCCACCTCGGCCCCGCTGCGGACGGCTTTGCGATGCGGTCGGGTCGGTTGGCTGGAACAAACAGCGGGGCGATGAGCGGACGATGCGCTACCATGCAGCGTTTGCCGTCATGGTGACCGCGCCCGCCTGATCCAGCGCCATCAGTTCGGCACCATTTTTGGACGACCTGGCCCCAAATCGCATCGTCTGTGGTGCGACAGCCGGGCCCACGCCGCGAAATTCAAAGTGGCGCGGTGCCGTGCCGTGCAATGCGGCGGCGATGTTCCAAAGCAGCGTGGCTTGCAGCGGGCCATGAATCACCAGCCCGTCGTAATGCTCCACCGTCCTGGCATATGGCAGGTCGTAATGGATGCGGTGGCCGTTGAAGGTCAGAGCAGAATAGCGAAACAACAGTGTCGCGTCGATTTTCAGCCGCCAGTCGGGGTGGAAGGTTTGCGGCATTGCCGGTAACGGTTTCGGCAGCGGCCGGTTCGCGGCGGGCAGGTAGACGAGGGTTTGACGCTCGCACAGTGCCAGACCGCGCGGGCTGTGGAAATCATGTGCGACAATCACGAAGCAAAGCGGGCCGGTGCTGCCGCTCTTGAAGCTGACACCCGCGATCTTCGAGACTTTCCGCATCGTGTCACCGGGCAGAAGCGGCGACACATGTTCCAGCGA
Organism: Rhodobacterales bacterium; assembly: GCA_043721775.1. GTDB lineage: Bacteria > Pseudomonadota > Alphaproteobacteria > Rhodobacterales > Rhodobacteraceae > Stagnihabitans. Next base: position 6,248 of record JAYSQA010000147.1, read on the forward strand.
TCCGCCTGCCCACATCCGGCGCGGATACGGCACCGGTGGCAGAAAATTCCCCATGACCGGATGCCCGTCTTGTCCAAGCTGAGCCGCAGGTGCTACCGGAGGGGAGAGGCACCAGTGCAGGCCCAGCGGCACAGCCAAACCCGTTGCCAGGTGCGGGGCCAGCATCGCCTCAAAACTCGCCAGCAGGCGCGGGGTGATCAGGTCAGTGGCGGTTTCTGTGCGGCCGATCCATGCGGTCAGATCCGGGGTATCGCTCATCCGCCGAACCCCGCGCGCAGCCTTGCGCTGCTGCTGCCGAGGGCCGGGACCGGGCCGGGGCGGAAACCGAGGTTGCGCCCGGCGGGGCGGGGCAGGGTGATGCTTTGACCATTGGGCCGCGTAACGTCAGTCCGGCGCAGCGCCGGATGCGCGCCAAGATCGCGGACGGCCGTATAACGGCCCCATGCGATGCTGGCCGCGTCCAGCCGGGCAATGGCTTCAACGGTAGTCAGGCCGATCAGGATCGGCTCCATTTGAAGATCCAGCGCTTCGCGGTTCGCCACCCGCAGTGCGTTGGTCGTGTCGCCGGGGTGCGCAATCAGGTCGGGGCGGCGCAGAACACCCGCGCAGAACCTCAGCCATTCGCCATTGTTCTGCACAGCGACAATTACGGTTCCATCGGCGCAATTGAAAGGACGGTAGGGGTAGATGGCGGCGTGCGACAGGCCAAAACGCGCGGTTTCGCGCCCGGAATGTTCATAATGCAGCATGGGAACGGCCATCCAGTCCGCCATGCTGTCAAACATTGCAATCTCGATCTGTGCGCCGCGCCTGCTGCGCCCGCGCGCTATCAGTGCTTCAAGAATGGCGGCGTGGGCGTTCATCCCGGTGGCAATATCCGCCGCCGAAACACCGATTTTCGAGGGCACCTCTGGTGAGCCGGTCGCTGCACAAATCCCACTTTCCGCCTGCACCAGCATGGCATAGGCGCGCATCGCGGCTAATGGCGTGTCCTGCCCGTAGCCGACAATGGAAACCGCAATAAGCTTGGGGAAATCGCGGGCAAGGTTTGCGTCGGACAGGCCCATCCGTGCCATGGCGCCGGGGATCAGGTTTTGCACCAAAACGTCGGCCCGTGCCAAAATCCGCTGAAACAGAGCCATATCCTGCGGCGCTTTCAGATCCAGCACCGCACTTTCCTTGCCGCGGTTCAGCCAGGCAAAATAAGCCGAGGTGCCCTTCACCGCCGCGTCGTAATGTCGGGCGGTTTCGCCCTCCGGCCGCTCGATCTTGATCACCAGTGCGCCTGCATCTGCCAGCCGCACGGTGCAAAGCGGTGCTGCAACCGCCTGCTCCAATGCCACCACCAGCAAGCCAGACAGTGCGCCCTCAGACATTGCGCTGCACCGCAGTTCGGGCGACGATGCCGGGCTTCAAGCGTTCATCCGGGCCGTAATCTGCGGACGGATGGAATAACAGTGGTTCGGTTTGATCGAGGCTCAGCACGCGTTGGCGATACGCTTCCAACTGCCCGGCGCGGGTCGCGTCATCCTCGCGCCCCGGCATGTAGGCCACGCAAGGCGGCAATACGTCAAAGCCAGTGTACCGCACAGCAAGCCGTTGTGGATAGGCCAAAACACTACCAGAATATCGCCGTCGATGCCATCGGGCGCATAGGTGTCCGCCGAGGTGCCTGTCGTGGCGGCCAGCAAAGCCCGTTTGCCCTTAAACATGCCCGTGTCGTATTTGCGCCCCGGCAGATAAGCAAAGCCGCGCGCAAACACGCGATCGGCCCAGCCTTTCAGGATCGCGGGCATGCCGAACCACCAGATCGGAAACTGCAAGATCAGTAGATCGGGGCTGCCAGTTTCGCATGCTCTGCAGCAATTTCTGCGGCAATAGAGCCAGTTTCCATCGCCACGGTCTGCTCTCGGGCAAGGCTGAACCGGGTCGAGTCAGCGCGAGGGCCGCTGATATCATCGGGGCCAGCGACGGCGTTCCAGCCCATCGTATACAAGTCCGAAATAGTGACATTGTGCCCGTGCGCTGCCATCGTATGAACCGCTATATTCTTCATAGCGGCGTTGAACGAGGTCGGTTCGGGATGTGCGTAAATGATCAAAATACTCATAAATGCGTCTCAATAGCTGCGGGGCAGACCAAGCACATGCTCGGCCAGATAGGACAGGATCAGGTTGGCCGAGATTGGGGCGACCTGATAAAGCCGCGTCTCGCGGAACTTGCGCTCTACGTCGTATTCCTCGGCGAAACCAAAGCCACCGTGGGTCTGGATACAGGCATTCGCAGCCTCAGAACTGGCATCGGCGGCGAGCATGTTCGCTATATTGGCCTCGGCACCAGGGTTTTCGCCCGCCTCATATAAACGCAGCGCCTCGCGCACCATCAACTCGGCAGCTCGCATATTGGCGTAGGCGCGCGCTATGGGGAACTGGATGCCTTGATTCTGGCCGATGGCGCGGCTAAAGACTTGGCGATCTTTGGCGTAGGCAGTAGATTTCTCGGTGAACCCCGGGATATTCATCGAATCCCTCTCCGAGAGGGGCTCCGGTCGGTTTCGAAGCCCGCGATGGACTTTTTCCGGGTCTGTGAGCGGCCATCGGTCGA
>JAYSQA010000148.1:0-1688 GCA_043721775.1 Rhodobacterales bacterium
GGTGGAAATGGCCAAGCGCACTTCGCGTGGGCGGCTTGACCCACTGATCTCGGAAAGCCCCGCGCTACGGGAACGGGTCAATCCCGCCCGGTCGCGCGATGCTGGCAACTCGATGTTGTCCAAGGAATTCCTTGGCGGCATCCTGGTCCTGACCGGTGCCAACTCGGCCACCGGCCTGCGCTCAATGCCTGCGCGTTACATCTTTCTGGACGAGGTTGATGCCTATCCGGCTTCTGCTGACGAGGAAGGCGACCCGATCACGCTGGCCGAAGCACGGACCACCACATTCTCGCACCGCCGCAAGGTGTTCATGGTCTCGACCCCGACGATCCGGGGCCTGAGCCGGATCGAGCGCGAGTTTGAGGCTTCCGACCAGCGCCGCTACTTCGTGCCCTGCCCGCATTGCGGCGCGATGCAATGGCTGCAGTTCGAGAGGCTGCGGTGGGACAAAGGCCAACCGGAAACCGCCGCCTACCATTGCGAAGGCTGTGAAAAGCCCATCGCCGAGCATCACAAAACCCGGATGCTGGAACACGGGGAGTGGCGGGCGACGGCGGTCTCGGTCGATCCGAATTCCATCGGCTTCCATATCTCTGCGCTGTATTCGCCGCTGGGGTGGAAAAGCTGGGGGCAGATCGCGCGCGAATGGCTGGCGGCCCAAGGCTCGGAAGAGATGTTGCGCGCCGCGCGCAACACGCTCTTGGGCGAGACTTGGGTTGAATCTGGCGACGCGCCGGAGTGGCAACGGCTGGCAGATCGTCGCGAGGTGTTTGCAGCGACCGTACCGCACCTTGGGCTGTTCCTGACCGCTGGGGCAGATGTGCAGAAAGACCGGATCGAAGTCGATATCTGGGCCTGGGGCCGGGGTCTGGAAAGCTGGCTGGTCGAACACATCGTCATTTCCGGTGGGCCGGAGGATCCGGGCGCATGGGATAAATTGACGGCCCTGCTTGGCCGGACATGGTCGCATGAAAGCGTTGCTGTCATGCAGCTGTCCAAACTGGCCATCGACACCGGCTATGCAGCCCCGGCGGTTTATTCCTGGTCGCGAGCGGTTGGCTACGCGCAGGTCACACCTATAAAGGGCGTGGAAACCTTCAACCGCTCGACCCCGGTGTCGGGGCCGACCTTTGTCGATGCCACCATCGGCGGCAAGCGGCTGCGCCGGGGTGCGCGGCTTTGGACCATCGCCGTTTCGACCTTCAAAGCCGAAACCTACCGGTTCCTGCGGCTGGAACGCCCAAGCGACGAAGACCGGGCGCTGGGCGGTTGCGATTCCCCCGGCACAATGCACCTTCCCGCATGGGCCGACACCGAATGGCTGAAGCAGCTGGTGGCCGAACAAATGGTCACGGTGCGCAACAAGCGCGGCTTTGGTCATCAGGAATGGCAGAAGATGCGTGAGAGGAACGAGGCGCTGGATTGCCGGGTCTACGCCCGGGCGGCCGCATGGATCCTCGGCGCAGATCGCTGGGACGAGGCGACATGGCGGTCGCTGGAGAACCAGGCGGGTGTGGAAACGAAGGTGATCGCCGCGCCCGAAGCCGTTGATCAGACCACACCAACCGCGGGAACTGTGCTGACACCACGCCGCCGCCGACCCGGCGCGGTGATCCCGACATATATGAGGTAGCGATCATGACTTTGGCGGAAATGCAGGCGCTGCTCAGCGCTCTGCTCGGCATGCG
>JAYSQA010000149.1:0-3523 GCA_043721775.1 Rhodobacterales bacterium
ATTTCTTGACGGGTCATCATATTGCGGCGGCGATGTTGCAACCACTGCCACCCGTAGTCTAGCGCACCGAAAGCCAAGCTCGCCAGAAAGGCCAGGAACAGGAAGTGCAGGATGATCTGCATCATCAACAGCCCGGTTTGCCCAGCGGAAAAGCGCGGGCTCAACAGAAGGGCGTCGCCATATTGCGGAACCATGACCAGGACGAGGACGCAGATCACGACCAGCTTGAGCAGGCTTTTCCCAAAGTCAAACAGACCTTCGCGGCCAAACTTCTGGCCAAGGCTGGCCAAAGGTGAAATCCGGGACCATTTGGGCGCAATCCGGTCCGGTGCAATGACAAAACCGCGCTGAATGGCGATAGAAAAAATGGCCGCTCCCATCGGCAGCAGCAAAAGCGGCAACAAGGGTACGCCGAAATCCGCGAGCAGCCCCATCGTCGGTGCGCGGCCCGAAGTGACGAGGTCGTGTGACAGCCGATCCGCATCGCTGATCACGCCCACTGCCGCCAATCCAAGCTTGTCCAGCGCATAGCGCCCCGAAATGGTCATCGCCAGCGCGGCACCGCCATAGACCGCCGCCGTCGAAAGGTCCACCGAGCGGGGCACATCGCCTTTCTTTCGCGCCTCATCCAACCGTCGTTGCGACGGTTCGTGCGACTTTTCACCGTCGTCGTCGCCCCCACTCATGGGCCTGTTATCGTTGGATTGGAGAGGAAGACGTCAAAGCCCTCCATCCAGACCACCAGCATCAAGGGCACGATCAGCACCATCAGAACCAGCGCTCCGGCAGTCAGCAAAGGCGCCCCCACCAAAGAGACCGGCATCTGCGGCATCGCGCGGTTTACGACACCCAAAGCAAGGTTGTAGATCACCGAAGCGATCACGAAGGGGGCCGCCAGCGAAAAGGCAAGGACCGTCGCCTGTTCCACCCGGTGAAGACCCCAATCCGCCAGATCAGACGCGCCCGGAAATTGGCCGGCGGGCAGGAAATCATATGAAAGGATCAAAAGGCTTGCTGCTTTGACATGCAGCCCGGCACGCAGCGCCAAGGCAAGAGCTGCCATCGTCAAAAGGTTGCCGATGGCAGGCTGAGGCTCCGGTGTGGTGCCGCCGAACAGTTGCGACAGAGAGGTGGTCTGTGCCACAATCGAGGCGGCCATGTGCAACGCCAGAATGAAAAGCCGCATTCCGATGCCAAGGGCCAGACCGGCAATGACTTCCACCGCTGCCGCCAGTGCAATCGACGGCACGTCTTGCACTTGCTCCGCCACTGCCGGCGCCACAATCGCTGTCAGCGCAAGGGCGAGGACCAGGCGCACGCGCTGCGGCACCGACTGTTCCCCGAAAGCGGGCATCAAATAGACCGCGGCTCCTACGCGCAAAAAGACCAACGCTGCGACCCAAAGAAAGGACTGAGTCACCCCTGCCGCCTGCATCATCTGGGCCAAGAGATCGTTCATACCGGAACCACACCTACCAGGGCCGGTCGCGCCTCCATCCCAATCTCTTCGTAAGACAAGACCGGAGCTGACAGCCCCTTGGCCCCCATGACCGTGCGCAAGAATCGCCGGCGCAGGGTTGAGGTGACAAGGGCGGGGAAGGTCCCGGTCTCTGCCGCGCGATTGAGCCTTTCGGCCAGACCATTGGCCAGCCGGCTGAACTGATCCGGCGGCAAGGCCACGTCGCGCTGCCCCCTGTCCCCGTCAATCTGATGTGCGGCGAAGGTCTTTTCCCACTCTGGCGCGAGCTGGATGAGGGGGATGGTCCCGTCATCGCGCCGCAGTTCCGCGACCAGTTGAAAGCCAAGACGCTGGCGTACGTGCTCGCAAATCGCCTCCGGCGTGCCAAGACCGCGCGCCTCCGATGCGGCCTCAAGGATCAGCGGCAGGTTCCGGATGGAGACCCTCTCCTCCAACAGCAAGCGAAGCACGGTCAGCAGCGTATCAACCGGCACCTTTTCGGGGACGAGTTCATCCAGCAAGCGCTTGTTCTGATCGGCCCTGACCGGATCGGTGACCTTGGTGAATTCATCCAGCAGACGCCGCAGTCCGCGCAACGATAAAAGCCTGGCGAGATTGGCTTTGATCACCTCCAGCAGATGCGTGGCCAGGACTTCGGGCGGCGAGACGACGGTAAGGCCGGACAGCGCCGCATCCTCTTGCATGTCAGGGCGGATCCAGCGGGCCGGGGCACCATAGACCGGTTCCTTGACATCAATCCCATCCGGCGCAGAGACCCCGTCGCCCAACAGCACCAGAACCCGATCCGGATTCAGCTTATCGCGCACCTTTTCAACGCCTTGCAGGCGAATGGCATAGGTGCCGGGGTTCAGCGTCGCCTCATCCGTCAGGCGAATTTCAGGCAGGATCATGCCGTATTGCGCGGCGATATGGTTGCGCATATTGGCAATCCGCGCATCCAGCCCCGTGGCAGGGTCAAGCACCATCGAGACCAGGTTGGGTGCGAATTCTATATGAATCTCATCAAAGTCCAGCACATCCCCAATAGATTTCTTGACTGGAGCGGGGGCAGCCGTCTCAACCTCATTCGGGGCTTTCATGTTGCGCTGATGCGCCCGCCAGGCTGCTGCAACCAGCGCCACTGAGCCGACCATGAAAGGAAAGAACGGCATGCCCGGGACCAGCGCAATAAGCGCCATCAGCAGCGCGACCGTCCCCAAGGCACCGGGATAACGGCCAAGCTGGGCGAAGAAGGAGATGTCCGTCGCCCCGACGGCACCCCCACGCGCCAACAGAAGTGCTGCACCGACCGAGATGATCACCGCCGGAATTTGGCTGACAAGCCCATCGCCGACAGTAAGAATGGCATAGGTTTCAAAGGCTTTCGCGACAGGCATCCCATGAACGAAGACGCCCATGATCAGCCCCATCACGATATTGAGCCCGGTGATCATCAGCCCCGCCACCGCATCGCCCTTCACAAACTTGGAAGCGCCGTCCAGTGACCCGAAAAAGTTCGTCTCGGCCAGTTCCCGTTCACGCCTTATCTTGGCTTCGGTGTGGGTGATCGCGCCAGCTGCCATGTCTGCGTCAATCGCCAATTGTTTGCCCGGCATGCCATCCAGAGCGAACCGCGCGCCGACCTCTGCCATGCGGCCTGCACCTTTGGTGATCACCACGAAATTGACGATCAGAAGAACCAGAAAGATCACCAGCCCAAGCAGAAGGTTTCCCCCCATGATGAAAGTGGCAAAGCCTTGAATCACATGGCCCGCCGCCGCCGTTCCGGTATGGCCTTGCCCGATGATCAGCTTGGTTGAAGAAACGTTGAGCGAAAGGCGCAGCATCAGCGAAGCCAGAAGAATTGTCGGGAAAGCCGAAAATTCCAGCGGCCTCTCGATAAACAGCGTGACTGTCAACATCAGGATCGCCAGCGCAAACGACAGCGCAAGGCCAATGTCCAGCACCCAGGCGGGCACCGGCAGAACCATCATCAGTATGACGCCCATCAGCGCCAGCGCCAACAGGATGGTCGGGCGGAACAGCATGGAAGGATCGATCTTG
>JAYSQA010000150.1:0-2686 GCA_043721775.1 Rhodobacterales bacterium
CACCTTCGCATGGCCCGGAGGCTGCCGCCGGATGGCCAGGGACCGGGAGAAAACCATCGCCGGCGCCAAAGCATGGCTGCTCATCGCCCACACCCACCGTCTCATCCGCCTGCTCGCAAGGCCATGACATCACACAGATAGTTTTGAAGCAGACTCTAAGGCGCGGTCCTCTGCATCAGCCCAAAGACGCTCCGCGGGGGATATTTGCACACGTATGAAAGACGAAGGCAGTCCGTCGCTTTGCCCTTTGCCGAAATACTCCACGGGGGTCCGGGGGTGTGAAACCCCCGGCGGTGTCAACCCGCACAAGCGGTGATCATTCGGTAAACAGCGCCGCCAGCTGCGCGGTGTCGATACAATGCACCACCAGCCCCTTGGGCTTGACCGCCGCCACATCGACCCCGGCCACGATGGCATTGACGACGGCCTCCTCCGTCGCCTCGACAGCGGCGAGGTAGACCGGGTCCATGATCTCGATGTTGATCTCGGTTCTGGTCAGCAGCGGGACAGCGGCCTGCGGCATGGGTCCCGGGTTGGCGGTACAGAAGGCAAGGAAGATATCACCTGACGAATTGCCCGCCGGTGTGCCGCCGCGCGCCACACCCATGGAAGCGCGCCGGGCGAGGTGGCGCAGCGAAAGCGCCGACAGGGGCGCGTCGGTGGCGATCACCACGATGATCGAGCCCTGTTCCTTGTCGCGGAACTTGCCCTCCGGCATCAGCTTGCCGACCGGCCTGCCCAAGACCTGAAACCAGTCGCGCCGCCCGTGGTTGGCCTGCACCAGAACGCCCACCGTGAAATCCTGTCCACCAAGCTTGACCACCCGAGAGGCGGTGCCAGTGCCAGCCTTGAACTCATACGCGATCATGCCGTTGCCGCCGCCGGAGGAGCCTTCCTCGACCGTTCCGCCCTTGGCTGCGCGGATTGCGGCCCTGGCATGGTCGGGCGTCACATGCAGGGCGTTGATGTCGTTCAGGATGCCGTCATAGGTTTCAGCCACGACCGGCATGGCCCAGGCGTGCTCGGCCGCAAACCAGGCGGCATAGTGTTCGATCATCCATTCGGTCACGCCGTGGTGCACCGCGCCCACGCCATGCGTGTTGGTGATGCAGACCGGACCGATGAAATAGCCCGCGTCGTTGATCCAGTGGGTGCCGGTCATCTCACCATTGCCGTTCAGGGTGAACTGACCGGCCCAGACCGGCTGGGGAAACCTTGCGTCCTCGCGCGGCAGAATGGCGGTCACGCCAGTGCGCATTTGCCTGCCCGGATCGGTCAGCGTGCAGAATCCTACCCGAACGCCGGGCACATCGGTGATGGCGTTGAACGGGCCGGGCTGGCCGGGGAAGGGCAGGCCAAGGGCGCGGGCGCGGGGTTTGGGCATCGCAGGCTCCTTCATTAGGGCGGACTTTTCGGGCATTTGGCGCAGAATTGCAGCAGCCATGCGCCCTGATCAAGTCACCTTGATACCTTAGCGCAATTTCAAGGCTTTCCGTGCGAGGATTGCGCGCCTATGATTTTGATAAACCAACCGTAGCAGCAGCCCAACCGCAGCAGAACCATGACCCGCGTGAAACCGTCCAGACCCGTCATCGGCATCATTGGCAATCACTTCGTGATCAATGACCGCTATCCGACCCACACCGCCGGCACGATGAACTCGATGGCCGTGGCGGATGTCGCCGGGGCCATGCCGCTGATCATCCCGACCGACCCGCGCTTTGTGTCGGTGGAAGAGCTGCTGGAAACTTGCGACGGCTTTCTTTTGACTGGTGGCCGCCCCAACGTCCACCCCTCCGAATATGGCGAGGAGGAAACCCCCGCCCATGGCGCCTTCGACCGCGCCCGCGATGCCATCACCTTGCCGCTGATCCGCGCTTGCGTGACACGCGGCCAACCCTTCCTTGGCATCTGCCGGGGCTTTCAAGAGGTCAACGTGGCAATGGGCGGCAGCCTGCACCCCGAAATCCGCGATATTCCGGGGCGCATGAACCACCGCATGCCGCCCGACGCCATGCTGGAAGAACAATTTGCCTTGCGCCACACCGTCCGCTTCACCGAAAGCGGCGTCTTCCACCGTCTTATGGGTTCGCCCGAGGTGATGACCAACACTCTGCACGGCCAGGGCATCATGCGGCCGGCCGACCGTATCATGATCGACGGCCACGCCCCCGACGGCACACCCGAGGCGATCTATGTCAAGGACGCACCCGGCTTCACCCTTGCCGTGCAATGGCACCCCGAGTGGAACGCGGCAGATGATCCCGTCTCGCGCCCGCTGTTCGCAGCCTTCGGGCAAGCCGCCCGCCACTGGGCCGAAGCCCGCCATCCTTTGCGGTTAAGCGCCTGACAGCCCGTCCCTGGGCTTCCGTCCCTGGGCTTCCGGCCCTGTGCGGCCAAGCGCTGCGCTATCGGCCCTGTGCACCTGTTCCTGATCGCCCGTTCCTGCGCGCCAAGCCCTGCACGACCGTCTCTGCACGCTCGGCCGTGTGCTCCCGTACCTGCGCGCCAAGCAAAAAGCCTGACAGGCTTGCGCCCGTGGCGTGCGGGGAGTGACGGATTGATTGGTTTGGTATGCAGGGCTAGGCCAGGGTCAATTCATCCCATTTGATCCAAATGAGGCTGACATGGCCATTTTTACCGTTACCGTTACCGTTACCGTTACCGTTACCGTTACCGTTACCGT
>JAYSQA010000151.1:0-1567 GCA_043721775.1 Rhodobacterales bacterium
GCAATCGGTTCAGCATCCTGCCGCACCCGATCATTCGGGTGCAGCGCCACCACGTTACCCAAAGGCATCTTCCCACTCCACATCTCACCCGGGGTCAGGATCGGGCCGTCGCATTAGGAAATGGTTGCTGGCGCAGCACGATCCCCCTCGAACTTGCCGCGAATGCAAACTAAAGCTGAAGGAATTGCCGGATTGGCTTGCACAAATCGGGCGGGGCAGCAGGAGTCCCCTTTTTCCTGATTTGCTTGAGAGGAGACGCCCATGGACCTTGCCAGCCCGTTGCCGTCCTATCTGGTCAGTCGCTATCACGGCTGGCGCGCCACGGCCTATCTGCAGAACAAGGCCTGGTATCGCCGTCTGGCCGAAAGCGGCCAGCATCCGCGCGCCATGGTGATTTCCTGCTGCGACAGCCGGGTCCATGTCACCTCGATCTTCGGGGCGGATGAGGGGGAGTTCTTCATCCATCGCAACATCGCGGGCCTTGTGCCGCCCTATAACCCGGACGGCGAACGCCACGGGACTTCGGCGGCGGTGGAATATGCCGTCACCTCGCTGGGGGTCGCGCATATCGTGGTCATGGGCCATTCCAGTTGCGGCGGGGTCAAGAGCTGCCATGACATGTGCTGCGGGCTGGCGCCCGAGTTGGAGGAAAAGACCAGTTTCGTCGGCCGCTGGATGGACATCCTGCGCCCGGGGTTCGAGCGGGTGCAGGATGAGCCGAAGGATGTGATCCTGCAGGCGTTGGAAAAGCAGGCGGTGGTGGTGTCGCTGGAAAACCTGATGACCTTTCCCTTTGTGCGTGACCGGGTGGCGGATGAACGCCTGACGGTGCACGGGCTGTGGAGCAACACCGGCGAGGGCGGGCTGGAGCAGTATGAGCCGGGCCCGCGCCGGTTTGTTGCGGTGTGATCCAAAACGGGTGATCCGGCGTAATGTTCCGCCGAGGCCTCGCCTTGCGCTTGCGTCCGGGGCATATCGCAAGGACAGGAGACAGAACCATGACCGACTTGATAGGCCTTGCTGGTCAGAACCTATTGACACCGATGATCCTGAGCTTTGCGCTGGGATTGCTGGCGGCACTCGCGAGGTCCGATCTGTCGGTGCCTGAGGCCGCGGCCAAGGCGATGGCGCTGTATCTGCTGTTTGCCATCGGCTTCAAGGGCGGCGTGGCGGTGGCCAAGACCGGCGTGGATGCGGGACTGGTGGCGGCACTTCTGGGCGGGATCGCCTTGTCCTTCTTGCTGCCCTTCCTTGCCTTTGGTCTGCTGCGGGCGCTGACGCCGCTGCCGGCGCTGGAGCGGGCCGCCATTGCCGCCCATTACGGGTCGATCTCGGTGGTGACCTTTGCCACGGCGACGGCGGCGCTGCAGATCAAGGGGATCGAGTCCGAAGGGTATATGGTGGCAGTGGCCGCCGCGATGGAGGCGCCTGCCATCATCTCGGCGCTGTGGCTGGCGGCGCGGTCGGGAAACGGGCCCCGGATGGATTCCCGGCTTTGGCATGACATTTTGCTGAACGGCTCGATCGTGCTGCTGATCGGGGCTTTTGCCATCGGCCTGATCACCGG
>JAYSQA010000152.1:0-9454 GCA_043721775.1 Rhodobacterales bacterium
ACAACAACGCACCCGGCGCGCTTGCCCAACCCGAAACTGACGATTATCAACAAGCCAGACTCTTGTTATGAACAAGGGACGACCGGGGGGCAGGTCACCCTTTGTTTTTACAATATACTGTCAGACTTTGGCGCGTGATATCAAGATCTCACAGCCCTTGATAGATCGGGAAAGCCTGGCAAAGCGCCAATACCTTGGCTTTCACGGCAGTCTCGACCTCGGCATTGCCGTCGTTGCCGTTCGCAGCCAACCCATCGACCACTTGGACAATCCAGGCGCCAATCTGCCGGAACTCTGCCTCGCCAAAACCGCGCGTCGTGCCCGCCGGAGTGCCCAGCCGCACGCCCGAGGTCACCGTCGGCTTTTCCGGGTCAAACGGGATGCCGTTCTTGTTGCAGGTGATATGGGCGCGACCAAGTGCCTTTTCGGTCGCATTGCCTTTCACACCCTTGGGGCGCAGGTCGACCAGCATCACATGGGTATCGGTGCCGCCGGTGACGATATCAAGGCCGCCCTTCATCAATTCATCCGCCAGCGCCTGCGCGTTCAGGATCACCTGCGCCGCATAGGCCTTGAACTCGGGACGCAGCGCTTCACCGAAGGCGACGGCTTTGGCTGCGATCACATGCATCAGGGGGCCGCCCTGAATGCCGGGGAAAATCGCCGAGTTCACCTTCTTGGCGATTTCTTCGTTGTTGGTCAAGATCATGCCGCCGCGTGGGCCGCGCAGGGTCTTGTGGGTCGTCGTGGTCGCCACGTCGGCATAGGGGAAGGGCGAGGGATGCGCGCCACCGGCCACGAGGCCAGCAAAATGCGCCATATCCACCATCAACCAAGCGCCCGCCTTGTCGGCAATTGCCCGGAACTTGGCAAAGTCGATCTGGCGCGGCACAGCCGAGCCGCCTGCGATGATCAGCTTGGGCTGGGTTTCCACCGCCAGCCGTTCAACCTCGTCGTAATCAATCCGGCTGTCCTGCTTGCGCACGCCATATTGGACCGCGTTGAACCACTTGCCCGACTGGTTCGGCGCCGCCCCATGGGTCAGGTGGCCGCCAGAGGCGAGGTTCATCCCCAAAATGGTGTCGCCTGGCTTCAGCAGCGCCTGAAAAACGCCTTGATTGGCTTGGCTTCCCGAATTCGGCTGAACGTTGGCGAAGGTCACCCCAAACAATTGACAAGCCCGTGCAATCGCCAAATTTTCCGCCACATCGACGAACTCACACCCGCCGTAATAGCGCTTTCCCGGATAGCCTTCGGCGTATTTGTTCGTCATCACCGAGCCCTGCGCCTCCATCACGGCGCGGCTGACGATGTTCTCGGACGCAATCAGCTCGATCTCATCGCGCTGGCGGCCCAATTCGCCGACGATGGATCTGTAAAGCTCGGGGTCGCGGGTTGACAGGGTTTCGGTGAAGAATCCGGGGTCGCGGTGGCTGGTCATGGGGCTCTCCATTAGGGTTGGCGTTATCTAGCCCCGGTTGCGCCGGTGGTGAAGGCCAGAAAACGACAGGTTGCAGGTCGCAGACGAAAAAAGTTTCCGATAGGAAACTTAATCCGCCGTTGCAAAACGGCAAGCGGGGATCAGACGGGGGCTTGAGTTATCCGTCCAGCCTGCCAAGAGTGACCGCAACCAAGGGAGGCCCGCGATGACTGTCGCCAAGACAATCTTTGTGATGTTCCAATGACGTCTGGCCTGATCGCCTTCCGCGCCAGTTCCGCACCCGCAGCACAAGAGGCTTTGTCCAGCCTGACCTTGCTGTACGGCCAGACCGCACTCGACAAGGCCAGTGTCATCGTGGCGCTTGGCGGTGACGGGTTCATGCTGCAAACCCTGCATGAAGAGCATTGGACCGGCTTGCCCGTCTACGGCATGAACTGCGGCACGGTGGGCTTCCTGATGAATACCTATTCCAACGAGGCCCTGCCCGAACGCCTTGCCGCCGCCGAAGAGGCTGTGCTGAACCCTCTCGCCATGACTGCCGTTTCAACCGATGGCACTGTGACCCATGCGTTGGCGATCAACGAGGTCTCGCTGCTGCGAGCAGGGCCCCAAGCCGCAAAGCTGCGCATCCTTGTCGATGGCAGGGAACGGATGCCGGAACTGGTCTGCGATGGCTGCCTGCTGTCGACCCCCGCCGGGTCCACCGCCTACAACTATTCCGCCCACGGCCCGATCCTGCCCATCGGTGCTGATGTGCTGGCGCTGACCGCCGTAGCCGCCTTCCGCCCGCGCCGCTGGCGGGGTGCCCTGTTGCCCAAAGCCGCCGTCGTGCGCTTTGAAGTGCTTGATCCCGGCAAACGCCCGGTTCGTGCTGATGCTGATACCCGCCCCGTTACTGATGTCCTTTCCGTTGAGATCCGGTCTGAACCGAATGTACGCCACCGCATCCTGTTTGATCCCGGCCATGGGCTAGAGGAACGACTCATCGTAGAACAATTCGCTTAACAGAACGTTGCGTTAAGCGCGGGTGCGGCGTGTTTGTCGGCGGCGATGCCATACCGAAATCCGACGCGCAGCAGACAGAAGAACCCGGCCTTCTCAGCTGTTTACCTTTGTTCTGGCCGGAATCTGCTTCAAATCCGGTGCAACGTTATTCTGCACCGCAGAATCTGCCGCTTGACATTTCATCCAATCCACCCCATCTGGACCCAATCCGAAGCCCGTGCCGCGTGAGCACCAAAAGGCCCGGGTAACGGTTCCCACCATCACGCAGGGGTACCTGCAATGTGCACGGCCAACGGACACCTCCGCTGGCGAGGGTGCATTGTTCCTATGTTTGATGGACCAACCTTATGACCACTTTCGCAGACCTCGGCCTTTCGCCGAAAATCCTCAAAGCGCTTGAACTGACCAACATGACCACGCCGACGCCTATTCAGGCGCAGGCGATCCCGCATATCATGAAGGGGCATGACCTGATGGGTCTGGCCCAGACCGGCACCGGCAAAACCGCCGCCTTCGGCCTGCCGCTGCTGCACCGGCTTCTGGACATCGGCCACCCTCCGGCACCGCGCCATGTCCGCGCTTTGGTTCTGGCGCCCACCCGCGAACTTGTAGCACAAATCGCTGAAAACTTTATGACTTTTACCAAGGGCACCGCCGTCAAGGTGACGATGGTTGTCGGCGGCGCCTCGATCAACCGGCAGGCCGATCGACTGCTGAAAGGCTCTGACGTGCTGGTAGCGACGCCGGGCCGTCTGATCGACCTTCTGGAACGTGGCGCGGTAACGCTTGAATCCTGCGGCTATCTGGTGCTGGACGAGGCTGACCACATGCTTGACATGGGCTTCATCCATTCCCTGCGCAAGATCGCCAAATACATCCCGCAGCACCGCCAGACCCTGCTGTTTTCCGCTACGATGCCCAATGATATCGAGGAAATCAGCCTGACCTACCTGCGCAACCCGATCCGCGTGCAGGTTGCTCCTCCGGGCAAACCCGTGGAAAAGATCGTCCAGGGTGTTCACTACATCCCCAATGGCGACAAAGCGAAACTGCTGGAATCCTACCTGTTGAAGCACCCCGGAGAGCAGGCCCTCGTCTTCGGCCGCACCAAGCATGGTGCTGAAAAGCTTTACAAATTGCTGGTGGCCTGGGGCTTCAAGGCCTCGTCGATCCATGGCAACAAAAGCCAGAACCACCGCGACCGGACCCTGACGGAATTCCGCGAGGGCAGCCTTGACGTGCTGGTCGCAACCGACGTCGCTGCGCGCGGCATTGACATACCTGGCGTTCGCCATGTCTACAACTTTGACATGCCGAACGTGCCGGAAAACTACGTCCACCGCATTGGCCGCACCGCGCGCGCCGGAGCCGAGGGCAATGCAATTGCCTTCTGCGCACCGGCTGAAATGGGCGAACTGCAAGCCATTGAAAAGCTGCTGAAAAAGGTGATCCCGGTCATCGGAGGCGCGCCTTGGTCAAACTCGGAAGTGGCAGCTGCACCCAAGCCGGTGCAGAACCGTGGCGGTCGTCCGGGTGGCAAACCCGGTCAATCTTCCGGGGGCCAGCGTCAGCAAGGTCAGGCCAAACAAGGTCAGCGCCCGGTCGGCCCGGCTGTTGCCAAACCGGTTCGGACCGCTTCCAAAACTGGCGGCGTGCAATCGCCCGCTCGGCAAAAGTCGCGCTAAATCAATAGGGTCGGGGCCGCAAGTCCCGACCCTGAAGCGCCGTGCCTAGCTGATCTCCTGCTCCAGGTTCAGCTTCATCTCAAGAATAACTTCCTGAATGGCCAGCGTCTCGCGCAGCATCTTCTTGGCCTCGTTGATCGAGATTTTCCCGTCGCCAATCGCCTTATTGTATTCCGACATCAGTTGCGCAAAGCGCTGCGCCAGCGCCACCACGTCATGGTTGACCCCACCCGAGGCCGCATTGCGCCGGGTTCCGTCATAAGACAATGTAATCCCACGCAAATCGGCCAGCGCAGCCGTTACATGCGGAAAGCCAGCGGCGGCCTCCAGCTGCGCTACCACGTCAATCGGCATGAACCGATCATCGTGTTCCTGACTGTCGGAGTAATACCGCCCCAGCGTCGCCTTCGACTTTCCGGTCAACTCACAGGCCGCTTCAAGTCCCACATCCTTGACCAAGGTTTCGGTGTGTTTCTTCAGGTATGTTTCCAGCGACATCATTCCAAACCGCTTGCATGAGGGAAATTCCCTCCGTTTTTTCCATTAATCTCATGGCAAGACTTTGTCATGTATAAAGAAGTCCCAATGTTGGGGGCTTTGTCAGTGCTGGCCGAAAGGTCAGTTTGGGTGGGGGTCCGCCAAGCCAAAGTCTCGCAAACAGGCTTCGGCGGACCCGTCTTTCCAGACTGGCCCATATTGTGAAAGGACTGCGCCTTGGGTAAATCACGCCAATGGCCAAATTGTATTTTCACTACTCGACGATGAATGCCGGGAAATCCACCCTGCTGCTGCAAGCCTCGCACAACTACCACGAGGGGGGGATGGCGACCTATCTGATCACCGCGCAGTTTGACAACCGCGCCGGTGACGGTCGGATTGCCAGCCGCATCGGCATCGGCGAGCCTGCCGATACCTTCGCGCCTGGCGAAAACCTGTTCGACAAGCTTAAAGGACGGTTTATAATAGAAAAAATTGCGTGCGTCTTCATTGATGAGGCGCAATTTCTGTCCAAGGATCAGGTCTGGCAACTGGCCTGCGCCGTCGATGACCTCGGCGTTCCCGTGATGTGCTATGGCCTGCGGGTTGATTTTCAGGGCAACCTGTTCCCCGGCTCTGCTGCCCTTCTGGCCTGGGCGGATGAGATGCGCGAGGTTCGCACAATCTGTTTTTGTGGCAAGAAGGCCACCATGGTCATCCGTCGCGGCCCCGACGGCAGCGCCTTGAAACAGGGCGAGCAGGTGCAGATCGGCGGCAATGAAACCTACGTCAGCCTGTGCCGCCGCCATTGGCGAGAGGCTATTGGGGACGTTTAGCGCTTATGGGACAGACCTGCCGGATCATCCCCCAATCATCGGGGGCGGCAAAGAATTATGCCGTATATTCGTACCCTTACAGAGCGGTCCGGTCAACGAGGCCGTCTTTTTGAACGGAAGGCGATCATCATTCCGGCGGTGACAATCATCGCCATGCCGACCACAGCCCAAGGGGACAGAACCTCGCCCCAGATCAGCCACGACCACGCGGCAGAGGCGGGCAAGATGGCCTATTCGAAAACTGAAACCCGTGTCGCATCAGTCACTTGATAGGCCCGCACCATCAGCCCCACCCCCAACAAAGAGCCTTCCGCCTGCACGAAAGTCCAAGCCCAGAAGCCTTGCGTCGGCCAGACCGGCCCGCGCATCAAAAAGCCCGCCGTACCGCTTGGCACCGGCACCGGGGCAAGCGTCAAGACCAGCATTCCGATGGCTCCGGCAATCCCAAGGGCCAGAAAGAACCCAGCCAGCAGTGTCTCGGCACTCTCCAGCGGGCACCAGCGGCGGGTGACGATATTTCCCAAGGCGTAAAGCGCCCCCGCCAACACGGGCAGCAGGGCAGGCAGTGACGCGCCCTGCATCGCCTCCGGTCCCTGCACAAGGATCACCCCGGCAAAGCCCAGCAGCACGGCCACAGCGCGGAAGGGGCCAATCTGGGTGCCATAGGCAAACTTTTCAATCAAAAGGACAAATATGGGTGAGGTGAACAGACCCGCCGCCACCAGCGCCACTGGCAGAAAGGCCAGCGCGCCGAAATAGATCACCATCGCCCACCCATGAATGGCCGACCGCGCCAGCACCGCCCTCTGCATCTGCGCCCCAAGCCGCAGATGCAGAGGGCGGGCAAGGATCACCAGCAGCCCCACCGCCATCACCGTCCGCGTCGCGTGAAACTGCCACAGCCCGGCGTCCGAGGTGATGACCCGCACGAAGTTGTCGGTGAACCCGATGATGCCTGCATAGATCAGGATCATCCCCGCCGCAGCAAGTGTCCGATCGCCCGAAGCCCGCCCTATTGCCATCGCCACCTCCGCCAATTTTTCCAAATAGTCGGTGATTTCTGCCTGTTGCGCTCCTGAAACCGATCCGGTGGCACGGGTTTGTCAATCTGGCTGCCTGTTCCCGGTCCGGTTGCGGCGGATTGTGGCGGGGTGTCTCCTCGGCTAAGGTTATGGCTCAGACAGCAGACCAAAGGCCCGATGACAGCGCTGACCAAATACCAACGGCTGGAATGCACCGGGCTGTGGCGGCTGTCGGCCACAGCGCAGTTGCGTGAGGTTGTGGTGAACCTGCGCGATACGACGCTGGTTCTGGCCGATCCGCGCACCGAAATGGCGCTGTCGCATTGGTCGTTGCCCTCGGTCGAGCGGGTAAATCCGGGTGTGATGCCAGCGCTTTACACCCCCGGTCGGCTGGACGACGGCACGCCCTCTGAAACGGTGGAGGTTGACGACACCGAAATGATTGCAGCCCTTGAAACGGTGCGCACAACGCTGATCCGGCGTCGGCCGCGGCCCGGCCGTGTGCGGGGGCTGACGGTGGTTCTGGCGGTGGGTCTGGCGGGCGTTTTCGGGTTTCTGTGGCTACCTGAAGCGATGATCCGTCACACCGCATCGGTTCTGCCGACGGCCACGCGCATCCAGATTGGAAAGCTTGCCATGGCTGATGCGGCCCGGCTGACCGGGTCTGCGTGCCTCAACGTATTGGGCCAGCGCGGGGCTGCTGCTTTGGCACAAAAGCTGTCCGGTCAAGGGGTTGGCGAGGTTGACGTGGTGCGTGACGGCGTGGCGGATGCCTTGGCCCTGCCCGGCGGCATTGTACTTTTGTCGGGCAAGCTATTGGAAAACCTGCAAGATCCCGAACCCGTTGCAGGCTATGTCCTTGCCGCCATGCTGCGGGCCGAGGTTGGCGATCCGGTCCTGCCGATCCTGCGCCATGCGGGCCTTGTGGCGACGGTGCGGCTGCTGACAACGGGTCATTTGCCGGATGGTGCGTTGGATGGCTATGCCGAAAGTCTGCTGGCCGCCAAACCTGCCGCCATGGACGACGAGCGCCTGCTGGAAAAGTTCCGGCAGGTCAACCTGTCCTCCACCGCTTATGCCCGGGCTGTTGACCCCACTGGCGAAAGCACGCTGGGTTTGATCGAGGCTGATCCTTTCAAAGGCACCTCACCCTCGGCGATTTTGCCCGACAATGACTGGATCAGCCTGCAAAGCATCTGTGCGGGATGAAAAAATCCCCGGGACGTTGCCCGGGGAGTGGTCTGCTCGGTGGCTCCGCCTTGAAAAGCAAAGATAAGGGTCAGCGCAGGAAGGCATCCGCGTAGCCCGCACGGTGAACCGTGGACAGGCCGGAAGACGCCTCGGGTCCGCTGGCAAAGGGGCCGGCATAGACAATCTGAAGCGTTGCGCCGTTCCGCGTGGTCCGCGCGGTGGTTACGGGTAGCCCAAGCGAGGACAGGCGGGCCACAACGGCCTGCGCGTTGGCGGGGTCTGCAAAGCAGCCAACCTGAACCAGCAGCGCGCCCGGGGCTTGCGGGGCGGCAGGTGTAGCCGAAACCTGCATGACCGAGACTGATGTACTGCTTGCCGGTTGGGCAACAGGGCTGGCCGACATCGTCGAAACCGTCGTCGATATGGTGGGATAGAGCTTCGCGGCAACCTTCGGATGAATACCCAGCGAGTGCTGAAACGCGGTTTGGGGTGGCGGTTCGGTCAGAAGAACCATTGGTATTGTGCGTTGCCAGACCTGGTCCTGTTGGGCCTGCCCTTCAGCAGTGCCGACGCCGCGCAGGGGGTTCAGCCGATCATCCTTCCAGGCATAGACCCAGCCTTTCGGCGGCTTGGGCAGCGCATGGCTGCCCCTGGCCAACGGCTGGGGCACAGCATAGACTTGAACCGGGACAGTCTGACTTGCCACGCGCGCAGCAGGGGCCATTGCATAGACAGGCGCTGCAACCGGCGGAACCGTCTGCGCCGCCACCCTCGCTTGGGCAGCACCGGCCATCCTCGGCGGAAGCCATCCGCTGGTAGAACCATCGCCGCGCGTGCAGACCAGCGCCGTGCCGCCCGAGACGTTCACACGCTCCAGCACCGGCGCTGTGTCAAAGCACTGCACCCCGGCAACCGAGGTTGCGACGGCCATCCCCTGATAAGCGGGGCTGGCCTGCCGGGTTGGTGCGGGATGTGTTGGCTGCGCCGGAGTGCTGGCGACAACGGTTGGCTTGGGGCCCGGGGCCGGGGCCGCAATCTGTCTGACCGGAACCTGAACCGCAACGGACGCACCTTGTACCACGGGTGCTGTTGCGGCCATGACGGTCGGCGGTTGGGCCACGGCCTGCGGATCGGGTGCCATGTCAGCCGCGAGAGCCGCTTGCGCCGCAGCACCGCCCGTCGGCATCATGTTGCAGATTGGCTTGTGTGTGCGGTCAACCCGCGCTACCCAGTTTACCCCCGCGCCATAACCGGCCCGCAGGAACAGACAGCCACGGCTGTCGACGAACTGCTGCCCCTGAAATCCGGCCGGAGGTGCATTGGCCGGCCCGCCGATCTGCTTCAGACTTTGCGCCTGAGCCGCCGAAGACACCAGAAGCGCCGCCAGGACCACACCCTTCAACATCTTGACCGACATGATCCCACTCCCTCAACAGCTGGGATGAATCATGAATCAAGATTGTTTCCGAGTAAAGGGATAATCCCTTATTTTGTGCCGAACATGCGGTCACCCGCATCCCCTAGGCCCGGAACGATGTAGCCCAGTTCGTTAAGGTGGCTGTCAACCGAGGCGGTGACGATTGGCACATCCGGGTGCGCTTCGTTCAAGTGCCGGATGCCTTCGGGCGCTGCCAGCAAGCACAGAAACCGGATGTTCTTGGCCCCTGAATTCTTCAAAAGTGTCACCGCCGCCGCACTGGAATTGCCGGTTGCCAGCATCGGATCGACGACGATGCACACGCGTTCGTCCAGATGATCCGGCACTTTGTAATAATACTGCACCGGCAGCAGGGTTTC
>JAYSQA010000153.1:0-3162 GCA_043721775.1 Rhodobacterales bacterium
ATAAACCTAATCAACCGCTTACCGCCCGTTCTTCACCCAAACCTCCCCAACCGTCCCCGAATGATTCCCAAACCATGGTTAACGCAGCCTTCCCCCCCCGCGCGTAGAGACGGAAGGAAGACAGAAGGAAGACGCGAAAAAGACCGGCTCTTCCGGCCAAACCTTGAAGTTAATCCAGCGCCCGCAAGCACTTACACCGGCTCACTTGCCCTGAATGGTCACCAGATAATTCGCGATCTCCACCAGCCGCAGCGGCGCCGGCGTCTGGATCCCGTCGCCGGTATCGACCAGCACCAAAGGCCCCTCCATCAGCGGTGCGAACTTGGGCATCAGGGCGGTGGGCGCCTTGCCCATCTCATAGCCCCAGATCTTCGACATCACATAAGCCATTGGAAACACCCCGCCATTCCGCGCCGAAATGCCAGTAAGGTCAGCCGGACGGTGGGCCAGCGTCTTGCCCAACTCCCCATCCCCCTTGCCGCTTACCCCATGACACGGCGCGCAAAGCTCCATGAAATCGGCCTTGCCCGAGGCAGGCGCGGTCGAGGCGCCGGGCACGCAACCGGCCAGAACGACGACGCCCAGCAAGGCGAAAGGTGAATGAGCGCGGGGCGAAAACATCGGGAACTCCTGCCATTTTTCCCAACCTACACCCGACGGCAAGGCTTGCAAACCTCTGCTCCCTTTCATTCTTGCACAAATATCCCGGAGGTCCGGAGGCTGGCCTCCGGCTGCCGCCCAAGGGCGCGCCGTCAGACCACCAAGCCCTGATCCAGCCGCACGATGCGGTCCATTCGTGCCGCAAGCTCCATATTATGCGTGGCAATCAGCGCCGAAAGGCCGGTCTCCCGGACGACTTCCATAAGAACATCAAAGACATGCGCAGAGTTGGCCGGGTCAAGGTTCCCCGTAGGCTCATCCGCCAGCAAAAGCTTCGGGCGGTTCGCCAAAGCCCGACAAAACGCCACCCGCTGCTGCTCTCCCCCCGACAAGGCGGCAGGCCGATGGTCGGCGCGGGCCAAAACCCCCACCCGGTCCAGCAAATCACGGGCTCGCGCATCGGCATCGCGGCGCGAAACCCCATTGGCCAGTTGCGGTAAGGTGATGTTTTCCAAGGCAGAAAACTCTGGCAGCAGGTGGTGGAACTGGTAGATGAAGCCCACCTCGGCTCGGCGCGCTTCCGTCCGCGCCTTATCATTCAGCCCGGTCATCTCGCGCAACCCATAATGGATTGCACCAGCGTCGGCCACATCCAGCAGCCCCGCAATCTGCAACAGCGTCGACTTGCCAGCGCCGGAAGGTGCCACCAACGCCACCACTTCCCCCACGCCCACCGCCAAAGACGCCCCGCGCAGCACCACGACCTCGGACACCTTGCCCCGGTTATAGGCCTTCTCGATCCCCTCCAGCACCAGGCTATTCATAACGCAACGCCTCAACCGGGTTCATGCGGGCGGCTTTGCGGGCCGGGATCAGGGTAATGATGAAGGCCAGCCCCAAAGACAGCGCCATCGCACTCCCCACGTCTTGCAGTTGCAGCTTGGCGGGCAGGGTGTAGATACCACGGATAGAGGGATCCCACACCCCGCCCCCTGACCAGTAGTTGATGAATGAGAAAATCGGGTCGATATACAAAGCGAACAGGCACCCAAGCACCACCCCCGCAGCCGTTCCCAGAACCCCGGTGAAAGATCCGCACAGGAAGAAAATCCGCATGATCGACCCCTCGGTCAGTCCCATCGTCCGCAAAATTCCGATGTCGCGGCCCTTGTTTTTCACCAACATGATCAGGCCCGAGACGATGTTCATCGTGGCGATCAGCACCAGAATGGACAGGATGACGAACATCACGTTGTCCTCGATCGTCAGCGCCCGCAGGAAGTTGCCGCTGCTTTGCTGCCATGTCCACAGCAAAGCATTCGGGCCACCGGCGCGCAAAAGCGCCTCGGTATAGGCGCCAACGCCTTCGGGGTCCTTGACCATCACCTCGAATTCATCTGCACGTCCTTCGCGGTTGAAATAGCTTTGCGCCTCGGCGAAGGGCATATAAATCCGAACCTTGTCAATGTCATAGCGGCCGGCGGTGAAGATGTATTCCACCGTATAGGCGTTAACGCGCGGGCTCGTGCCAAAAGCGGTTTTCACCCCCGAGGGCGCAATCAGCCGCACCCGGTCACCGATGCCCACGCCCAGTTCCTTGGCCAGTTCTGACCCCATCGCGATGCCGTTCGGGTAATCGGACAGACTGCCCTCGGCCTTGGTGCCCACACCGATACGCGGCAGGGTTGCAAGGTCCTCGGCGGACATGCCGTAGACGTCGCCGCCGGTGGTCTGATCAAACGCGGTGACCATGACCTGCCCCCGGATCAGCGGAGCCGCGCGGGTGACGCCGGGGATGGCCTTTAGCCGGTCAGCAATCGCGGCGTAATCGGTGAAGCCTTTGACAAGGTTACCGTTTCCGTCATCATGCCCGGTGGAATAGACCGCGACATGGGCATTGGCGCCAAGGATGGTGTCAACAAACTCTGCCCGGAAACCGGCCCGCACCGCCAGCGTGGCGATCAGGGCGAAGACCGCCAGCGTGATGCCGACAAGGCTGATCCAGGTCATCACCGACACGCCGCCCTCGGCCTTTCGGGCGCGCAGATAGCGCCAGGCGATCATGAATTCGTAAGGGGAAAACGGGCGTGTGGCCAATGTGATACCTGCGGTTTGGATCGGGGCACCATCTGGGAAAGCAGCGGCAGGGTCAAGTCTGCGGCCATCACGTTGGGCTGAAGATACCTGCCACCTGCGCCAAAAACACCCAGCGAACCGCGCCACGACGTTGAAAAGCATTGAAAGAAGCCGCGATGGTTGATCGTTCATATTGGCACTTACTCCGGCTCTGTTGCACAAATCGCGAAGGATTTCCTGTGTGACTCCAGGGTGTTAGTCAGCTTGCATAAGCAAGCCCCCCGACTTGCCGCACGACGAACTGGCGCGCCTGCAATGCCGCCCTGAAGCAGCGCGGATCGCGGCAGATCTGGTTTGACCCGGAGACGGTGTGGCTGGTCGCGCCCGGCGGAAAGCGGGGCCGCTCGGCCACCTTCACCGACGCGGCCTCAGGTGGGTCTGACGTTGAAGGCGCGGTTCGGGCTGCCGTTGCGGCAGATGACGGGG
>JAYSQA010000154.1:0-18315 GCA_043721775.1 Rhodobacterales bacterium
GAAACCGGCCACGGCCTTTTCATACGCCTCATTCTGATACACCAGATTGGCGGGGATGCGGCCGGCCCGGATGATCTCACCCCGGCCATAGACATCGACCAGAAACGCGTTCAACGCCCGTGCCCGCTGCTTGATGCCGCGTTCCAGCTTGGCCCACTCATTGTGCGTAAACACCCGGGGGAACATGTCGAACGGGATCAGCCGGTCCGGGTCACCGCCCTCGCCATAGACAGCGAAGGTGATGCCAATGCGGCGAAACAGCGCTTCGGCCTCGGCCTGCTTTTGAATGCGCAAGTCGGCGGGCATGGTGCGCATCCACGCCTCCAGCCGTGCGTAGGGGTCGCGTACCGTGGTGTCTAAGTACATCTCGTTGAAGTGTTGGGTCATGCTGGCGACCTTTCCTGAATGGTGCCAGTAAATCCACCCCCACCGCCCAACGAAAGGGGGTGGCGCAGTAAAACGGCGTTATCTTGCAAGATCGCACAAATAACGGGCGATACGCAGTAAGCTTTTGCGACGGATCAGCCGAAAAGTGCCAAGGGTCGGGAACAAAACGGGATTATATCCCGCCCGGCTTTCGGTCTATGCTGGGGCCATGACCCGCGCCCCTCTGATCATCGCCACCCCGCAGGGCCTTTACTGCCCGGCGGGGGATTTTCACATCGACCCGATGGGCCGCGTGCCGCACGCCTTGGTCACGCATGGCCATTCCGACCATGCAGCGCGGGGCATGGGCGCTTACCTTACCACCCATCAGGCCCTTCCCGTGATTCGCCACCGCCTTGGCCGGATCACAGCCGAGGGCATCGCGTATGGCGAGCGCCGCCAGATCGGCGACGTCACGGTCAGCTTTCACCCGGCAGGCCATGTCCCGGGGTCAGCCCAGATCCGGATCGAACATCAGGGCGAGGTCTGGGTGAACTCGGGTGACTACAAGACCGCGCCGGATGCCTTGTGCGAACCATTCGAGCCGGTGCGCTGCGATACCTTCCTGACGGAATGCACCTTCGGCCTGCCGATCTTTCACTGGCAGCCCGAGGCGCAGGTTCTGGGCCAGATCGCGCAGTGGTGGCAGGCCAATGCCGCCGAAGGGCGGGCGTCGGTCCTGCTGGCCTATTCCTTCGGCAAGGCGCAGCGGCTGATGGCCGGGCTGGCGGGTCTTGGGCCGATCTGCACGCATCCGGTGGTGGAGGACATAACTGCCATCCTGCGCGCCCAAGGCTATGCCCTGCCGCCGACGCTTGCCTTGACCGGCCCTCCGCCACCGGGCGCGTTGGTGATTGCGACGCCCAACGCGATGGCGTCAGACTGGGCGCTGGGGCTTGGGGCCCATGCGGTCGCCGCAGCCTCTGGCTGGATGGCCCTCGCAACCCGCCGCAAAGGCACCGCCGCCGCCTTCACCCTGTCAGACCATGCCGACTGGCCCGGCCTGAACGCCGCCGTCAAGGCCACCGGGGCGGCCCAAGTCCTGACCATGCACGGCTACACCAGACCCTTCGCCGACTGGCTGACCACCCAAGGCCTGCAATCAGGCGTCATCACATGATCCGCTTCGCAGCCCTCCTCGCCACCGGCACGCCCACGCCGCAGGCTTTCGCGACCTACGCAGCCCAAGTCGGGCCAGAGGAGGCCGCCACCGCCCAAGCCCTGCTGTCCGGCCAGCGCCCCAAACGCATCGCCGCCCCGCAGGTTCTGCTGGAATGGGTGGCCGAGGCGACCCTGACCCCGGCCTTTCTGCTGGACGCCAGCCTGAAGGTCACACCCGACAAGGCCGAGGTCGCGGCATTGCTGCTGCCCCCCGCCGCAGGTATCCCACCAACCCTGACGGAAACCCTGTCCCACCTCACCGACCGCACGGCCTATCTGCGGCTTGCCCAAAGCCTGCCGCCGCAAGCCCGCCTGATCCTGAACCGCCTCGCCACCGGCACCTTCCGGACCAAACTGACTGCCAAGGTTGCGACGTCCCGAACCCCCGGCACTTGCCTTGCCATCCTGACGCTGATCGACCCTTCCGGCCCCGAGGCGGCCTTTGCCCTGCGCCATGGCAACGGACTTGTCCCGCTGACCCGCCTGAAACTGATCCTGCCCGAAACGCCCGAGATCCTCGCCTGGGCCAAAGCCCACACCACCGACCGGTTCGGCCCGCTGCGCCAGGTCACACCCACCCAGGTCTTCGAGCTGTCCTTCCAAGGCACCACCTCCAACCCGCGCCGCAAATCCGGCCTGGACCTTGAAGGTGCCCGATTGCTGGGCTGGCGCCGGAATCTGACCCCGGACCAGGCGGATGATTTGGCCGTCATCCAGCCAACGCCGTGAAATTCATTTGCGCAAGACTTGCCTCTGGTCAGTCTGTGGCAAGGTCTGTGGCAAGGTCTGTGGCAGGAAGAGACAGGATCATGGCCGCCATAAACGAAACGATATTTGACGACATGCTTGAGGGCACAGCAGAGAACGGCTCGATCTTTGGTCAGCGGCGATGATGCCCTGTACTGCCATGGCGGCGATGAAACACTTTATGGCGGGGGTGGCGACGATTATCTGGTCAGCGGCTATGGCCCAGCCGGGACCGGAGTCTCGCGGCTTTACGGCGGTGAGGGGGATGACGATTTCGGCGGCGGCGCGGGCAATGATCTGTCCTGTGGCGGCGACGGCAACGACTTCTTCGGCTTCTCGGCCGGGCAGCATTCGATTTATGGCGGTGATGGCACAGATACGATCGGGCTATACATCTTCAACAAAGCGATGAACTTCACGCTGGGCAACGGCGGTTCCGGCACCGTGACGATCCGGGGCGCAGCTAATCTGGGGTTCAGCGGGGTCACGAACTACTTCGGAATTGACGGCATTGGCGAGGGTGACTTCAACGATACGCTGCGCGGCACTGCCAGCAACAACCGGGTGATCGGCAATGGTGGTGCGGATTCCCTGTTTCGCGTGGGCGGCGCCGATGGGGCGCTGTCGGGATACCAGTCCAAGCTGATCGCCGATATCGGCACGGATCTGGTGTTCGACGCCGGCGATATCTTCCTGTATTGAGCCAGTCCTGCGCGGCGGCCCGATCTGCAATCCCACCGAAGTGATGGCGAAAGCCGGTTCCAAATCCGCCCCCGGCCCCCTACATAGGACCAAAGCCAAACGAGGTCGCCATGTTCCCCCAATTCCGCCCGCTTCTTGATGCCCGCCATCACGACTCCCGCCTGTATGACGCGCATGCCAATGGTTCTGCGGGGTCATTCCGCGCCCTGCCCGACTGGGACCTGACGGACTTGTACCCTTCACCCGACAGCCCGGAATTCGCCCGCGACGTGTCATGGCTGAAGCAGTCTTGCGCAGGGTTTGCCGCCAGCTATCAAGGCAACCTTGCCAGCCTGTCAGCGGACGCGCTGCTGGATTGCGTGCAAACCTATGAACGGATCGAGACCACCGGCGGCCGCGT
This sequence comes from Rhodobacterales bacterium, assembly GCA_043721775.1. Classification (GTDB taxonomy): domain Bacteria; phylum Pseudomonadota; class Alphaproteobacteria; order Rhodobacterales; family Rhodobacteraceae; genus Stagnihabitans. Next base: position 3,437 of record JAYSQA010000154.1, read on the forward strand.
CATGTCCTATGCGGGCTTGCGCTACTACCAGAACACGCTCGACTCTGACCGCGCCAAGTTCATGGCCGATGCAGAAGGCCAGATCACCGACATCACCGCCTCGCTGGTGTTCTTCTCGCTGGAGTTCAACCGGCTGGAGGATGACCATCTGGCCCGCCTTCTGGCCGAAAACGCCGCTCTTGCCCGCTATAAACCCGTCTTCGACCGCATGCGCGCCATGCGTCCGCACCAGTTGTCGGATGAGATGGAGCAGTTCCTGCACGATACCTCTGTCGTCGGCGCCTCGGCGTGGAACAAGCTGTTTGATGAGACGATGGCGGGGCTGATGTTCTCCGTCAAGGGAGAGCCGGAAGAGCTTTCGCTGGAAGCCACGCTGAATTTCCTGACCGACGCCGACCGCTCCAAGCGCGAGGCTGCGGCCCGTGCCTTGGCTGAAGTATTTGAAAAGAATGTCAAACTTTTCTCCCGCATCACCAACACGCTTGCCAAGGAAAAGGAAATCCATGACCGCTGGCGCAAGATGCCCTCGCCCCAGGCAGGCCGCCACCTTGCCAACGATGTCGAGCCGGAAGTGGTTGAGGCTTTGCGCAACGCCGTGGTCGCGGCCTACCCCAAGCTGTCGCACCGCTACTACAAGCTCAAGGCCAAGTGGATGGGTCTGGACAAGCTGCAAGTCTGGGACCGCAACGCGCCCCTGCCGTTTGAGACGCCGCGCCTTGTTGACTGGGACGAGGCAGTGGAAACCGTGCAATCGGCATATGCCGCCTTCGACCCCCGCATGGCCGAGATTTCAGCGCCCTTCTTCACCAAGGGCTGGATTGACGCGGGCGTGAAGCCGGGCAAAGCGCCGGGGGCCTTTGCGCATCCGACGGTGACCACGGTTCACCCCTATGTCATGCTGAACTACTTGGGCAAACCGCGCGACGTGATGACGCTGGCCCATGAACTGGGCCACGGCGTTCACCAGGTGCTGGCGGCAGGACAAGGCGAACTTCTGTCCTCAACCCCGCTGACGCTGGCCGAAACGGCAAGCGTCTTTGGCGAAATGCTGACCTTCCGAAAGCTGCTGGATCAGGCCAAGACCCCGGCAGAACGCAAGACCCTGCTGGCTGGCAAGGTTGAAGACATGATCAACACGGTCGTCCGCCAGATCGCCTTCTACGATTTCGAATGCAAACTGCACGCCGCCCGTGTCGATGGTGAACTGACACCTGACGGTATCAACGCGCTGTGGATGTCAGTGCAGGCACAATCCCTGGGCCCGGTTTTTGACTTCATGGACGGGTATGAAACCTTCTGGTCTTACATCCCGCACTTCATCCACTCGCCGTTCTACGTCTATGCCTATGCCTTCGGCGACGGGCTGGTGAACGCGCTTTACGCCACCTATGCCGCAGGGCTGCCGGGGTTTCAGGACAAGTATTTCGATATGTTGAAGGCGGGCGGCAGCAAGCACCACAAAGAATTGCTCGCCCCCTTCGGCCTTGACGCCAGCGACCCCAAATTCTGGGATCGCGGGCTGTCGATGATTGCGGGCTTCATTGACGAGTTGGAGGCAATGGAGGGCTGAACGCCCGCCTTACGCTTCCGACACTTCCTTGAAATGCGAGGCCAGTTCATGCACGGGGATCTTCATCAGGTCCTTGTGCAACTCTGCCGCCACATGCGCGTGCACGGCCTTGGGTATCGCCTCGCGCAACTGTCCCAGCATCTTGGGTCCGGCAGAGATTACGATGCGGTCATGGTCGCCCTTGGCCCATTCGGTTTGCAAGGCGGCAGCAATGTGGCGGGCGAAACGGATGCGTTCCTGTTCCACTTTGTTGGCGGTTGCACCCGTGTCAAACCCCGGGGCACCGGGGCCGCCGTGGTTGTGGCTTTGCTCGCTGGGATAGCTGTAGGCCACATCCGCAAAATCATCCGCCGCCTTCAGGGAAATCTCGGCCAGATCAGGCTCGTGGGTCCGAAGCAGACGAAAGCCGTCTTCCGAGGCTAACAGGTACAAGGTGCGCAGCTTTTTCATGGCATTCTCCTTCATCAGGTCTGGCCATTATCGCACAAGCGCTGCGCACCGGTGTTGATCTGAAGCAAACGCCACGCATCAATCCAGCGACGACCACGGCCATGGCTTTTCTTCCGATGCGGCAGTCTGGAAGCGGGCCGCCTTGCCCAGCCAAAGCCCCATGCGCTTGCCAAATCCGGCGATTTCGGCGTTCGGCGTCGATTTGTTCAAGGCCATGATGATCAACTGGATCACCGCCATCAGGCCCACCAGCGTTTGCGCAACGCTGGTCAAGGCACCGATGATCACCATCCACAACAGCCTTAGCCAAAGAGATTCGCGGATCGGGGGAAGGTTTGGGTCAGACATGTCATCCTCCAGGGTTGGACATCTTTGACACATAAGCATCGCAGGCCACGGTTTCATGTCCGTGACCCGGCCTTGCGCCGATTAAAGCATCATGCCTTACAAGGAAACCGCGCTTTCCATCTGGAACACCCGGTCGATCATCGCCTGGGTGCCCCGGACAAACTCCAGCGGGCACGGATAGGGCACCCCCTCGCGGACCGATTTGCTGAAGGCTTCGACCTGAAGCTTGTACTGGTTCACGCCGGGGAAGCGTTCAATGGTGACCTTGTTGCCGGGCTGGTGCAGTTCCAGTTGCGCCTGATCATGCACGCCCGCATTGAACGGCGCGTTGGCCACCCGGATCATGCCCTTGTCGCCCTGAAACACAACTTCCTGCCGCGGAAACAGCCGCATCGAGGTCATGGCCGAATAGGTGAACCGCCCCTGCGGCCCACCCATCACCGAAGTGACCTGCGCCCAGACATCCACGCCATTTTCCCGCCGTATCTTGCTTTGCAGTTCCACCGGTTCTGCCCCGGTCACGAACCGAACCGATCCATAGGTGTAAACGCCAATATCGCGGATACCACCGCCGCCCGCATCTGCACGGTTGCGGATGTTGCTTGGATCTGATCGGTTGTCGTAGGAAAAGGCCGCGTCAACATGGGTGACCTTGCCGATGGCGCCTTCCTCGACCAGTTGCTTGGCGCGCTGCCATTGCGGGTGAAACACAATCATATACGCCTCGGCAGCCAGCTTCTTGGCGGCATCGCGGGCGTGGATGATCTGATCGACCTCACGCGCATGCATCGCAATCGGCTTTTCCGTCAGCACATGCTTGCCCGCCGCCAGGGCTTTCAGCGTCCAGACAACGTGAAGGTGGTTGGGCAGTGGAATATAGACGGCCTCAACCTCCGGGTCGGCCAGCAGTGCGTCATAGGTGTCATGCACCTTCAGACCGGGGGCAATCTCGATGAAAGGGCCGGCCTTTTCGGTTGAATGGGTCGCCAGCGCGTAAAGCTGTGCGCCCTTGGCGGCGTTGATCGCCGGAGCCATATGCTCTCGGGCAAATTTAGCCGCGCCCAGAACGCCCCATTTCACTGCTGACATAGCCGTCTCCTTCCAAGGTTGCTGGTAACGCTAGAAAGAACTTGCGCAGGCGGCAAGGGCCAACTGGTTAAAGCCCGCGCAAACCCCTGCGGCTTTTGCGGAAGTGCCACACGGATTTCAACACGATGGCACTGTAGCCAAGGTCGATCAGCACCATCGTCTCCCATGGGAACATCAGAAGTGCTGCCACCAGCACCACAAAGCCCACGATGACGAAGCGAACATTTTCCGTATAAACCGTCACGGATTTGAACGAGGGTGTCGGAATCCGGCTGATCATCAACCCGCCGATCAGCACCATCCAGACGGCCAGCACCGATGCCGGAATCTGGGGCACCGATGGCACCATGAACGAGAAATAGATCGGCAGCATCGCCAGCATCGCCCCGGCGGGCGAGGGCACGCCGGTGAAATTGCTGGTTGGCTTCTCACCTGGGCTGTCCGCCGCCTTATCCATCAACATCCGGTTGCCAATGTTGAAGCGCGCCAGCCGCAACAGGCAGCAGGTCGCATAGACCAGCGTGGCTATCCAGCCGCCGCTTTGCACGCCGTGCAGGCCCCACAGATAAATCACCAGCCCCGGCGCCACGCCGAAATTCACGAAATCAACCAACGAGTCCAGTTCGGCGCCAATCTCGCTTTCGCTGCGCAACAGTCGGGCCACCCTGCCATCAAGACCGTCCAGCACCGCCGCAAGAAGAATCATGCCAACGGCAGCGGTAAACTCGCCCAAAACAGCAAAGCGGATGCCGGTAAGGCCAGAACACATGGCCGAGATGGTCATCAGGTTAGGCAGCAACTGAACCAGGTGCAGCTCTGACCGGCGCGGACTGTCAGACATCTCACTCTTTCCGGGCAAGGCGGGCGGGGGTTTGTGCGGTCAGATCGGCGATGACGCTTTCGCCCGCGATCATCGTCTGGCCCAGCGCCACCATGGGTGCCACACCCGGCGGCAGGTAGACATCCAAACGCGAGCCGAAACGGATCAGGCCAAAACGGTCGCCTGCCCGCAAATGCGCGCCGGGTTTGGTGAAACACACGATCCGCCGCGCGATCAGCCCGGCAATCTGCACGACAGCCACCTTTGTGCCATCCGCCATCGAAATCAGCACCGCATTGCGTTCGTTATCCACCGAAGCCTTGTCAAGCGAGGCGTTGACGAAGGTGCCGTGGCGATAGGCTATGGCATCAATCTTGCCGCCAACCGGCATCCGGTTCACATGGCAGTTGAAGACTGACATGAAGACTGAAACCCGGGTCAGCGGTTGCGGCCCCATACCCAGTTCCACCGGCGGCACGGCGGGTTCGATCAACGAGACAACGCCGTCAGCCGGGCTGAGGATCAGGTTGTCCGCCAAAGGAACGGCGCGTTTGGGGTCGCGAAAGAAATAATAGCACCAGACGGTCAGGCCAACGCCGACCCAGCCCAAGGGCACCCACAGCCAGAACAGGACGGCAGTGATCACCGCGAATATGCCAACGAAGCGGTAGCCTTCCGGGTGCATCGGCTTGATGAAGGTTTCCAGCATGGTCATCGGTGCGCTCCTCGCGTGGCACATGGTGTCAGCGCGGGTGATACGCGGGGGCGGTCAAGGTTGCAACCGTGACCGCCCTTTCTTGCTTACGCGGGCACAACCATGCCCTTGCCACGGGCAAGTTCGCGCATGCGTTCCTGCAACTTCTCAAAGGCGCGCACCTCGATCTGGCGGATGCGTTCGCGGCTGACGTGGTAGCTTTCCGACAGTTCCTCCAGCGTGACCGGCGTTTCGGACAGGCGGCGTTTTTTCAGCACATCCATTTCGCGGTCATTCAGCGCCGCCATCGCCTGCATCAACAGGGCGTGGCGGGTGTCAAACTCGTTCTTTTCGGCATAGTCGCCAGCCTGATCGCTGTCTTCATCCTCCAACCAATCCTGCCACTGCGTCGTACCCTCGCCGTCGCCCCCGACCGTGGCATTAAGCGAGGCATCGCCGCCCGACAGGCGCCGGTTCATCGCCGTCACTTCAGCTTCGGACACCGACAGTTCCGTGGCGATCCGGGTCAGGTTTTCGGGCCGCAGATCACCTTCTTCCAACGCGCCGACCTTGGCTTTGGCCTTGCGCAGGTTGAAGAACAGCTTTTTCTGGGCCGAGGTGGTGCCCAGCTTTACCAAAGACCATGACCGCAGGATATATTCCTGGATCGAGGCCCGGATCCACCACATCGCATAGGTGGCCAGCCGGAACCCGCGTTCCGGATCAAAACGCTTGACGGCCTGCATCAGACCGACATTGGCTTCGGAAATCACCTCGGCTTGCGGCAGCCCGTAGCCGCGGTAACCCATGGCGATCTTGGCAGCCAACCGCAGATGCGAGGTGACCATCTTGTGCGCCGCCTGGGTATCCTGATGATCGACCCAGCGCTTGGCCAGCATGTATTCCTCTTCCGGTTCCAACAGCGGGAACTTGCGGATTTCCTGCATATACCGGTTCAGCCCTTGCTCTGGGCTTGGTGCCGGCAGATTTGCGTAGGTGCTCATATTCGACGCCCCCTGTGATACTCCGGTGCGACTGCGCCCCCGGAACATGGCTTCATCAAGTAAGAACCCAACCACATCGGTTCAAGTCCCGTCCTAACCTGCATATGCCGAAACCTGTCTGAGTTGATCATACAAGCATTAACGAAGCGTGAACCGCTTTCCGTCGTCTTGCCAGAGCAGATTCTGCGCGTTTTCGCGTTGGAACGGTGCGCCAAGCCTTAACTGGCCGCCCGCAAGGCCTCCACCAATCCCGCGAAATCGGCGGGCAGGGGTGAGGCGAAGCTTAGCTTTTCGCCGGTCACCGGGTGGTCAAAGCCCAAGGTGGCGGCGTGCAGCGCCTGACGGGGGAAGCTATTGGCCAGTTCCGCCGCATCGGCGAAGGTTTTGGGCGCCAGACGCCGCGTGCCGCCATAGGTCGGATCGCCGATCAGGCCATGCCCGGCATAGGCCATGTGAACGCGAATCTGGTGGGTGCGCCCGGTTTCCAGCCAGCATTCCACCAAGGCCGCCCCGCCAGCATACTCTTCCATCACCCGCACCCGCGTGATGGCATGACGGCCCGCGCCGTCCCAGACCACGGCCTGACGCTGACGGTCGGTCTTGTGGCGGGTCAGTTCGGTGGCAATGCGGATGATGCCGCCCGGCTCGACCGTGATGCCGCGCAGGCCGCGCAGCCGAGGATCGCCGGCTTTCGGCACGGCGTTCACCACGGCCATGTAGCGGCGTTCAACGGTATGCTCTTCGAACTGCTTGGCAAGCCCGTGATGGGCGCGGTCGGATTTGGCCACGACCAACAGGCCGGTGGTGTCCTTGTCGATGCGGTGAACGATGCCGGGGCGACGTTCACCGCCAATGCCCGACAGCGTATCGCCGCAATGGAACAGCAAGGCGTTGACCAGGGTGCCGCGCGGGCTGCCGGGGGCCGGGTGCACGACCATTCCGGCAGGCTTGTCGATCACGATCAGGTCGCCATCCTCCCAGATCACCGACAGGCGGATGTCTTCGGGCAGGGTTTCCACATCGTCCGGCGGGTCAAGCTGAATGCGGTACACCTCGCCCTCGGTCACTTTGGCCTTGCCGTCACGCGTGGCAACACCGTCGCGGCTGACCGCCCCCATTTCAATCATCCGCGCCAAACGGCTGCGCGACAGGGCCGCATCCTCTGGCACAAGCACGGCCAGCGCCTTATCAAGGCGGGCAGGCGCTCCGAACGGGATGGTGATGAAGATCGCAGCATCCTGCGGCAGGTCGCCAGTGTCCAAGTCAGAGGTGTAAGAGGGGACCATGGCCGAAACTCCTGAAGATGATACGACGTTGCCGCCGTCGTTGCGTTGGTTGAAGTGGCTGGTGATGACCCTGACACTTACCCTGATCGGTGGCGTCATAACGGTGGTTTGGCTGCTTGTCACCCGCTTGCCGATACCGGGGGCACATCCGACCCTGCCCCCTGCCCTGCACATGCCAGCCGGAGCCACTGCGGCGGCCGTTACCATGGGCACCGGCTGGGTTGCCGTGGTCACCACCGACAACCGCATCCTGGTATTCGGACCGGACGGTCAATTCTGGCAGGAAATCGCCATAAAACCCGCATCCTGAACCGTCACGCTCTGCAAATCTGTCCAAGGTGCAACATGATCGCGACCTTGTCGCTGTCGCTTCCGACAACGTGGCAGAATTTTGCCCGAAGGCAGCCCCGCGAGGAACTGGCGCGGCAATATGTCGTGGTTGCGCAGTTGCAGCGGGATCGGCGGGCTCTGTCGATTGTAGCTTACATGACTGCGGCAGTCTTCCTGCCGATCTGGCTGTGTGTTCTGCTGTTCCTGATCGACACGGTGGCGGAACTGGCGGGCGTCGTCCTGCTGCGTGATCTTGATCCCGCGGCTCAGCCCTTGCGATATTACGCCATGCTGGCCAGCTACATGGTGGCGCGCTGGTCTATTGTCTGGTGCCGGCACTATGCTGGCAGGATGATGACCCGATGGCCAAGGCGTTTGGCGTGGGCATGTCGCTGGTCGCACTGATCCATGTGGCGACGGTGCGCACCGTGCATCTGCCGCTGGCACTGGCGGGGTGCTGACGGTGGCCTCGACCCTGACCAACACCTGGTACTGGGTGCAGGCGAACCGGCCGGGCGGCCTGCTGATCTCGACCATCTGTATCGCGGCCACGGCCTATCTGGCGCTGATCACCATCATCTCGGTCCACCGGATGCATGACGAGATGGTGCGCGACAGGGCAGCGGCGCGCGCCGCCGATCAGGCCAAGTCACGGTTTCTGGCGCAGATGAGCCATGAATTGCGCACGCCCCTGAACGCCATCCCTGGCATGGGCAATGCCGAACTGGCACAGGCAGACAGCACCGAAAGCCTGGAACGGCTGTCTATTCTGGTGCAATCCGCACGCGGGCTGGCGGTGATGCCGGATGACATCCTGGACCTGTCAGCCTTGCAGGCCGGACAGTTGCCGATCCGGCCCAAAGCGCTGGACCTGCATGCGGAAATCGCAGCCACCGTCGCCATGTTCCGTCAGCAGGCCGAAGATGCCGGACTGGTTCTGCGCATCTCGGTGCATGGCAGCGTGCCACAGTATGGCAGGCTTGATGGGCAAAGGCTGCGGCAATGCCTGTCCAACATCCTGTCCAACGCTTTCAAGCACACGCAAGCCGGGTTGATTTCGGTCCATGCCTACGAACATCAGCCCGGCATTCTGGCCGTCAAGGTGGCTGACAGTGGCCCCGGCGTGCCCGAGGACCTGCGCGAGAAAATCTTTGAACCTTTCTATCGCGGCCAGTTGAACGTGCCCGGCACCGGGCTTGGCATGTCGATCGCCCGCACCCTTGCCCGGCGGATGGGCGGGGAACTGGCCCTGCTGCCTTCCGTTTCAGGCGCGCAATTCCTGCTGACGCTGGCGGTGGAGCCTGTCACAAAAGCCGACATGCCCGTGCCAGAGCCGATTGCCGAAACCACTTTGGCCGGGGTGCGGGTGCTGGTGGTGGATGACATCGCCACCAACCGGCTGGTCGCGGGCACCTATCTGCGCCTGTTGGTCGCGCAACTGGTCGAGACCGAATGCGGGGCCGAGACTTTGGTCCATATCAGCGGGCCGCATTCGCCAGACATGGTCTTGCTGGACCTGCTGATGCCAAAGATGGATGGGATCGAAACCCTGCACAAGATCCGCGCCTTGGGTGGGACTGCGGCCCGTCTGCCAGTGATCGCCATATCCGCCGACTACAGTTCGCAAGACCGCAGTGACGGCGGCGGGCCGGAATTTGACGGTCAGGTCGACAAACCCCTCAGCATCGAAGGTCTGGTCCGGGTGCTGCTGCCCTACGCCCGGCAAAAAGCTGCGCCGGTGGTCTGACCGCGGGCCAAACAGGTTGCGGACGAGGCAGGCTGCGGGCCGAAGCTCTGTCTGCAAAGTGCTGAATGCGACATGGCCGAGGCGCAAGTGGCGCGGACGCGGTGCCATGCCCGGACCACCATGCGCCCGAACGCAAACCGGAGGCCCGTGATGATCGACTTTCTGGCGATGGATGCCACTGCATGGGCCGCCCACGTCGCCTCGGGGCAGGTGTCGCCCGCCGAACTGCTGGACGCCGCCTTGGCCAAGGTCGCAGCCCTGAACCCCGCGCTGAATGCCGTTGTGCTGGTGCAGGAAGACACCGCCCGCCGCGCCGTTGCTGCTGGCCTGCCGCAGGGCCCGTTCCGGGGCGTGCCATTCCTGCTGAAAGACCTTGGCTGCGAGGCGGTGCAGTTTCCCTCGCACAACGGCTCGCGGCTGTTTGCACGCACGGTCTACAAGGCCAACAGCGCCATTTATGACCGCATTCAGGCCAGCGGCGTTGTCACCTTTGGCCGCACCACCAGCCCGGAAAGTGGCATCGGTGCTGCAACGGAAAGTGCGGTCTATGGCGGGCCAACGCGCAATCCGTGGAACCTTGACCATACCTCGGGCGGCTCGTCCGGCGGGGCGGGGGCTGCGGTAGCGGCGGGGATCGTGCCCTTTGCGCATGGGTCAGACGGCGGCGGGTCGGTGCGGATACCGGCATCAAGCTGCGGCCTGTTCGGCTTCAAACCCACCCGCGCCCGCCTGCCGGATGGGCCTTTCGCGGGTGAAGGCTGGGCAGGCATGTCGATTGACGGCTTCCTGACCCGGTCTGTGCGTGACACCGCCCGGATGCTGGACGCCTGCGCCGGCCCCGACCTTGGTGCGCCCTATTGCGCGCCGCCGCTGTTGAAAAGCCATGCCGACGCCATCAGCCGCCCGCCGCGCCGTCTGCGGGTGGCGATCTGTGACACCACCTTCACCGGCCTGCCCATCCATCCGCAGGTAGCCAAGGCCGTCGGCGCCGCGGGCCGTCTGCTGGAGACGCTTGGCCATGACGTCACCCCTGCCCTGCCGAAAGCCGATGTGCCGATGATGATGCGGGCCTGGACGGACATTGTGGCGGTGGGCACAGCACTTTCGGTGCGCGCTGGTTTGAAGGGCCGCCCGCTGACCGATGACCTGGTTGAAGGCGTCAGCCGGGGGGCCACGGCCTATGCCGAAACCCTGTCCCCCTTGCGCTATCTGGAAGCGGTTGGTGAAATTCACGCCTTTGGCCGCCAGATGGCTGCCGCTTTTTCAGACCATGACATCCTGCTTTCGGCCACCTTGGCCGAACCGCCTGCCAAGGTCGGCCGCTTTTCGCACTCCACCGAGGATTACTTGGGTTACCGCATTGGCCCGCAAGGGATTTTCGCCTACTCCCCCTTCTGCGCCATCTTCAACGCCTCGGGTCAGCCTGCCGCCTCGATCCCCTTGGCCCAGTCTTCGGACGGCCTGCCCATCGGCATCCATCTTGCCGCGCCTTACGGGAACGATGAAGAATTAATCGCTTTATGCGCCGAACTTGAACTTGCGCAACCTTGGGCTGCGCGTCGCCCGCCCCTTGTGGCATAAGGGCAAGGAATCATTTGCAAGCGTCACTTTCCCCCGCGCAATATGATCAAAACCAGCAAGGAGTAAGCGGTGACCCAGACCATCGCCGTTGAAGCCAGTCATGTCGTCAAGGCCTTTGGCCACGCCGACACCGCCGTCCGTGCCTTGGATGATGTTTCTGTCCAGATCCGGACAGGGGAGTTCTTCACCCTGCTTGGCCCCTCTGGCTGCGGCAAGACCACGCTTCTGCGCCTGATCGCCGGGTTCGAGATGCCCTCGGGCGGCACGATCCTGCTGGAAGGTGCCGACATCACCACCCTGCCGCCGAACAAGCGCCCGGTGAACACGGTGTTTCAAAGCTATGCGCTTTTCCCGCACCTGACCGTGGCGCAGAACATCGGCTTTGGCCTTGAAATGCTGGGCAAACCCAAGGCCGAGGTGCAGGCCACCACCGCCCGGATGCTGGCCCTGGTGAAGCTGGAACCGATGGCCAATCGCAAGACCAACCAGCTATCGGGCGGCCAGCAACAGCGGGTGGCCTTGGCTCGCGCGCTGGCACCCTCGCCCAAAGTGCTGCTGCTGGATGAACCCTTGTCGGCTTTGGACCTGAAGCTGCGCAAGGAAATGCAGATTGAGTTGAAACGTCTGCAAACCGAAACCGGCATCACGTTCATCTTTGTGACGCATGATCAGGAAGAAGCCCTGACCATGTCCGACCGCATCGGCGTGATGAGTGCGGGCAAGTTGCAGCAGGTCGGCTCTCCCAAGGAAATCTACAACCACCCCGTCAACCGCTTCGTGGCGTCCTTCATCGGCGAAACCAACTTCCTGCCCGCCACCCGCGAGGGTGACATGTACCGGCTGGATTGCGGCATCAGGATCGCCGCCCCCTTGAGCCAAGCCGCCCGTGTTACCCTGACCGTGCGCCCCGAACAGGTGCGCCTTGTGGCTGAAACCGATGCCGATGCCCTGCCCGCCAAGATCACCAACCTTGTGTATTTCGGCACCGACACCCATTGCCACCTGTCCTTGCCCGACGGCACCGAGGTTGTCGCCCGCCTGCAAAGCCCGGCCACCGGGGACGCGGGGCTGTCGATGGGGCAAGCGGTCGGCGTGCGTTTCGTGCCGGAAGCCATTCAGGTTCTGGAGGACTGAATGAGCCCCGCCGAACAAGACCAGATCACCCAATCCACCCGCAACGGCTGGTTTCTCTCCGCCCCGGCCCTGTTTCTTTTGACCCTTGCGGCGGTTGGCCCGCTGATCATCGTCGTGATCTATTCGTTCCTCGCACCGGGTGATACGGGCAATGTGGAATGGCGTTTTTCCACCGACGCGTGGCAGGGAATTCTCTTCACCCGCGATATCTTCGATAACACATTGGCCTGGGCCGATGCGAACCTGACAATCTTCTGGCGATCCGTCAAACTGTCGCTGCTGACGACGATCTTTGCCTTTGTGGTGGGCTTTCCGACCTCATGGTTCATCGCAACCCGTCCGCCCAAGGCCCGTGCGCTGTGGCTGTTCCTGATCACCATCCCGTTCTGGACCAACCTTCTGATCCGCACCTTCGCCATAAACGAGATCATCCGGCGCGAAGGTCTTTTGAACACGATCCTGATGAACCTGCACATCATCGCGCAACCGCTCGACATGATCTACACTGACACCGCCGTCTTCATCGGGATGACCTACGTGTACCTGCCCCTGATGGTGCTGCCACTGTTCGCCTCGATCGACCGGTTCGACATGCGCCTGTTGGAGGCGGCCTATGACCTTTATGCCAACCCGTGGCAGGTGTTGCGCAAGGTGATCATGCCCATCGTCAAGCCCGGCATCATCGCGGGGTCGATTCTGGTCTTTGTCCCCTCGCTGGGGGCTTACGTGACGCCGCGCCTGCTGGGCGGTGGCAAGAACATGATGATCGGCAATTTCATTGAATTGCAGTTCGGTCAGGGCCGAAACTGGCCTTTAGGCGCATCGCTGTCGGTGACGCTGCTGATCATCGTGACCGGGGCGCTGCTGGTCTATGTGCGCTATGCCAACCGGGAGACGACCAATGGCCAGTAAGGGCTTCGTCATCTCGCGCCTGCCGGGGTTCAATGCGGTGGCTTTGGCCGTGTTCATAGCGCTTTACCTGCCGATCTTCATGCTGGTGATCTATTCCTTCAACGCCGGTAAATCGGTGTCGTCGTGGGAGGGGTTTTCCCTGCAATGGTACGTGGTGGCCTGGGACAATGCCGAGGTTCAGGATGCCACGATCCGCTCGCTGTATCTGGCACTGTCGGCGGCGGTAATCTCGACCTTCGTGGCGACGCTGGCGGCCTTGGGCACCACGCGACGCAAGGCCTTCAAGGGGCAGACGTTCATCTATGTGATGATCAACCAGCCGCTGATGGTGCCGGAAATCGTCTCGGCGGTGTCGTTGCTGATCTTCTTTGCGATGATCAAGCAGGCAACCGGCTATTCCGGCATGGGCTATCTGATCGCAGCCCACGCCGCCTTCTGCATCCCCTTCGCTTACCTGCCGATCCGCGCACGGCTGGAGGGCATGGACCTGACGCTGGAAACCGCGGCATCGGACCTTTACGCGTCAAGCTGGCAGACCTTTCGCTTTGTCACCCTGCCCCTGCTGCTGCCGGGGATATTCGCGGGAATGATGCTGGCCTTCGTCACCTCACTCGATGACGTGGTGATCACGGTTTTCGTCAAATCGGCGGGGCAGGACACCTTGCCCACCTATATGCTGGGCCAGATCCGCAGGCAGGTGACGGCAGAGATCAACGCGATATCGACAGTGCTTCTGGCGCTGACCGTGGTGCTGCTGACCCTGTTCTTCCTGGTCACGCGCAAGAATGACTAACAAAAACAACCAACCGGGAGACTGACATGAAGAAAATCCTCTCTGCCATCGCGCTGTTGCTGGCATCGGCCAGCTTGGCAGCCGCTGCGGGCGAACTGCAACTGTACAACTGGGGCGACTACACCAACCCTGAACTCTTGAAGAAGTTTGAAGCCGAGACTGGCATCAAGGTCACTGTCACCGACTATGACAGCAACGACACAGCACTCGCCAAGGTCGAGGCCGGTGGGTCAGGCTTTGACCTTGTGGTGCCCTCGGCCAACTTCGTGCAGATCTATGCACAAAAGGGCCTGATCGTACCCCTGGACCTGACCAAGATCCCGAATCACAAGAACATCGCACCGGAATGGATGGGCGTGGCCTATGATCCGGGTCGTGCCTATACAATTCCGTGGCAATGGGGCACGACCGGCATGGCCGTGAACCAGAAGACCTATGCGGGCGACGTGAACACATCCGCCATCTTCCTTGACCCGCCGCCGGAACTGGTGGGCAAGGTCAACGTGACGCCGGAAATGAATGATGTACTGGCCTTGACGACGATGTATCTGGGCGGCCAACCGTGCTCGGATGATCCGGCGCTGATGAAGAAGGTCCGTGACAAGCTTTTGGAAGCCAAACCGAAATGGCTGTCGATGGATTATAACATGACCGAGAAGATGTCGAACAACGACGTCATGGCCTCACTCTACTGGAACGGCGCGATCTTCCGGGCGCGTCTGGCCAATCCGGACGTGAAGTACGGCTATCCGAAGGAAGGCTTCCCGCTGTGGATGGACCAGGTCGCCCTGCTGAAGGACGCGAAGAACGTCGATGAAGCCTACAAGTTCCTGAACTTCATCGCCGAGCCTGAAAATGCCGCCCTGATTTCCGCCTTCGCCCGCTATGCGAACGGCATCTCGGGTTCTGACGCCTTCATGCCCGCCGACATGAAAGACGCCCCCGAAATCGTGATCCCGGCTGAATTCAAGGACAAGGGCCACTTCCTGCTGGGCTGCACCGGCAAAGCGCAGGACTATATCACCGCGATCTGGACTGAACTGAACAAGTGACCGGCGAAAACGGCGGGGAAAGAATTACCCGCCGTCACCGAACAACGGGGGGGGGGGGGGGGGGGGGGG
>JAYSQA010000155.1:0-16015 GCA_043721775.1 Rhodobacterales bacterium
GCTTTCCAGAACCACATCCACCTCGACGGTGGGGTTGCCGCGGCTGTCAAGGATTTCGCGGGCGTGAATGTCGATAATCGTGCTCATGGAAGGCTCCAAAGGCAAAAGGGTGCTGTTGCCCCTGCTTTAGCCGGGGATTGCAACAAGGGGAAGGGGCGAGACGGGCCTGGCAGAATTTGAGCGGGCTATGAGCCGGGTTGCGGGATGGCTTGCGACAGGCCGCGGGTTCTGGCGCGTTCGCGGGCGAAAGAGTACAGGCCCGAGCCGATGATCAGGCTGGCGCCGAGTGCGGTGACAAGGTCAACCGGTTCGTGAAACACGCTGAACCCGATGATTATGGCAAAGACCAGCCTTGTGTAGCGGAACGGGGCCACGACCGACACCTCGCCGGTGCGGCTGGCGGCGGTGATGGCCCAGTAGCCGATGGCCCCCACCACGACCATGCCGGCAAGGCCCGCGGTCTGCCAGGGGCTGGGGAGGGCGTGCTGGCCGGTGAAGGCCATCATGCCCGCGCCAAGGGCCGTCACCGCCATCAGGCCCCAGGCCGAGATTTGCGCATCGCTGTATTCGGGCGGGATGACGCGGGTGGCAAGATCGCGGGCGGCAAGGCCTGCGACCGTGATCAGCACCCAAAGCGCTGCCGGGTGGAAGCCTTCAAAACCGGGGCGGATCACCAGCAGGACGCCCGCCAGCCCGACGCCAATTGCCGTCCAGCGCCGCCAGCCGACCGGGGCTTTCAGGAACAAAGCCGCCCCCAGCGTCACCGCCAGCGGCATGACCTGCAACACCGCCGAGACAGTGGGCAAGGGCACCGAGGCCAAAGCGGTGACATAGGCCAGCGACCCCACCATCTCACCCACTGCGCGCAACAGGACGGCCGGGTGCAAAGCGCCTTTCACCCAGATGCTGCGCCCTGACCGTGCCGCCAGCCAGCCAAAGAACGGCACCCCGAAGATGCCCGAGATCAGCACGATTTCGCCGGTGGGTACGCCCTTTGCCGCGAATTTGATGAACATATCCTCAAGCGCGAAGGCAGCCATCGAGGCCACCATCAAAAGGATGCCGCGCAGGTTGTGGGCGTCAGTCATTTCGGGCGAGCGCCGGATTTGAGTATTTGGACCAAGGTGAATTGGGTCATGTGGCGCTTTGGTCCTTGCGGGCTGGCACGCCGAGAAGTTCCAGCCGGTGGCCGATCAGGCGGTAGCCGAGGCGGGCGGCGATTTTTTCTTGCAGGGCTTCAATCTCGGGGTCGACGAATTCGATGACCTGACCAGAGTTCACGTCGATCAGGTGGTCGTGGTGGTCGCGCTCGGCATCCTCATAGCGGGCGCGGCCGTCGCCGAATTCGTGGCGGTCCAAGAGGCCGGCTTCCTCAAACAGTTTGACGGTGCGGTAGACGGTGGCGAGTGAGATGCGCGGGTCAAGCCGCATGGCGCGGACGTGAAGTTCCTCGACATCGGGGTGATCTTCCGCCTCGCCCACCACGCGGGCGACGATGCGGCGCTGGTCTGTCATGCGCAGGCCCTTGGCGACGCTGCGAGAGATGATGTCGGGCATCGCTGCTCCTGTGCTGGGGGGGCTTTATGTCATAGCGGCTGATCCTGCCAGAGGTTTCATGTCGTGACCACCGGACCCTGACGACTGGGGTTGACCATTTGGGCCGGGTCCCGAAAGGGTGGGGGCGCAAAATGGGGGCCAAGATGCGCAAGGACAGGTTGGACGGGGTTGGGATTGCCACGCTGTTGGCGGTGGCAGCGATGCTGGCCGTCAACCAGATCGTGATCAAGCTGGTCGACAAGGGCTTGCAGCCGGTGTTTTTTGCGGGCGCGCGGTCAGCGCTGGCGATTGTGTTCGTGGGCGGTTGGCTGTGGTATCGCGGGCTGTCGGGGCGGGTGAGGTGGGCCGATCTGGGGCCGGGGCTGCTGATTGGCACGGTCTTTGCGGTAGAGTTCATCGGGCTGTTTCTGGCGCTGGACCTTACCACCGTCGGCCATTCGGCCCTGATCATGTATTCGATGCCGGTCTGGCTGGGGATTGCCGCGCACTTCCTGTTGCCCGGAGAGCGGGCCACGCCGGTCAAGGCCCTTGGGCTGGCGCTGGCCTTTGCGGGCACGGCCTGGGCCATCACGTCCCGTGGCGGGGCAGGTCAGGTCAGTTGGCTGGGCGATTTCTGCGCCCTCATCGCGGCATGGGGCTGGGCGGGCACGGCGATGATTACCCGCACCACACGGCTGCGCCATGCCGGACCAGAGGCGCAACTGTTCTGGATGGTGCTGGTGTCAGCCCCCATTCTGCTGGCGGTGTCGCCGTTGATCGGGCCTTTGATCCGCGATGTCGGGCCGATGGACTGGGTCTGGCTGGTGTTTCAGGCCGGGGTGGTCGTGGCGGGCGGGTTCATCACCTGGCTGTGGCTGCTGTCGGTCTATCCGGCGTCCACCGTCGCGTCATTTTCCTTCCTGACGCCGATCCTGTCGATCATGCTGGGCCATCTGATCTTTGGTGAGTCGCTGTCGTTCACCCTGCTGGGGGCTGCGGCGCTGGTGTCGCTGGGAATTGTGTTGATCAACCGCAGGGTGAGTTGACAAGGCAGAATCAACGAGGCCTTGCGCGGCGGACTTCGCACGCAAACTTATCCTTTGCCGCCAAAGGCCCCGCCTGTCTGGCATTTCGGCCTTGTATCCACAGCCGTGGCACATTCATCCCCGTCTTTATCCACAGACCCAAGCCCCGTGTAAAAACGCCACACCTAGACGGCAGCTTAGCGTCAAGCACAAAATATAGGGAAAATATGCAAAAAATTCGTTGCTGCCGCGCAGAACATGCGTCAGTTTGATGACGTTGGGGCCGAGCCGGGAAACAGGGCGTGCCGCGACGGGGACAGGTCTGGCAGAATGCAAACCTTTGACGAGGGACGCGCCCGGGGATGGAGCGCGGGCGTTCGGTTTTGGCCTTTCCTTGGGAAACGAAAAACAAGGAGTTACGGGGCACATGAAGATCGAGCGGAAATTCACCACGGCAGACAAGGGCGCCTACGGCGTTTTGGCGTTTCAGGTTACCACATCGGAAATCCGCAATCCCGATGGCAAGATTGTCTTTCGCAATGAAGCCGTAGAGGTGCCCGAGGGCTGGAGCCAGGTCGCCGCTGACGTGCTCGCCCAGAAGTACTTCCGCAAGGCCGGGATTCCGGCTGTGACCAAGCGCGTGTCCGAAACGGGCGTGCCGCGTTTTCTGTGGCGTCAGGTGCCAGACCTTGAGGCGCTGGAGCAACTGCCGTCCGACAAGCGCTATGTCGGTGAAACCAGTGCCCGGCAGGTGTTTGACCGGCTGGCCGGGGCCTGGACCTATTGGGGCTGGAAGGGTGGCTATTTCACCACCGAGACCGACGCCAAAGCCTATTTCGACGAGATGCGCTTCATGCTCGCCCGTCAGATGGCGGCGCCGAACTCTCCGCAGTGGTTCAACACGGGCCTGCACTGGGCTTACGGGATTGATGGGCCTTCGCAGGGGCACTATTACGTCGACTACCAGACGAAGGTGCTGACCAAGTCGGACAGCGCTTACGAACATCCGCAGCCCCATGCGTGCTTCATCCAGTCGGTGCGCGATGATCTGGTGGGCGATGGCGGCATCATGGACCTGTGGGTGCGGGAAGCGCGGCTGTTCAAGTATGGTTCGGGCACCGGCACCAACTTTTCCTCGCTGCGCGGGGAGGGCGAGAAGTTGTCGGGCGGCGGCAAGTCTTCCGGCCTGATGGGGTTCCTGAAGATCGGTGACCGGGCTGCCGGTGCCATCAAGTCGGGTGGTACGACGCGGCGGGCTGCCAAGATGGTGATCTGCGATATGGATCACCCCGATGTTGAGGCGTTCATCAACTGGAAGGTCATCGAGGAGCAGAAGGTTGCGTCCTTGGTTGCCGGTTCGAAGGTCCATGAAGCGCGGTTGAACGAGATTTTCACGGCGATCCGCACGTGGGATGGCTCGTCGGAAGACTCGGTGGATCCGGTCAAGAATCCGGCTTTGAAGGCTGCGATAAAGTCGGCCAAGAAGGCGATGATCCCGGACACCTACACCTTCCGCATCCTGCAATATGCCAGGCAGGGTTTCACTTCGATCGAGTTTCCCACCTATGACACCGATTGGGATTCTGAAGCCTATATGACGGTGTCCGGCCAGAACTCGAACAACTCGGTCCGGGTGACGGATGCTTTCCTGAAAGCGGTCCGCGAGGATCGCCCGTGGGAGCTGATCCGCCGCACTGATGGCAAGGTCGCCAAGACCATCTCGGCGCGGGAGTTGTGGGACCAGATCGGCCATGCGGCATGGGCCTGTGCGGACCCGGGCATCCAGTTTCACGACACGGTGAATGCCTGGCACACCTGCCCGGAGGATGGGGCCATTCGCGGGTCCAACCCGTGCTCGGAATACATGTTCCTGGATGATACGGCCTGCAATCTGGCCTCGATGAACCTGCTGACCTTCCAGAAGAATTCGAAGTTCGACGCTGAGGCGTATATTCACGCTTCACGTCTTTGGACGATCACGCTGGAAATCAGTGTGATGATGGCGCAGTTCCCGTCGAAAGAGATTGCGCAACTGTCCTATGACTTCCGCACCCTTGGTCTGGGCTATGCCAACATCGGCGGGTTGCTGATGACCATGGGGCTTGGCTATGACAGCAAAGAGGGCCGGGCGATGTGCGGGGCTTTGACAGCCCTGATGACCGGGATTGCTTATGCGACCTCGGCTGAGATGGCCAAGGAACTGGGGGCTTTCCCCAGCTATGACCGCAACGCGCCCCATATGCTGCGGGTGATCCGCAACCACCGCGCTGCGGCTTACGGCACCGGGGCTTATGAGGGTCTGAACGTTGATCCGGTCAGCTTGGATCATCGCAACTGCCCGGACCAGACGCTGGTTGCCTTGGCGAAATCGGCTTGGGATGAGGCTTTGGCCTTGGGTGCGGCGCATGGGTATCGCAATGCGCAGACCACGGTGATTGCCCCCACCGGCACCATCGGTCTGGTGATGGACTGCGACACCACCGGCATTGAGCCCGACTTTGCCTTGGTCAAGTTCAAGAAGCTGGCCGGGGGCGGGTATTTCAAGATCATCAACCAGTCGGTGCCGGGCGCGTTGGAGACTTTGGGCTATCCGGGCCACCAGATTGCGGAAATGGTCGCCCATGCGGTCGGCCACGGCTCTATCGCGCAGGCACCGGGCATCAACCACACCTCGCTGGTTGGCCACGGCTTTGGCCCGCGTGAGATCGAGAAGATCGAAGCAGCCCTGCCCACCGCCTTCGACATTCGCTTTGTCTTCAACCAGTGGACGCTGGGCGAGGATTTCTGCAAGGGCACCTTGGGGATTCCGGCGGGCAAGCTTTCTGACCCGAGTTTTGACCTGCTGCGCCACCTTGGCTTTACCAAAGCGCAAATTGACGCCTGCAACGACCATGTTTGCGGCACGATGACGCTGGAGGGTGCGCCTTTCCTGAAGAAGCACCACTATTCGGTGTTTGACTGCGCCAATCCCTGCGGCAAGACCGGCAAGCGCTATCTGTCGGTGGAAAGCCATATCTACATGATGGCAGCGGCGCAGTCGTTCATCTCGGGTGCTATTTCCAAGACGATCAACATGCCGAATTCTGCGACTATTGCCGAGACGCTGGCGGCTTACGAGTTGTCGCACAGCTTGGGGATCAAGGCGAACGCGCTGTATCGCAATGGGTCGAAGCTTTCGCAACCGCTGGCATCTGCCCTGATCGAAGACGATGAAGAGGCCGAGGAGATCATGGCCACCGGATCCAATCAGGAGAAGGCGGCGGTTCTGGCCGAGAAGATCGTTGAGAAGATTATTATCCGGGAAATCATCCGCACCAACCGCGAAAAGCTGCCGGAACGGCGCAAGGGTTACACGCAAAAGGCCATTGTCGGCGGGCATAAGGTTTATCTGCGCACCGGCGAATATGTCGACGGCCGCCTGGGTGAGATTTTCATCGACATGCACAAGGAAGGTGCGGGCTTCCGCGCCATGATGAACAACTTCGCCATCGCGATTTCCGTGGGCCTGCAATACGGCGTGCCGCTGGAGGAATATGTCGAGGCCTTCACCTTCACCCGCTTT
This sequence comes from Rhodobacterales bacterium, assembly GCA_043721775.1. Lineage (GTDB taxonomy): Bacteria > Pseudomonadota > Alphaproteobacteria > Rhodobacterales > Rhodobacteraceae > Stagnihabitans. The sequence goes on from JAYSQA010000155.1 coordinate 6,124, forward strand.
GAACCGGCGGGCATGGTGCAGGGCAATGACAGCGTGAAGAACGCGACGTCAATTCTGGACTATATCTTCCGGGAACTGGCGATTTCCTATCTGGACCGGACCGATCTGGCGCATGTGAAACCGCAAGGGCACAGCTTTGACGAACTGGGCCGGGGCGAGGATGAAGGCAAGCGCAACATCTCGGAAGTGTCTGAAACCGCAGCCAATCGCGGGCTTGAGGTGATCAAGCAAATCTCGTCGACCGGGTATCTGCGCAAGCGGGTGCCGCAGGAACTGGTGGTACTGCAAGGTGGCATGGGGATGACGGGGTTCAGCGGCATGGGGATCGCGGGTGACAGCATCACCGCGCTGAACAGGCTGATCCCGGAAACCGCCCGGGCGATGGGTGGCGGTGGCAGCACGGCTTTGGCATCAGGCACCGTAAGCGTCGAGTTGCGGGTCAAGGCCAAGATGCAGGGCTACGAGGGCGACCCTTGCGGCGAGTGCGGCAACTACACGCTGGTGCGCAACGGCACCTGCATGAAGTGCAACACCTGCGGCGGCACAAGCGGGTGCAGCTGACGCCACCCCTGTGACGGTAGGCAGGGGCCAAATGGGTTGTCGTCGGGGCACTGGCGTTCCGACGGCAAGCAAAGCTTGGCCCAAGCCCTGACATGACCGAAAAAATCCGGCGCACATGGCCTTGCGCCGGATTTTTGGTGCCATTTTCCAGGACATGGGCCAGCCCGGCGTCGCCCGAACGCAGAGCTGGCTGCGCAGGGCGCGCAAAGATGCAGGCCCCGTGCCGCTTCGGTTTCGCGCCGTTTTGCATCGTAGCTGAACCGGCCATCCTTTTGCGCCGCAGCATTTTGGCAGGTTTCCGCAATGGCAAGTGGTGGCTGCTGCCAGGTCTCATCCCATCAATTAAGGCTGATTGAGCTGTAACGTCCGTGCGGCCTTGCGCATCCGGTTGACGCGGCTGGCGTGGTGCCTGAACTGCACCGCTTCGGGCTGATCCATTGTAGGTCGCCTTAAAGCGACAGGGCGACGATCTGCGACGTTGTCATCGAGGCCAACTGCGTTTCGGTGAAAGCCGCCACCTGCGCCGCCACAAGTGCGCGGATGTTCGACGTTGACAGCACGTCGATCTGGCCTGCGGTCAGGGCAGCAATCTGGCTGGTGGACCAGCCGCTCATCTGGCTGGTGTGCAGCGCGCGGATTGCCGCTGGCGCCAGCGCACTTGCGGCGGGCACGGTCAGGGCGTGGATCTGGGCCGCCGTCAGGGTTGCGACCTGCGTGGCGGTCAAAGCCGCCACCTGATCGGTGTCAAGCCGTGCGATCTGCGCGGTGCGAAGGCCTGCGATGGCCGCCAAGGTGATCCGCGCGATATCCTGCGGCTCAAGCGCGGCAACCTGGGGGGCCTGCAAGCCAGCCATCTGGGGTGCGGTCAGGGCTGCGGCCTGAACAGTTGTCAGGGCTTCGATATCGGCGGTCGAAAACCCGGCAAAGGCGGCCGTCGTCAGTGCCGCGATGGCCGCTGAACTGATGGCCGCGATCTGTCCCGGCGCAAGTGCGGCAAGCTGGGTTGAGGTCAGCGCATGGGCGGCGCTGGTCGAGATGCCGCGGATTTGCTCTGTGCCAAGGACAGCCGCTTGGGTGGTTGTCAGGCCGACGAAGGCCGCCGCCGTCAGCTTGTTGATTTGTGCTGACGTCAGCGCCGCAACCTGTGTGGTGTCCAGGCTTGCCAATTGCGCCGAGCCTAGCCCCGCCAGAGCCGGGGCAACAATCCGTGCCAGATCCACAGGCTCGATCGCGCTGATCTGGGCATTGCTTAGCGTCGCGATCTGGGCCGAGGACAATTGCGCCATCTGGTCAATGGTCAACGCCGCGATCTGTGCGGTTGACAGGCTGCGAAGCGCCGCCGAGGCCAGGGACCCGGTGGCCAGCGCCGCAATTTGCGCCGTGTCGAAGGCGGCAAGCTGCGCCGCGCCAAGCACGCCCACAGCGCCTGTCGACAGGGCGCGGATTTGTCCGGTCGAAAGTGCACCAATTTGGGCTGTGGTCAGGCCGATGATTGCGGCTGATGCCAGTCTGGCGATCTGCGCCGATGTCAGCGCTGCGACCTGGGCGGTGGCAAGGCCCGACATTTGCGCCGATCCGATGCCCGCAACGGCGGAAGGTGCAAGCTGGTCAAAGTCTTGCGCCGCAATGGCGCGGATCCTTGCCGGGGTCAGGCTGGCGATCTGGGCCGAGGTCAGGTGGGCGATCTGGTCGGCGGTCAAGGCCGCGATGTCGCTGCTTGCAAGGCCCGCACAGGCGGCCGGGGTCAGGGCTGCGATGGCGGCGGTGCCAAGGGCCGCGATCTGCGCGCCGGACAGGGCGGCAACTTGCGCCGAACCAAAGACCGCCACACTCGTGCCGGACAGGGCGGCAACCTGCGGTGTCGACAGCGCTGCAAGTTGCTGCGTTGTCAGGCCAAGGATTGCGGAGGTCGAAAGCCTGGCGATCTGCGCTGCGGTCAGCGCTGCGGTCTGGCCGGCGTCAAGGCTGGCCATCTGGGCCGAGCCAAGGCCCGCCATCGCCGCGACAGAGATATTGGCGAAACCCTCGGTCTGGAACGCGCCGATCTGCGCCGCAGTCAGGGCCGCGATCTGGCCAGAGCTGAGCCGCGCGGTTTGCAGGGCCGTCAGGGCCGCGATATCGGCAGTCGACAAACCCTTCAGCGCGGCTGTGGTCAGGGCCCCAATCGCTGCCATGTTCAGCCCCGCCACCTGATCCGGCGTCAGTGCCATGATCTGCACAGCGCTTAAAGCCTGACCGGCGGCGGCAGACATTTGTGCCAGCGTCCCGGGCGTGAAGGCCGCGATTTGGACCGTGGTCAGGGCCGCGACCTGCGCCGAGGTCAACCGTGCCATTTGCGCCAAGGTCAGCGCCGCAATATCCGCAGCGGACAGGCCCGCCAGTGCGGCCACCGTCAGCGCGGGCACGGCGTTGGTACTGAACGCTGCAACCTGATCAGTCGACAGGGCTGCGATCTGGGCCGATCCAAGCGCATTGGCCGCAGCACTGGTTATCACCCGGACCTGATCGACGGTCAGCGCCGACATCTGGGCCGCCGAAAGCCCCGGAACGGCGGTCGATGACAGGCTTGCAATCGAGGTTCCAAGGGCCACGATCTGCGCGGTGTCCAGGCCCCGGACCTGTTGCGCATTCAGTCCGGCAAGGGCCGCCGGGGACAAGAGCGACATGTCGCTGGCCGCAAGGGCGCCAAGCTGGGTAGATGTCAGGGCCGCGACCTGCACCACGGTCAACGCCGCCACGGCGCCGTCGCTTAGGGCTACCATGCGCGCCGCAGAAAGCCCCGGCAATGCAGCCGTCGTCAGCGCTGCGACAGAAGCCGCATCCAGCGCCCCGATCTGGTCGGTGTCGAGTGCGGCAAGTTGGCTTGACGTCAGCGTGCGCGCCGCCTGTGTCGAAAGCGCGCCGATCTGATCGACAGAAAGCGCTGCAAGTTGACGCGAGGTTAGTCCAAGGATGGCCGAAGAGGTCAGCGCCGCCACCTGATCCTCGCTCAACCGGGCGATCTGTGCGGTATCAAGCGCCTTCATCTGAGCCGACCCGATGCCCCGGATGGCCCCCGTTGACAGGTACGCTATCGCCTCTGGCGCGACCCCGGCGATCTGCGGGGGGATCAGGGCAGCGATCTGCGATGCCGTCATCACCCCCACCGCGTCCGCGGTCAGGGCTGCCATGTCAGAGGCGGATAATCCGGCCAATGCTGCGGTGCCAAGACCGTAGATCGCATCCGTGCTGAGCGATGCGATCTGGTCGGTCGACAGGGCAGCAAGCTGGGCCGAGGTGATGGCGCGGGCGCCAGACAAGGAAAGTGCGCCAAGTTGCTGCGCCGAAAGGCTGGAGAACTGGGTGGCGGTCAGCCCTGACAGGGCCGCGCTGAACAGATTGCCAACCTGATCCGCCGAAAGCCCGGCGATCTGGGCAAGCGACAGCGCCGCCGTTTGCGCTGATCCCAAGCCCCGGATGGCGGCGTTTGCAAGCTGGGTAAAATCCTCGACCGGAAGGGCGGCGATCTGCTGGGGCGACAGGCCTGCGACCTGCGTTGCGACCAAAGCTGCAACCTGCGCTTCGGTCAGGGCGGCCATATCGGCTGTCGTCAGCCCTGCAAGCGCCGTCGTCGCAAGCCCCGGAATGGCTGCGGTGCCAAGGGCTGCGATCTGATCGGTCGACAGGGCGGCCAATTGGGCCGAGCCTATGCCACGGGCCGCGAAGGCCGTGAAGGCGGCCAGTTGATCGGCAGACAGGGTTGCGAAAAGGGCCGCACCAAGACCGCTGATTGCCGCACTCGACAAGTTGGCAACCTGTTCGGTGCCCAAAACCGCGATCTGGGCGTTGCTGAACCCCTTGACCTGGGCCGACCCAAGGCCGCTGATCGCGAAGGCCGAGATCCGGGGCATATCCGCCGTTTCAATCGCTGCGATCTGAAGCGAGCCAAACGTGGCGATCTGGGCGGCGGTCAGTGCGGCCACCTGAGGTCCCGTCAGGGCCATCATGTCATTGGCTGTCAAACCCCGCAGCGCCGCAATGCCAAGCGCCGCAATCGCTGCGGTGTCGAAGGCCGCGATCTGCGCTGTGCCAAGGGCCGTGATCTGGCCCGAGCTTAGCGCCCCGGCGGCGGCTGCCGAAAGGGCTGCCACCTGGTCCACCGTCAGGCCCGCGATCTGGCCCGCGGTCAGCCCAAGGATGGCGGCACTTGGCAGGCTGGCGATCAGGTCGGCGCCCAAAACCCCGATCTGGGCGCCGCTTAACCCTTTGATCTGGGCCGAGCCAAGCCCGGAAAGCGCGGTTGCCGAAAGCTGGCCAAGGTCGTCAACCTCGATCGCGGCAAGCTGTGTCGTGCCAAGCGCTGCGATCTGGGGCGAGGTCAGGGCCCCGACCTGGTCTCCCGTCAGGGCAACGATCTGCCGCGTGGTCAGGCCATGCAGCGCCGCAAGGCCAAGGGCGGCGATGGCTTCGGTGCTGAAGGCGGCAATCTGGTCGGTCGACAGGGTCGCTGTCTGGGCAGAGTTGAGGCCTGCGACAGCCACGCCGGACAGGGCGGCCATCTGATCCGCCGTCAGGCTGGCAAGCTGGCCGGTGTCAAAACCCGCAAGGGCGCGCGCGGACAGGGCGGCGATCTGGTCGGTTAACAGGGTTGCGATCTGACCGGTCGAAAGCCCCTTGATCTGGGTGGCACCAAGACCCGCAATGGCATCGGTGGTCAACTGCACAAGATCGCGCGTTTCAAGCGCCGCGATTTGCGTGCTGGACATCGGCGCCATCTGCCCTGCGGTCAGGGCTGCGGCTTGTGCCGTGGTCAGCGCCGCGATGCTGGCGGTGCCAAGGCCCCGGACGGTGCTGCCACTGAACGCGGCTATGGTGGCGGTGCTGAACGCGGCCACCTGCGACGCAGTCAGGGCTGCGGCCTGCGTGAAGCTTAGCCCGCGCACCGCCGCGCCTGTGATCGCCCGGATCTGGCTGGTGCCGATGCTGGCGATCTGCGCCGTCGTCAGCCCCGCCACGGCATCGCTTGTCAGCCCGGCGACCTGCCGCGTGGTCAGGGCAGCAATCTGGTCGGCCCGCAATCCCGCCATGGCAGCCGAGCCAAGCCCGGTCATGGCGGCAGAGCCTACCTGCGCCAGATCGGCCGTTTGAAAGGCGGCCATCTGCGCGCCGGACATCGCGGCAATCTGGGCTGACCCAAGCCGTGACACCTGCGCCGTGGTCAGGGCCACGATGTCATCGGTCCCAAGCGCCCGGATCGCGGGCGCACCCAAGGCGCCCATGGTCGCCGGGCCAAGGGCCGCAACCTGCGCCGTGGTCAGTGCCGCCACCTGTGTCAAGGTCAACCCGGCCGCCGCCGCACTGGACAGCGCGCCGATCTGCGCCGTGGCAAGCCGTGTGATCTGCGCCGTCGTCAGGCCTGCCACGCCGGTGCTGGTCAATCCAGCCACCTGCGCCGTGCCAAGGGCGGCAATCTGATCAGTCCGCAGGCTTTTGATCTGGGCCGAACCCAGGCCCGCAAGGGCGGTCGCGGTCAGATGCGCGATATCCCCGGTTCCGAAGGTCGCGATCTGCTGGGTGGACAAGACCGCCAGCTGAGCCGATTTCAAGGCTGCGGCCTGGGCTGTTGTCAGCGCCGCGATGCCGTCGGTGCCAAGCCCCCGCAGCGCCGCTGTCGTCAGGGCAGCGATGGCTTGCGGACCCAAAGCCGCAATCTGATCGGCGTCAAGGGCTGCAAGGTGTGCCGACACCAGCCCAGCCGCCGCTGCACTGCCAAGTGCCGCCATCTGCGCCGTGGTCAGTCCGGCAAAAAGCGTGGTCGCGAACCCCTGCATGGCCGCTCCGGTCAGCCCGGCCATGCTGTCGGTGCCAAAAGCTGCCAGACGGGTCACGTCAAGGGCGGCAATCTGGGCCGACCCAAGCCCTGACGCCGCATCGGATGACAGCCAGCCGAAATCCGCCGCCGCCATCGCCACGATCTGATCTGTGGACAGGGACGCCACCTGCGCTGCGGTCAGCGCCCCGACCTGATCCGTGGTCAGCGCCGCCATATCGCCGGTCGACAGCCCCGCAAGAGCGTCCGGTGCCAATGCCGCGAAAGCATCGGTGGAAAACGCCACGATCTGCGCCGTCGAAAGTGCCGCGATCTGGGCAGAGCCCAGAACATCCACCGATGCATCGGACAGCACGGCAATCTGATCAGGCCTCAAAGCCGCAAGCTGGCTGGTGGTCAGTGCTGCAAGCTGGTTTGACAGCATGGCGGCAACTTCAACCGTGCTTAGGCCAACTATCTGATCCGTCGTCAGCACCTTCAGCGCCGCCGTGCCAAGGGCTGCAAAGCCAGCGGCGCTGAACGCCGCGATCTGATCGGCGTCAAGGGCCGCAACCTGCGTTGTCGTCAGCGCAGCGGCGGCTTTACCCGACAGCGCCCGGATTTGCGCTGGCGACAGGACATTGACCTGCCCGGTGGTCAGCCACTGGACCACATTGGCCGAAAGACCCGCCACCTGCTCTGCCGTCAGAGCATTCAGAAGGGGGCTGGAAAGGCTGCGGATCTGCGCCGAACCCAGGCCCGCAAGTGCCGCCGTGGCAAGATGCGCGAAATCGGATGCCTCAAATCCGGCAAGCTGGTCAGTCGACAGTGCCGCTATCTGCGCAGCCGTCAGCGCCCCCGCCTGATCAGCCGTCAAGGCCGCGACATCTTGCGTGCCAAATCCCTTCAGCGCCGAGGTTGTCAGGGCGGCGATGGCGGCCGCGCTGAAGCCTGCGATCTGTGCCGTGCCAAGCCCCGCAACCTGCGCCGCGTTCAGGGCACCGGCGACCGTGCCCGTCAGCGCGTTGATCTGGTCGACGGACAGGGCGGCAATCTGTTCAGTCGACAGCGTTCGGACCTGCGCCGTGCTGATGCCCGCCACGGCATCGGGGCTGATCATCGCCAGATCGGCGCTTTGTAACGCTGCAATCTGCGTCGTCGTGAAGGCCGCGACTTGGGCCGAGGTCAGCGCTGCCGCCTGTTCGGTGGTCAGTGCGGCGATGGCCGCCGTCGAGAATCCTCTGATGGCCACCGTTGGCAATGCGGCGACCTGATTGAAGCTGAAGGCCGCGGTCTGATCCGTGGTCAGCATCTGGACCTGAAGCGGGGTAAGGCCAGACACGAATGCAGTCGAAAACGCCTGAATCTGCGCTGTGGTCAGGGCCTGTACCTGATCGCTGGTCATGCCGACGATGTCGCCGGTGGTCAGACCGGCCATCACCGAGGTGGACAGCGTGCTGATCTGCGCCGCAGTCATCGTGCTGAGAAAGGACATTCTGCCGCTTACCCTATGGGGACTTTGACCCGTCCCGATGCCATACCGGCATCGCCATGCTGGCGTTGCCCTTCAGCGTTGTCGCGCAAATGGGTGAAGGAATGCCTTACCCGGGAAAAGTTTAATGTCTTTTGGTCACCACACTTTCGCAGGTGGGATGGATCTTCGGCTTGGTTCTGCGCCGTGACTTCAAGGGTCGGTCCGCGGCGCCGTTTTTGTTTTTGGCTGCGGGTGCACATGCCGGATAAGGCCCCGGTCTTCGACAGCCGGGTTCCGAAAAGATCGGTCACGGCAGATCGGTCACAACAGATCGGTCATGAAAAGATCGATCACGGCAAAACGGGTCACGTCGATCAGGCCCTTGTCCGAGATGCGAAGCTTGGGGATCACCACCAGCGCCAAAAGGGAATGCTGCATGTGGGCGTTGTTCAGCGTGCAGCCGCAGTCGGCCATTGCGGCGACCAGGGGCTTGCGCCTTGTCCGCCACCTGAAGCGCCGGGCTGTCGGACATCAGCCCCGCGATGGGCAGTTCGACCAGCGCAAGTTCCTGCCCGTAGCGCCAAAGGGTGATGCCGACGCCCACCTCGGCCAGACGGTTCGCGGCCAGCGCCATCTGGGCGCGGTCGGTGCCCACCACGATCATGTGGTGGCCGTCATGCGCCAAAGTGGACGCGATGGCCATACGGCCCCGGTAGCCAAAGCCCGAAATGAAGGCGTGGAAGGAGATGCCGCAGTCGGGGCTGGCTTAGTGCCCGCCGACCACCTTGCCCGCGCGCATCGTGGCGGCGATTTCCTTCAGCATCTGCTGACTGCCGTTGATGACGCCGGGATAGTTCATCATCTCGCCCAGACCAATGATGCCGGGCCAGCGCATCGCGTTGGCCACGTCATCGGGGCCAATCTCGAACCCCGTCGTCTCCAGCCCCGTCGTCTCCAGCCCCGGGGCCGAGGGCGCGCAGGACGGCATCTGGGTGAAGATGTTGATCGGCTGCAGCAGCGCCTCGTCATGCATCATCCGAACGCCCCGCAGGCCAAGCACGTTGGCAATTTCATGCGGGTCGGTGAACATTGTGGTCATATCATGCGGGATGACGGCGGCGGCGAATTCCGCCGGGGTCAGCATGCCTGACGCGATATGCATGTGTCCGTCGCACGGGATCAGGAACTGCCCGGTCGCATCGACCGCCTCGGTCTGCGGCCCGATGCAATGGGAGGGAGACCTGATCAAGGGTGCCTTCAACCGCTCGTCGGTGGGCACGCTGGTCGAGCGCAAGACCCGCTTCGTGGTTCTGTGCAAGATGGAGGGCAATACCGCAGTGGCAGCGCTGGAGGCCTTCAGCCGCCAGATGAAACGCCTGCCACGCGAGATGCGCCGCTCGATGACCTATGACCGGGGATCGGAGATGGCCTGCCACCCGGAACTGGCGCGGCGCCTCAAGATCGACATCTGGTTCTGTGACCCGCACGCCCCTTGGCAGCGCGGCTCCAACGAAAACACGAACGGGCTTCTGCGCCAATTCATGCCCAAGGGCACCGACCTCAGCGATGCCTCGCAGACCTGGCTCAACGATGTCGCCAGATTGATGAATGGGCGACCACGAAAAACCCTCGGCTGGAAAACCCCCGCCGAGGCCATGGCAGAAGAAATCAAAACCTTCAGTTCAACCGTTGCACTTGATGTTTGAGACCAAGAAAGCCTGCTACCGTGATCCAATCGGCGTGGTTAAACAGATTGGGGAATATCAGAAAATGATTGACGGCACCAGATCGCTGCACGGACGCAATCCTGGTGAAATCTAGGGATTTAGTTATCAGGTAGAAGTATCCGTTCGCCCACTATTTTAGCTTATTGCACGGTCATACACTTGTTTTGCACCGCAAATGCACTGGTCCAAGCCCTTATCGAAATCGTCTTGATTTGTCGTCAGTCCTGCAAGAGTTGCCAGTCCGGCTTCATGTGCGGCTAAATAGTTATGAAGGTGTCGAACCGAGGCAATCGCCACATCGAGTTTTGGGATGCACATTGTGGGTAGGTTATCAAGATGAGC
>JAYSQA010000156.1:0-7849 GCA_043721775.1 Rhodobacterales bacterium
TTGAAGGATTGGCGAAGGATAGCCATGCGGCTTGACCGGCGCGCCGACATCTTCCTGTCCGCCTGCGCCCTCGCCGCGATCATGCTGTTCTGGCTATGAGTCCTGAGCTTAATCCTATCGGGTTTTACAGTTTAGCGTTGTCAGAAATGGTCTGGTCGTCATTTCTGGCCATCACAGCATAAGGATTCGACAAAAATGCCCGTGGAAAACATGAATTTCCTGTTTTCTCTTTCAGGATTGGCCGTTGGGGTCATCGTTGGCCTGACGGGTGTGGGGGGCGGGTCGTTGATGACGCCGCTGCTGGTCTTGTTGTTCGCCGTCCACCCGGCCACGGCTGTCGGCACCGACCTTTTGTATGCAGCGGCGACGAATTCGGTCGGTACTGCGGTGCATGGCCGCAATAAATCAGTCGATTGGCGCATTGTCCGGCGCTTGGCAGCGGGCTCGGTTCCGGCGACTTTGGCGACCTTTGCCGTGATGCAGGCTTTGGGCGTGCAGGGCAGCAAGGGCGGGGTTCTGGCGTTTCTGCTGGGCGCTGTGCTGATGGTCACCTCTGCCACGCTGCTGTTCCGGGCGCAGATCGTCGAGTTTCTGGGACGCCGGGTCCAAACCGCGAATGAGGGTCTGGTTGCCGGATTGACGGTGCTGACCGGGATTGTGCTGGGCGTGCTGGTAACCACGACGTCGGTTGGCGCGGGGGCAATCGGGGTGACGGCGCTACTGGTCTTGTACCACGTCTGCCCACGTTGCGGATCGTCGGGTCTGATATCGCCCATGTGGTGCCGTTGACGCTGATCTCGGGCCTTGGTCATTGGTACAAGGGGGGATGTGGATTTTCGGCTGCTGGGCACCCTGCTGATTGGCTCGATCCCGGGTATCATCATCGGCAGTCTGTTGGCCCCGAAACTGCCCGAGGGCGCGCTGCGGATGCTGCTGGCAGCAATTCTGGTGCTGGTCAGCCTGAAGCTGATGGCGCTGGGGTGCCCTTGGACGTTTCAGGCACGGATGCCCGAGAATTTCGCCTGCCATTCGGCGCGTTCCTCATCGGTGATCTTGCGGAACAGGTTTTCCGGCACGGCAAAACCATGGCCTGGGGCCAAGGCGCGGATCGCATCCGAGATGTTGGTGGGCCAGGTCCAGTCGGTGGAATTCAGCGCCGACATCATCGTGGCCGAGGCGTCCGGGATGAAGGGCTGCGACAGAACAGCATAGATGCGGATCAGGTTGATTGCCAACCGCACCGTGGCCTGCGCCTGCTCCGGATCGGTTTTCACAGCGGTCCAAGGGGCCGAGGATTGCAGATATTCGTTGCCCACAACCCAGATGCCGCGCAGTTCGGCGGCGGCCTTGCGGACCTCCATCGCGGCCATATAGCCTTCGTAATCCTTGATGCGGGTTCCCAGATCGGCGATCAGCGCAGTTTCCTGCGCACCAAAACTGCCACCCGCCGGGATCGTCTCGCCAAACTTGGCGCGGGCGAATTTGGTCACCCGGCTGACAAGGTTGCCCAGAACGTCGGCCAGGTCCTTGTTGACCGAGACTTGGAAATTCTCCCAAGTGAACTCGGCATCGCTGCTTTCGGGGGCGTGGGACAAGAGCCACCAGCGCCAGTAATCCGAGGGCAGGATTGACAGGGCCTGATCCATGAACACCCCACGCCCGCGTGAGGTGGAGAACTGGCCGCCATCATAGTTGAGGTAATTGAAGGACTTGAGGTAGTCGACCAGTTTCCACGGCTCACCCGAGCCAAGGATGGTTGCAGGGAAACTCAGCGTGTGGAAGGGCACGTTGTCCTTGCCCATGAACTGGTAATAGGTGACATCCGCAGCCCCTTTGTCGGTACGCCACCAACGCTCCCACGCTGCATCCTCCAAGCCATGCGCGTCGGCCCATTCGGCGGTGCCTGCGATATATTCAATCGGGGCGTCGAACCAGACATAGAACACCTTGCCCTCCATCCCTGGCCAAGGCTGATCGCCGTGCCGGACCGGAATGCCCCAATAGAGATCGCGGGTGATGCCGCGGTCTTGCAAGCCGTCGCCATCGTTCAGCCACTTCTTGGCAATCGAGGTGGTCAACAGCGGCCAATCGGTCTTGCTGTCGATCCAGGCTGCCAGCTTGTCGCGCAAGCTGCGCTGCATCAGATACAGATGCTTGGTCTCGCGCACCTCTAAATTCGTGCTGCCGGAAATCGTTGAATGGGGGTTGATCAGGTCGATCGGGTCAAGCTGCTTGGTGCAGTTGTCGCACTGATCCCCACGCGCGCTGGTATAGCCGCAGTTCGGGCAGGTGCCTTCGATATAGCGGTCGGGCAGGAAGCGTTTGTCGTCAATGGAATAGATTTGCTTTTCAGACACTTCGCGGATCAGGCCATTGCCGGCCAGAACCCCTGCGAAATGCTGGGTCAGCCGATGATTGCGCTGGCTGGAACTGCGGCCAAAGTGGTCGAACGACAGCCGGAAGCCTGCGGCCAACTCTTTCTGCACCTCGTGCATTTCGGCGCAGTATTGCTCGACCGGCTTGCCTGCCTTTGCTGCGGCCAGTTCGGCGGGCGTGCCGTGCTCATCCGTGGCGCAGATGAACATCACTTCATCGCCGCGTGCCCGGCAGAACCGGGCGAACAGGTCGGCGGGCAGTTGGCTGCCCACCAGATTGCCCAAATGCTTGATCCCATTGATATAGGGAATGGCAGAGGTGATCAGAATGCGTGCCATGGTGTGCCCTTTTGTCCCGGTCCGCGCCCATTTAACGCGGGCCGGGGCGAAGGGCCAGAGCCAAGGTCTTATTGTGCAGTATATCCGCCATCAACAAGGTGGCAGCTGCCGGAAATGAAGCTGGCCTTGTCCGACAAAAGGAACAGCACCAGATTGGCCACCTCTTGCGAGGTGCCAAGCCGCCTGATCGGATGCCGGGCAGCCAGACCCACCTTCGCCTCTGCCGGAAGGGCGGTCAGCAGCGGCGTGTCGATGAAACCCGGACCCACGGCATTGGTGCGGATGCCTTTGGCCGAGTATTCCTGCGCCGCCGTCTGGGTCATCCCCACCACCGCATGCTTGGCCGCGACATAGCCGAAGAGCGGGAAAACCCAACCGAGCCCAGGATCGAAGCCATGTTGACGATGGCACCGCCCCCGGTTTTCAGCATTTCCGGAATCGCAAAGCGCATGCCGAAAAAGACCGCGTTCAGGTTGATGTCGATCGCCTGTTTCCAGCCATCGACCGGATAGTCGCCCAGCATTGCCTGTGGCCCGCCGATGCCGGCGTTGTTAACCAGAAGGTTCAAGGCACCGCCCTTTTCAACCGCCAGCGCCACCAGCGACTTGACGACCTCGGGGTCCGACACATCGCCGCCCGCCGCATGGGCCAACCAGCCCGCGTCGGTGATCTGCGCGGCAACCGCCTAGGCATGGGCCAGATTGCGGTCGGCCACGATCACGCGTGCCCCGCTTCGGCAAGACTGACGACAATCGCGGCCCCAATACCTGATCCTGCGCCGGTCACAAGGGCGGATTGCCCCGAGAAGCTGATTTGCATGATGCACTACTGATCCAAGTTCGACCGAGGTGTGCCGCGTTTCCTGAAGCCATGGCCTGATCGGGATCAGCCTTTAGGTGCTTTCCAGATCATGCGCGACAAAGTGCCGTCGCCCTGAACCCCGCGCCGTAACGCCCCTGCCACATGCAGCACCAGCACGGCCATCAGCAGCTTGGTCAGGACGGAATGCGCAAGAAGGGCGGCATTCTCCCAAGCTTCGGACACCGGGGCAATGGGCGGGATAACCCAGCGGTCGGCAAAGAGAATGTCCAAACCGGTGGCCGAGGCATAGGCCCAGCCTGCCAGCGGGATCAGCACCAACAGCGCGTAGGTCAGGTGATGCACACCCGTTGCCAGCCGCGTCTTCCACGCATGGGGCGGACCGATGGGGGCAGGGGGCGGGCTGATGCGGTGCCAGATCAGACGGACCAGTACCAATGCGAAGGCCGTCAGCCCCATGGTTTTGTGCAAGCCATAAAGCCACAGGTTGGCCAGCCCCGGCTGGATTGTGGTAAGTTTGGTGCCAAGGATAAGCAGGCCGATGATCAGCCCGGCCATCGCCCAGTGAATGACCCGGCTGACCAGACCAAACCGCGTCGCGTCATTGAACACTCAGTTGACCCTTTCAATCCGCGCCAGAATGTCCAGCCGGACTTCATCGCCCACCAGGTCATGCCACCCGACCGCGCCAAAGTCGCTGCGGATCACGGCACCGGTCAGGCGGATGGTCAGGTGGCTAAGGTCGCCTTTGACAGTGCCCTGTTGGCGGTAAATCTCGGCATGAAAGCTGGCAGGTTTCGTTACGCCACGAATGGTGATGTTGCCGGACACCGTGGCACCTTGCGCTTCTGCCATCACCCCGGTCGAGACAAAGGCAATCTGCGGAAACTCTGCCGTATCAAGGACCTTCGGCCCTTTCATCGCCTGTGCTGCAAACGGAAAGCTGGCCTGCGCCCCCGCCGCGTTCAAGGTGACCGCAACCTTGGAGCCGCCCACATGGGCGAAATCCAGCGTCAGATCGGCTGTGGCTATCGGCATCGAGCCGGTGATCTTGTCCGGCCCGAAGTCGGTTTCAAACCCGACCGAGGACAGGTCGGGTTGCAAATGATAGGCCGCAGGCGCTGCGATGGCAGAACTGGCCGTCAGCAGCAGGGCAAGGATCAGGATCAGGCGCATTTGGTCCTCCTGCCAAATGGTTTAGCACGGCACGGAGTTTTGTGGTGGGTTTTGCAGGTCACGATCCGGTGTGACCCCCATCTGGCGCCGCGGGCCAGACCTCTCCCACCAAAGGGGCGTGGCCCATGTCATCGGGGGCCTCGCGCCGCAGGTGGAAGGTGGCTTCGGGGGCCAGGCGGGCGCGCAACCGCTGCAAGACCCAGGCGCTGCGCCGCGCGATCAGGGTAGAGTTGCTGGGGGCCGCCGCCATATGCCAGCGACTTTCCACCCCCTGCGCTCCGCCCTGCGCAGGCGTCAGCAACAGGCCGAGGGGCGGCAAACGGCCCGCATGACGCGCGGCCTCGGCCCCGGTTTCGGCAGCCAGATGCAGGCGGCGCACCGGGGTCAGGGCCGGGGGGGCGGCCAGATCGGTCAGAACCAGCGGGATAGCGCCGGACCGCAACGCCTCTTCCATCGACCACAGAATATCCTCGGGCCGCCGCGCGCGGGCAAAGATGATCCGCCCCGGATCGGCCCATTCCTCCAGCCCGGCCGGATAAATCCGCTCGGGCACCCAGCCCGGGCCGATCCACAGCACCGGGCCCTCGCTTTGCCCCAGGATCATCGCGGCCAAGGTCCAGCGCGCCGGACCGCAGGCCTCATGCACACGGCCCCGCGCCAGACCAAGGCCAAGGCCGCCGGGCAATGCCTGCACGGGCCAGGGCTTACGCCCGCCCGAGGTATGAAGAATTGGGATATGGAGAATCGGCAGGGCCATGGGGCGACCCTATCCGGTTCGCTAAATGTTCTCAATTCCCTCTGGCGTGCCTGTTGACAGACCGGGAGGGCCGGCTGCCCTCCCGGACCCTCCCGCGGATATTTGTGCCTTAATGAAAGGGCCAAGCCAGAGGTTTCCCTTGCCAGATTAATGCCCTAGCCTGCCCCAAACTTCGGAGGGCGCAATGCGGCAAGTTGATTTGGGGCGGACGGGGATCAAGGTTTCGGAAATCTGCCTTGGCACGATGACTTGGGGCACGCAAAACTCGGAAAGCGAGGGCCATGCCCAGATGGACCTTGCCTTGGACGCGGGGGTGAATTTCTGGGACACTGCCGAGATGTATCCCGTCAACCCAGTCAGCCGCGAAACCGCAGGCCGGACGGAAGAGATCATCGGCACCTGGTTTGCCGCCCGGGGTGGACGGGAGCGTGTGGTTCTGGCCACCAAGATCGCAGGCGGCGGTCAAGGTGCGGTGCGCGACGGAGCCTTGCCGACAGCCGCCCTGATGCGGCAAGCGGTGGAAGGTAGCCTGAAACGCCTTCAGACCGGCTGGATTGACCTTTATCAAATTCACTGGCCCGCCCGAAAGCACTATCACTTTCGCGACAATTGGGGCTTTGACCCAAGGCCGGGCGATCCTGTGAAGGTCGAGGCGCTGATGCTTGAACTGCTTGAAGAATCCGCCAAACTGATCGCCGATGGCAAGATTCGCGCCATTGCACTTTCCAATGAAACGGTCTGGGGCACGGCCAAATGGCTGTCCTTGGCTGAAACGCACGGATTGCCCCGCATGGCCTCGGTTCAGAACGAATACTCGCTGCTGTGCCGCCAATTTGACACCGACTGGGCCGAGCTTTGCGTGATGGAGGATATGCCGCTGCTGGCATTTTCCCCGCTGGCTTGCGGTATCCTGTCGGGCAAGTATCAGGGCGATGTGACGCCGCAAGGCTCGCGCCGGTCGTTGAACCCACTGCTGAGCGGGCGGGTCACACCGCGCACCTTTGACGTGACGCAGGAGTACCTGAACATCGCCAGCCGCCACGGCCTGAACCCCTGCCAGATGGCGATTGCCTTCACGCTGACCCGGCCCTTCCACACCATTCCCATCGTTGGCGCCACCAGCACGGCGCAACTGGCCAGCAACCTGACGCAGATCACCCTTTCTCCGCAGGTTTTGGCCGAGATTGCCGCCACCCATCGCGCTTATCCGCAGCCCTACTGATCAAGCTTTGCCAAAGCCCGCGACTTTGGCGTCTGTCGTGCCACCCCCGAAGAGAGGACCGATGCGCCCGCTTGCCCGCCTTGCCGCCGTTCTGCTTTTGCTGACCGCTTGCCAGATGCACGCGCCTGCGCCGGGCGCGGAGACCTCGCCGCTGGCTTCTGAGGAAATTGCCGTGACTGCGTTGGGCGCGGTCCCCATCGCGGCTGCAACCCTTGCGGCCGCGACGCGGCCCCATGGTCTGGCATCGGACGCGCCTGCGGTGCAACTGGCGGGCAAGACCACCCCGCATCCCGCAGCGCGACAGCAAACCCTTGCCGCCCCGCAACCGGCAACCCTTGCCGAACCTGCGCCACCGGTCCCACCCGAACAAGCACTGTGCGAGAAATCAAAGGGCCAATGGTCGGCCATGGCCGGGTCATCGGGCCATGTCTGCGTCCACACCACGCGGGATTCCGGCAAATCCTGTCACCGCAAGGGCGATTGTCAGGGCGAATGTCTTGCGCAATCCGGCACTTGTTCGCCCATCATGCCGCTGATGGGCTGCAATGCGATCCTTCAGCCTGACGGAACCGAGGTAACCCTGTGCCTGCAATGACCCGCCTGCTTCTGGCTGCCCTGCTGCTGGCCGCCTGCGCCCCGAAACCGGTGGTACAGGCGGTTTACCGCGACGCCACACGCCAAGTCTATTCCATAGCGGCCTTTGATCCTGCGCGGATCGAGGGAAATTGGGTGCAGGTGGCAGGTTTTGGCAGCGTCTGCGCCGCGGGGAACATGCAGATCGGGGCGGTCACGCACTACACGCTTTGCGTGCCGTCGGGTGTGAAAAGCGGCACAGCGGCGCTGGTGGCACAGGTTCCGGGGCGCTTTGACTTGCCCGGATTTGGACCGTTCTGGGTGCTTTGGGTCGATATCGACAACCGCACGATGGTGATAGGCGCGCCCTCGGGCCACTATGGCATGATCCTGAACCGGGACGCCGCCATTCCCGCCGACCGTCTGCAAGCCGCCCGCGATCTGCTGAAGTTCAACGGCTATGATGTCTCCAAGCTGTACGTCTATTAGGCCTCAGAGTCTGGTTCGAAACTCTTCGAATGTTGTCATATCCTTACGAGCATGCGGATGACGCGGCGGATGTGGGCGATGAGCAGCCATGCTTCGGCG